>NZ_ARQF01000020.1:696294-1044441 GCF_000384815.1 Halodesulfovibrio aestuarii DSM 17919 = ATCC 29578
CATCCATAAGAGCGGAGAATAAAATAGCGGTAGCACACATCTCAAATTTGCCCGCAGATGCCCATATCAACCCCATAAAACCTGCAAAGAGGCTTGCTGTGGTAAAAAGGTTAGGCAAAATGTAGATTCCCTTACGGGCTTTTGTTTGATCCATGTCTATGTGCTTCCTTATTAAAATCAAAAACTGCTGATGAAAGTCTTCAGTTCAAAATATTACTTTTCACTTTTGCAGGCAATTACAGTTTCACCTGCAAAGACCTGTTCACCGACATCAACGGAAGGAGCATATCCCTCTGGCAAGTAAAGGTCAACCCGAGAACCGAACTTGATCATTCCGTAACGTTCTCCACGAGTTAAAGCCTCATCAACGCCCACACGGCACACAATTCTGCGAGCTATAAGGCCAGCGATCTGTACCATTGTCCAACGACTGCCGTCAGTATGTTCAAGGTCGTATGCACAACGTTCGTTATCCGTTGAAGCCTTGTCCCACGCAGCATTTAAGTACTTTCCTGAAAAATATTTAATACCGCGAACAGTGCTTTCAATCGGAGAGCGATTCACATGCACGCTGAAAACATTCATAAAAATACAAATGCACATACGGCGCTCACCAGTGAACGGATCTTCCATTGGAGTAATCTTTATAACTTTACCGTCAGCAGGACTTACAGCAAGACCTTCACCTGTTGGTGTAACACGTTCCGGATCGCGGAAAAAATGCAGACTGAACCAGAAAAGAATAAAGAACACAGTAGAGAGTATCCAACATCCCATAATGGCAAATGCAAGAGTACCAAGACCGGTCAGCACGAGGGAAGGAATACCTTCCGGGGTAAGGCCGCTTGTTGCTTTTCTCATAATATATATGCCGGAACAAAACATTCCGGACTTGCTTGTTTGTTGAAAATCAGCGGGCACGATATGCAATTTTTTTTCATAACGCAACGTTTGCAGAGTGTGACACTCTCATCCGCCGTCTTTCACAAGTGCTGCTATCCTGCTGGAAAAATGAGATTAGGAAATAATGCCTGAAGACGATCCAAGACCTTCCCATGGTCATCATACAGCAAAGTCTGCATCCCGACCTCATCTGCACGCAATAAATTAGAAGGGTTATCATCCACAAATAAAGAGCATTCGGGTGTCACATCCATGGCGCGCATTGCATGAAAAAAATAATCGTGTGAACGTTTTGAAATACCTTCACGGTATGAGTTAAATACACGATCAAAATGGGAGTAGATGGAATGTTCAAAGTCAAGTTCTTCAAGCCAGTTAGTGTGGTCGCTTAAAATCGCAGTCTTCACACCACTCGCACGAATAATATCCACTACTTCAAGCATCCATAACCGGACAGCAAATCCTGTTAAGACCTCAAGATGCAACAGCTCGCTCTGCTCAACCAGCCCTGTTTTTTTGCGTACTTCTTCCCAGAATTCCGCTTCACTCACTTTACCGGTCGCATAACCGCCCTCGTAACATATTTCTGTTACTACAGACTGAAATTCATCCTGATCAAAACCGTTACGTGCAGCTATCTTGCGTACCCCGTCAATAAAACCTTCATCGGCAAGCACGCCGCTAAAGTCAAAAAATACAACTTCTATGGGGTGTGACTGTTCAGTACTCATAGAGAAACTCCCAATGTAGCTAAGAACCATTTCGTAATTTTATATTTGCATAGCAAACACAACTGAGCCACTCTGAATATGTATTATCAGCCATAATATTATACCTCAGAGAGGAAAGAGCAACATGCAAACCACAAAAAAAATTCGCATTGGTATTTCTTCCTGTCTACTTGGCAACCCTGTCCGCTTTGATGGTGGCCATAAAAAAGATCAATGGCTTGTAAACACGCTCGGCGAATACGTTGACTACGTACCAGTGTGTCCAGAAGTTGAAATGGGACTTCCAATCCCCCGCGAAGCTCTACGACTTGTTGGAAATCCCGATAATCCGCGACTCGTTACAAATAAAACATATCAGGATTACACAACACAGATGAAAGAATTCTCTGCACGCCGGACAAAAGAACTGGAACAAGAAAACCTGTGCGGCTTCGTTTTCAAACGCTCGTCTCCTTCCAGCGGCATGGAACGTGTGAAAGTTTACAAAGATGTCCCTCCGGAAGACGCCAAAAAGTCCGGCCCGCCAAGTTTAAACGGTATTGGCGTCTTTGCTCGAACTTTTATGAAACACTTTCCGCTGCTGCCAGTCGAAGAAGAAGGTCGACTCGGTGACGCAAATTTGCGTGAGAATTTTATTGAACGAATTTTTGTCATGCAGCGCTGGAGAGCAATGCTTGAGCAACCCTTCTCCCTGCGAAATCTAGTAGAATTTCACACCAACCATAAGCTACTGATAATGTCCCATAGTATCACTCATTACCGATCTATGGGAAAACTGGTGGCCCACGCAAAACAAATCGAACCTCAGGACCTGCTCCAGCAATATCAAACTGAATTACTGACAGCACTAAAACTAAAGGCAACTGTTAAAAAGCATACTAATGTCTTACAACATATTGCCGGATACTTTAAGAACGATCTCTCTTCTGATGAAAAGAAAGAACTTCAAGAAATTATCGAACAATACCACAGCGAACTTGTACCACTAATCGTTCCGCTTACCCTTTGTAACCATTATGTGCGTAAATACGACAAACAATACCTGAGCTCACAATGGTATCTCAACCCGCATCCTGTTGAATTAAAACTTCGGAACCACGTTTAAATATTGCTACGTCCCGTTAGTATAACGAAGCAACTCCTGTTACAGTGGCTTTTTCGCTCAATTCTAACAGTACTTTTAATTATATATTGCAACTAGTACTATAAATTGAATTAATTTTTTACTGTCTAAATGTACAAACATTACAATTTATTGGTCATACTCTTTATAGTTTTATAACCAAAACCCCTTTGAATAACAGAAGAAATAACCATCACCCCCTTGTCACTATTACAATGAATGGGTACTACTCTAATATCGTGGACAAAATTACGAATTGATATTCCATAGGGGGTTCTTGTGAATAAAAGCGAATTAGTTAAAGTCATGGCTGAGGAGCACAACCTGTCTAAAGATGAAGCAGTAATGCTTGTTAACGTTTTTTTTGACAGTATCCGTGAAGCTCTTGTAGAAGAAGGTAGAGTTGAAATTCGAGGATTCGGCTCTTTTAAAGTTAAAGAATACAAGGGATACAAAGGCCGTAACCCTAAGACTGGTGAAAGCGTAACTGTATCTCCTAAAAAACTACCTGTCTTCCGGGCAGGAAAAGAACTCAAAGAAATGGTTAACAAGTAGAGTAGATTCTTCCTGTAGACCAAAAACTTTGCAATATGAGACACACGCTCCGGCTTCATTGCCCCGTACAGTACGGGCACGATGGTGCGGTTACCAGCAAGGAAGCCGGACAGCCTCTCAAATTCGTATTAGCGTTCGCCTTCCTGTGGAATTCGCAAGTATACGATGCAAAGCAATAAAAAGAGTGGAGCATTGCCCCACTCTTTTTATTTTCCATTTCTACTCAACCCAAAAGCATCCCTAATCAAATAAAACAGGGACGCTCTTTTTCTAAATTTCCATCACCTAGGTCTCTCCCGCATCCTCTTCACCGTCACCACGTAAATCCAGCGTAAAATGATACGTATCGTCATTAAAATCTTTTGAAACAACGAACCCCAGTGAACGGGCAAGCTCTACCATGTTCTTGTTGTCACCAAGAGCCTCGCCGGTAATCTGTTTTGTGTTGCGGGAACGTAGATAGTCCACAAGGTGCGACATCAACATCCGTCCCAGTCCCTTGCGTTTCCAGTCACTTCGTACAGCCACGGCAAATTCGGAGGTTTCGTTATCCGGCGAAATCATCGCGCGAGCAGAGGCAACAGTGAGCGGCTCTTCCCCGTCTTCAGGAATAGTCTGCGCAATGAATGCCATTTCCCTGTCATAGTCAATCTGCGTCAGCTTAACCATTTCTGAACGCGGAAGTTCTCCGACATTGCCAAAGAAACGGAACCTTCTGTCCTGCGGGCTGAGATGCTCTACAAAATCCCAGTGAGCATGTTCATCCTCCGGTCTGATGGGACGCAGACGTACCGTCAACCCATTGCCTACATCGACAATTTCTTCCAGTTCAGCAGGGTACGGGCAGATTGCAAGCTGGTCAGCTCCACCAACCTCTGTCCACGCGACCCGGATGGCAGCATCAAGCGCAAAAGCACCGCTGGCATCGGCCTGCACGGGATTAATCTCTAACTCAAAAATTTCCGGAATATCAATAAGCAGCTGCGAAATGGACACCAGCAGTTCGTACACAGCCTGTGTGTCAACACCTGCAACAGTGTCATTCCCCACAAGCTGCTTACTCACATGTGTTGAGGCCACAAGTTCTTTGGCAAGACTCATATTAAGCGGCAGCAATTCCGTCTGCGTATCCTGTATAAGATGTGCAAGGGATCCCCCCTGCCCGAAACGGATAACAGGCCCGAATTGAGGATCAGTTTCAATTGCCACAGCAAGCTCTACGCCACGCATCCGCCGGGTCATTCGTTGGACAGCAAAACCGTTAATGCGCGCAGCAGGCTGATACTGCGCAACATTCATTACTATAGATTCAGCAGCTGCGGTTGCTTCAATTTTGTTATTAATATCCAGCATCACACCGCCAACCTGCGACTTACGATAAATATCCGGCGAAATAACTTTAATAGCCAGAGGATAACCGACTTCATCCGCAATTGCCGCAACATCTTCGATGGAATCAGCAGTTCGTGTAGTAATACAGTTAATACCATACGCACCCAGTAACGCTTCTGATTCCTGCACTGTAAGCATCTGACGTTTATCTTCCAGCGCCTGCAACACAATGGCACGGCTTTTTAATACATCTATTTTGCTTTCCGGACGCGACTCAGGTGCTTCTGCCAGTTTGATCTGGTTACGTCTGTACTGCACCAGGTACAAGAAAGTACGCACGGCACTGTCCGGTGTGAAATAGGAAGGCACTTTTGCTTTAAAAAATATGTTACGAGCGATATCCCCGTCGCCAGCACCAAGCCAGCTTGTAAGAATAACTTTTTTACTGCGCTTACACGTTTTCACAACCCGTTCTGCAATGGCGGCACTATCCACCCCGACAGTAGGGATGTGCAACACGAGAATACCATCCACCGAGCTGTCGCGCAGCAACGGCTTAATGGCGTTGGCATACATATCAGCATCGGCCTTTGCATCAATTACTAAAGGGTTCCAATATGACCAGCCATTCCCAAGAGTGTCATCCAGATGCTGGCAGGCTTCGTCTGTTAATTCTGCAAGTTCTCCGCCTCCTTGCAACAACAAATCAGTTGCAATAAATGCAGGTGCCCCACCATTTGCTACAATTGCCAACCGGTTCCCTTTTAACGGCTTTGCCCATGCCAGCGCCTGAATTGTGTCAAATACTGAATCAATAGAATCCATTCGAAGCATCCCGGCACGTTTAAACGCAGCCTCGTACACTTCATCCGCGCCCAGAATCATACCAGTATGCGCCGCCACAGCCTGCTCAGCGGCGTGAGATTTTCCTGCCTTAACTACAATAACGGGTTTTAAGCGTGAAAGCGCTCGCGCGGCAGACATAAATTCGCGGGCATTGGTAACAGACTCAAGATAAAGCAATACAGCACGGGTATTCATATCCATGTGCAAATAGTCCAGCACTTCGCTGAAACCTACATCAAGCATGTCCCCGAGAGAAATTACGTGAGAAAAACCAAGAGATTTAGACACAGCCCAATCAAGCACTGAGGTAAACAGGGAATCAGACTGGGTAATAAAGGCAACTTTCCCCATGGAAAAAGGAGATGAGACAAGACTGGCATTAATGCCGAGGGATGGGTTTATAAAACCAAGTCCATTAGGCCCCAGCAATCGCACAGAAAATTTATGAGCCAGTTCAATAAGCCGCTTACGCTTGCGTGTGGCCTCTTTTGTATCAAACCGTGAAAAGCCGGGAGCAAAAAGTATCGCATTCTGTGTTCCGCGTTTGCCAAGTTCTTCTATGTAAAAAGGAACTTCATCTGCATCAACACAAACAATGGCAAGATCCGGCGTAATGGGGAGGGTATCAATAGCTGTATAAACAGGCTGCCCGAAAATTGTATCCGGCGAATCCGGCTGTGTCACAACTGGCAATACAGGCCCAAGAAAGGTGCCGCCAAGCAAGTTTCGCATACATTCACAGGCGGGAGTTCCAGACTCTTCAGAAGCACCAATTATTACCACAGAGGTCGGTCGAAACATCTGTTTTAGCGTCGATTGACTCACATAGGCTCCTACGATTGGTTCCAGTTGGGATTATGCAACAGCAAGTATGAAATACTGTAGTGGAAACTCAAACTAAGTTCAAACAGTTGTATTACTTTTACTCCTGCTGGCGACACGAACCCTTGACACCCTACCGGCCTCTACCGCTCACCATGTCTTTTTTAACCGCTTACCGTTTGCCATGCTATTCACCAAGCGATTCTTGCCGTTCACCGAAAAAGAATATTCTTTTGGTTGCCAGTAGCTGCATAGTGCAGTTGTTCATTAACAAACCGAATCTGCTCTCACAGGGAGCATACGAATTGTTTCCACCTTTCCCTTATGGTTTGTTTACGGTTGTGGCGTCCACTATTCCTTGCAGCACCAGTGGGCTCCACAGCCGGAACATGCAAATTTTCAGGTCAGCAAACATCACAGTGCCGTCGGGCAGACTGTGCCGACATTGCCACCATTTATTTTGAGGAGAACGCCATGAGCCAACATAACATCATTTCCATGCAAGATGAGCAACGCCTGTTCACTCCATTCCCGTCTAAAACCGCAGGTACTCATATCCGGTCTCTGGAAGAATACAAGCGGCAATACACGCGTTCTATGGAAGACAATGAAGGCTTCTGGGCTGAACGTGCTAATGAATTACTTGACTGGTTTTCCCCGTTCACCACAGTGCTGGAAGCAGACATGGATACACCGGACATCCGTTGGTTTACCGGCGGAACGCTGAATGTAGCCCACAACTGTCTTGACCGGCATCTCGAGCTTGGTCGTAAAGACAAGACAGCTCTTATCTGGCAAGGAGAGCCGGAAGGTGATGTTATTACTTACACTTACGAACAATTATACGAAGAAGTATGTAAGTTTGCAAACGTATTGAAAAAATACGGCGTAGGTAAAGGCGACCGTGTAGCTTTGTACATGCCTATGATTCCGGAATTAACTATTGCCATGCTTGCCTGTGTTCGTATCGGCGCAGTACATTCCATTGTTTTTGCGGGCTTTTCTGCTCTCAGTTTACAAAGCCGCGTAGTGGATTGCGAAGCAAAGATACTTGTTACCGCAGATGCTGTTTTGCGCTCCGGTCGCGTAATTCCCCTTAAATCAAATGCAGACGATGCGCTCACAGCCTGCCCGAGTGTTGAACACGTTGTTGTAGTAGACCGTGCAGGTACTGCTGAACAAGGCAACCTTGAATGGAAAGAAGAACGTGACATCTGGTGGCATCAGGCTATGCAACAGTCTGACATCAAAGCATTCTGTGAATGTGAGCCTATGGAATCCGAAGATCCGTTGTTTATTCTTTACACAAGTGGATCAACAGGAAAACCAAAAGGTGTTGTTCACACTACAGGTGGATACCTGACCTATGCAGCACACACCTCACAGTGGGTTTTTGATATTCAGGAATCTGACGTATACTGGTGTACCGCTGACATCGGCTGGATTACCGGTCATTCTTACATTGTGTACGGCCCGCTTGCTCTCGGTGCGACTACAGTCATGTTTGAAGGTGTTCCAAGCTTCCCTAGTCCTGACCGCTTCTGGAATATTGTAGAAAAATTCGGTGTTACCATTTTCTATACTGCGCCGACAGTTATCCGTGCACTTATGCGTGAAGGTCTGGAATGGACCCAGCGACACGACCTGTCTTCATTGCGGGTTCTTGGGACCGTTGGCGAACCAATCAACCCTGAAGCCTGGATATGGTATTACGAAAATATCGGTAAAAACAAGACACCTATCGTTGATACATGGTGGCAGACAGAAACCGGTGGTATTATGATTGCGGCTCTTCCTTTTGCAACTCCGCTTAAACCGGGATCTGCAACACTGCCACTTCCTGGTATTGATGCACGTATTGTACGTCCGGACGGAAGCGATGCAGAACCAAATGAAGGTGGGCATCTTATTATCCGTAAGCCTTGGCCGGGCATGCTTCGAGGCGTATTCGGAGACCCTGAACGCTACAAAAGTACATACTTTGAAAGATTTCCTGGAATGTATGAATCCGGCGATGGTGCCCGCGTAGATAATGACGGATACTTCTGGATCATGGGACGCCTTGATGACGTTATCAACGTATCCGGACACCGTATGGGTACCGCTGAAATTGAATCTGCACTGGTTGCTCATCCTACAGTTGCAGAAGCAGCAGTAGTAGGAATGCCGCATCCTATCAAAGGCGAAAGCATTTATGCCTACGTCACCTTAAAAGCAGATGAAGAAGAGACTGAAGAATTGCGTGCTCAGCTTCGCACATGGGTACGAAAAGAAATTGGACCGATTGCTACACCGGAAGTATTGCAGTTTGCGGAAGAACTGCCGAAAACCCGGAGCGGTAAAATTATGCGGAGAATCCTGCGGAAAATTGCTTCAGGAAGTACAGGTGACTTTGGTGACACGTCCACGTTGGCCGACCCAAGTGTCATCACCGAGCTCGTAGAAGGACGCACTGAACTGACTGGAAATTAATTTCTAGAATTCTGCCGCTCTTCCCGAGACAAAGGTACGCAATCTGTATGTCCAGTGTATGCAGCTAATCCGTACATATTAAAAGTGACTAATTGTGTACCTTTGCTCAAGGGATGCATGAAAATATTCATGACGTCCCCCCCCTATACAAAAAAAGCACTGAACAGATGGTAACATTGTTCAGTGCTTTTTTTGATACCACGTCTGTCACAGACGAGCTATTGGCAGACATGGTATCATTTTAGAGACACACCGGCGGGCGTAACGCGCGGTGATGCTCTTTTTCACCAGCGAAGAGCGATGAAATTTTTTCTTATATTATATGTCACTCACGCTACGGTAATAGAAAAAAGCCAAGTATCGAGACGGATACTCAGCTTTTTTCTATAGCACTCTTAAACGACTATTCAGCCGAAGAATCTTCTCGCAGTAAATTGCGTTCACTGTGGCAGGTCATGCCGTCCATCAGTTTTCCCCCGCATTCAAAAAAATCATAAGATTTTTTCTGCGAAATAGAGCGGTCATAACCTGCTCTAATTTAATGGTATAACTTTTTGAGTACTATACCCCCCCATGCCCCGATGAAGATAGTAACCTTCACGCGGCTATCCCCCGATCTGCCCTCTGAAGCGCAGACCATACTTGCTAACTCTTCCATGAACCTTACTATTCCCCAGCGTGGTCCAAACAATCTTTTCCCCAAGATTGTCAGAAGAGTCAGCACCTTCAGGCGTAGTACAGTATGTATAGAATACTGCTGACCAAAATTTTGTTCTGTCGTCTATTGTTGCATTGTGACGAACAGATTTAATTTTATTATAGCAAGCATAGTGCCAACTTTTTCATTTCTTTTAGTCATGTTATTTCAATATGTTACTGGTGGGAAAAAACATGACAATATAAAAAAAATGTCTCGTGAGACGTCTCACGAGACATATTGAGACGTCTCAAATATTACTTTCTGTCTAACTTATCCCAGACCAAGTTCCTTTAATTTCCGATACAAGGTTGCTCTCCCCATACCGAGCAATTTAGCTGCCGCTGTTTTATTACCATTGGCAGAAGCTATTGCCGCCTGCACTTCTTCAGCGGTAACAGTATGGCATGGCACACGAACCTGCTGCATTGAAGCCGGCATATAGGCATTAGGGCTGATAAGCGGCTGAGGAGAATAGTGCAAACCGTACCCACCACCATAACCACCGTATGGCGGATGACGCACAACATCTGAGCTGGAAAGAGGATCTGTCCCCAGAATTTGAACAGGAAGATGGTCCGGCGTGATACGCCCAGTACGGGCGAGAATCGAAGCATGCTCAATAGTATGTTTTAATTCTCTTATATTACCCGGCCAAGGATGATTCATAAAAATCTGCATAGCCTGTTCAGATACACCTGAAATTGAAACGCCCAAGGTATCATTAAACATATCAATAAAAAACTGTACCAGCAGAGCCATATCATCCAGACGTTCACGCAACGGCGGAAGATGCACATTCATAACATTCAACCTATAAAACAGGTCTGAACGGAATACGCCTTGAGCCACACGCTGCTGTAAGTCTGCATTGGTAGCTGCCACAATTCGCACGTTCGCTTTACGGGTAACAGTATCACCCACGCGTTCAAATTCATGTGATTCAAGGAACCTGAGCAGTAAAACTTGAATACGCAACGATACGTCACCAATCTCGTCTAGGAAAATTGTACCGCCTTCAGCAGCTTCAAAACGCCCAACCTTGTCCTTTGTCGCGCCGGTAAAAGCTCCACGGACATGCCCGAACAACTCACTTTCCAGCAAATTCTCAGATAAAGCCGAGCAGTTAACTCGGACAAGCGGCCCGTTTGCGCGAGAACCATTGTGATGCAATGCTTCTGCCACAAGCTCTTTACCTGTACCGGACTCACCAGTCACAAGAACTGTGGTATCCAGATCGACAAGGTTTTCAAGCATTGAATACAGGTTAAGCATACTTTTACTTGTACCGATAATGTTCTTGAAGGAACGTCGCTCCTGCAACTGTTCTTCCAAAGAAACAAGACGGGTAATATCGCGCAACATAAGCATAGCGCCACGCTGTCCATCGGCACCGGATGCAAACGGCGAGCAGTTAATCATAAAGATATGCCGCGCATCAGAGTCCAGCAACAGCTCTACTCGTTCTTCCACTATGCGCTCTCCGTAAGAAAGCACATCGTGGAAAAATTCATCACAACGCAGTGCAAGGTCAGGCATAACCTGCGGAAGCAATTTGCCCACAACATCATCCTGTACAACTCCGAACAATTCTTCGCCTGCACGGTTAATACTCTGTACAGTGAGTTCCGGATCAACAGAAATAATCACATCCTGCATGGATGAGAACAAAAGTTCCAGATGCTGTTTATACGTTTCTTTCTCTTGAAGGGTACGCCTGAGCTGCCTGTTAGAAGCGCTCAGCTCTTCCGTACGACTGGTTACTTTTTCTTCCAGTGCACTATTGCTTTCAGAAAGCTGCTTGTAGAGAAAAAAGTTTTCGATGGCGATACTTGCCGCAACAAGTGTCATTGAAAGGAGATAGTAAGAAACATCTTCTGCAGGTTTATCACCCTGCAAAACACCAAAAAACATCCCTACAGGCCCGGACGAAGTCTGCAAAGGATGCAGCAGGACTTCTCCTACCCCCTCGGAAGTGACTGTCGTAGGATGATTTCGACGCAATGCCCATGAAAACATGTGGTCTTCCATGAGCTGGCGGCAGGCGTCTGTAATACTGGCTTCTTGTGCTTCAGATGAACACCATGACAAGACAAAGTCATGTGAGTCTTCATCCACCAACAAAAATGCCATCGTTTGGAATGGATGGATTGCCTCTACATTGGCAGCAATTTCTGAAAGCATGCTTGAAACATCGGTAACTTCACTTAGCCGATATCCAAAATGCCCCATCCCTGTTGCTGCCTCCAGAATTTTTAACAACGCCTTCCGGCTATTTGGTGTATTGTTTTTATCTGGAGAAACAAGTGCTTCATGCTCTACCATCTCACCCAACTTTTCTTATAAGTACGACTTTATCAGCCGAAAAGAACGCATTCTCCGGCTCTATTCCCACGGCAGCTCGCAAACTGTGCATATACAGCCCGCCACCTTTCCCAACTTGGAGTACACCAGCTGCATCAAGGCTGCAACACTTGCCGGACTACATACCGTCGGTCAAAATCTCGTGAGTATCCGCAAGCTGCCTATCATATTGCGAAAGAATAGGTACAAGTGCAGAAGGAGAAATCTTTGTCTCGTCTACTGTAGCTTGAAAAAAGTCCGGCAAATGATACGTACAGAAATCTTTGCTACGCAATCCTGTCGCCATAATTGTTGCCAAATGAACAATGCTGGAGTCAATCGGCAATGGCGACGACAACGGAGTATAGCAATGGCGAACAATATTTGTAAGAGTTTCCGGAATATTCCATGACTCAAGAAGAGTAGCACCAACCTCTGCATGATTAAATCCGAACACAGCGCGCTCTGCTACAGGCAGAGAAACACCTTTCTTTCGGCTCAAAAGCACGGCCTTACACATGGACGCCGGATCATAACTTATCATAAGCAGCATTCCGACAGGCTGCAACAGCCCGCCCACAAACAAACGCTCTTCCATCAAGTCAGTACATTGCGCACCAAGCAAGCGAGACAGAATACCACAGGAAATTGCGTACTCCCAAAAGTCCTTAACATTAAAAACCGTTTCAGGAACTCCCAGAAAACTATGTACGACACTCAAGCCCAGTGTAAGCGTCGTCAACTCGTTTGAACCAAGAATTGTCAACGCACGCTCAATACTTTCAATGCGGGATGGAAATCCATAAAAAGGGCTGTTAACCAATTTTAAAATACGGGCGGCAAGTCCGGTATCCTTTGAAACAATGCCGGCAAGCCTACGCGATGTCGTAAACGGAAATTCCAGTTCACGAACAATTTCATAATAAATGTCTGGAAAAGAAATAAGCTCCAACTGCTTTTCCACAACGTTCTGAGGCGTAACCATTCCCGGACGCAGTGAACTTTTGGCAGCTTGGTCATACAAATCACGCATTGTTTCTGCTGACATCACAGAAAAACTTTGATTACGGATAGCCTTGGCTGTGCGTTTCACACACTGCAGCTTAAACTGCCGCATAAAGCTTGAGCCAACCTCCTGCCCACGGAATGCTTGTGTAACATACCGTTTAGCAAGCCGTTGGGCTTCATCCGTTACAGGACCATTTTCCAACTGAGTTTGACGAGAAATTTCACGAGCTCCCCCTATTATATCGGCCTCTACCACTCCCCATGCTTTAAGAATTGTAATCTTTTGTTCATCCAGCTCAACACCGGCAGGAAACAGACGTTTCCCTTTCATCCCCCGAACTTCGTCTTGAAGCACCATACCGGATTGAAGCAGGTCAATACTAAGTTTTCCCACAAACAACTCCTGCTATAAATAATCACAATGCAACTTAACTAATCTATCTAAAATATGATATAATTCATAGTCCTCATTACCCTAAAAAAATCTATACACTGGTAATAAAATCATACATAGGTATAGATAAGAGCATGTTGTAATTTGCATGCGACAATTCAACCATCACAATTAGATAATCACACACAATGGTGTACCAATGTCAGAAAACAACGATGCTAAACACATTATTATCCTAGGCGGTGGTTTTGCCGGACTTTGGGCAGCAAAAGAGCTCAGCAAACATGATGAATATAAAGTAACAGTCATAGACCGTAACAACTATCATCTATTCCAACCGTTACTTTATCAGGTTGCGTCTGCCGGTCTTGAGCCGGAGCAAATTACGTACCCGCTTCGTGGAACCTTCCGCAAAATGCTGAATGTCGAATTCCGCATGGCTGAGGTTACCGGACTTGATTTAAACAAGAGGGTTCTTCTCAGTGATGTCGGATCAATCCCTTATGACGGCCTTATTATCGCTCTGGGAAGTGTTACCAGCTACTTTGGTGTCCCCGGTGCGGATGAATTTGCCTTCTCACTGAAAAGTGCAGAAGAGGCCATCGACATACGAAACCACATTTTATCCTGCTTTGAATACGCACAGCATGAAACCGACCCTGCAATACGCGAACAACTTCTTACATTCGTAATTGTAGGTGGCGGCCCTACAGGAACCGAGTATGCAGGAGCCCTTTCCGAGCTTGCCAACACGTCCCTGCGCAGAGACTTCAGAGGTCTGGAAAAAGATACTGTAAAAATTATGCTTATCGAAGGGGAAGACGGTCCTCTTAATGGCTACCCGGAAAAGTTACGCGGTTATGCCAAAAAGCGGTTAAAAAAACTTGGTGTTCACGGCTACTATAATCAGCACGTAGTCCAAGTGGAAGCAGACAAAGTTACTTTGAAGTCCGGCGAGGTCATTCCCACCCGCACGGTTCTTTGGACAGCGGGTGTCCGCGGCAATAAGGTTGCCGAAAAAATGGGGGTGCCTCTTGGCCGTGCCTACCGTATCATAACAAATCCAAACCTACAGCTGACTGATCATCCGGAAGTATTTGTTGCCGGAGATATGGCATTGCCTATGGATGGTGACAGGATATTGGTCGCCCCCACAATTGCACCAAATGCAATTCAGCAGGGCATACTGGTCGCTAAAAATCTCATAAACCATTTTGCAGGCAAAGAGCTTACTTCATTTTCCTACCACGACAAAGGTTCTCTTGCCACCATCGGCCGTTCGAGCGCCGTCGTACATCTTGGAAAATTGAATATCACGGGGTTCTTCGCGTGGATAACGTGGCTGATAATACACATACTGTACCTTATTGGGTTCCGTAACCGAGTTATAGTACTCATAAACTGGGCAGCAGAATATATATGCTTTGAACGTGGCGTGCGCTTAATTTTGCCCAAGGCAAAAGATACTATTCCCCATGGGAAGGCTGATGAATACGAAGCCTCAAGCACTGAAGGTTCAGCACTGAATAACCGTTCTGTAAAAGAAAAATAAATATAGCCGGCTCAGGTTGATAAGTATCAAAAGTACAGGCAGTATACAGCCATACTGATGGTTCTTTGATAGACACCATGGCAATACTGCCTAATTGTGCCGGTAGAAGACACTGGTCGCCTACAAAGTCCATTTTAGGCAGATTGAGACAGCACATTGCAAAGGGAAACGCACTAGATAACGGATTCACAGGATGCGTAGCCCATGTACTAGTTTGTCATCAACCCGAGAGGATGTGCTTATGATTTTAAATGCTAATCAACTAAGGGCACTGCGCCAACGCAATGATGAAGAGTTGCACAAAGAACAGCCTAACAACGGCTACCCTGCCCATACAATTCGTGATTTGCTCCATACCGTTGAAGCAATCAAGAAAGAAAAGAAAAAATGGAAGCGGCTTGCGCAGGAACGCGGCAGTGTGATTGAAATTATGAAAAAAGCACTGGAAGAAGAAGTTTAGAATAAAATCAGCAAAGTATAAAAAAAGGAAAGGGTACCCTTTCCTTTTTTATTTCTTCGGATCTTTTGTTCCGGAATATGTACAGGCATTGCGGATCATCCTGTAATGCCCTTCTTTATCCACACCTATAGGACGTCCACACAGGCAAAATACTTTGCCATCGCGCTCATCTATCTCAAAAATTTTTTTTATTCGATCTTTATGGCACCGGACAACTTCACCTTTACCTATCTTAAAATACTTCCAGAGCTTTCTGCGGCAAGCAGCACACTTAAAAGTCAGCATCACTATCCTCCCGAAGTGCAAACGCACGTTATTCCAACCGCGCAACTCACAAGTCATACAGAATTGCAAGGTAGTCACAATTTTCGCAAATTAAAAATCAGGCGCTCTGTCAAATTCCAATATTTCATTGGAAACAGGATGCGCAATTTTTAAATAGCGAGAATGCAGCATAAGACGTTCACCAGGATTACGTGTACCATACAGGTTATCTCCGACAATAGGGCACCCCAACCCGAATTTATGGGAAGAATGCACGCGAAGTTGATGCGTACGTCCAGTAATCAGATCAAATGCGATACGAGTTTTTCCATCCGTATAATCCAGCTTTTGCCACAAGGTAATGCAACGTTTTCCCTGAAGCGGATCATAAATACGAATGGGGCTATTAAACCAGTCCAGACGCAACGGCAGATCAATTGTACCGCTCTCCCCGCGCACTTCGCCGTCAAGAATAGCCTCGTACTTTTTCCCAACCCGGCGTTCGCGGAACTCTGTAGACAAATTCCGCTTGGCATCCATTGTCAGCCCCAGAATAAGAATACCAGACGTGGACATATCAAGACGATGTGCCTCAGGATGCTCAATGCACTCAGGAAACATTTCCCGCACACGGCTTACAACACAGTCTGCCTTCTCCGGCCCTTTCCCGGGTACAGAAAGTAATCCTGCGGGTTTGTACACCACTACACAGTGCTCATCCGCGTACAGAACGTCTATTGAAAGATGCGATGCATCATATTTATCGAACATATATCAACCCAAAAGTTATTGTAAGCCGCAAAGCATGAAGCCGAGAATCGGTTGGCATTTTTCTTCGCACGCTTCATAAAACATACCGTGCTGCCGCGTTTGCGATTTATTTTCAGCCCCGTAAAAAAATTCTGCAATCCCCAGCGGAGTCAACTGGTTCTGCTGTGCATAATGAATCAGTTTAGGAGCACAACAATCTGCTGTGCCAGTTCGCATCCCCTGCTTGCTGTGGAACACCTCTTTAAGGGGCTTTTTCTCACCCTTAAAATTCCCCAGAATATACAATGCGTACAATTCATTCATCAAAGAGCGAGATCGAGCTTTGCGCTCCTGCTTAAGCTGTTGTAACAACGCTTTTTCGGAAGGAGCCAGAATATTGATCCGGTCAGTGTACTCATTAACAATTTTATTTCCAGCAGAGTTCACCGCATTGTATCGGACTAAATCCATTACAGGCGGTGCCCAGCCGGGGATTTCGTATACTCTGTCATACTGGCCGGAAAAGGCGCGAACGATACCGACAGTGCCGTCCTGCTTCCTGCACACCATAATGCCGAGCATCTGTCCAAGCGCTTTGCCCCATAAATAGTCCGTGCTGTAACGTGAATTTCCTGCAAGAGCATCCAACCGGGCCTGAAGCTCCTGCTGTTCTGCAACCCCGTCAGGAATCGCAAGAAGCATGTCACCCTTGGCTTCCAACTCCTGACGCAATTTATGTGCATAGAATTTTGCCGCACCATACGGTAACGAATGCGTAACACCACATACGGGACAATACCCGAATGCAGCTGCTTCTTCAGAAAATTCATCTGTACACGTATCCAGAGGAATAAACACGAACGTCTCCTAGCGGTCAATATGGCAAAATTCATCGTTCTGCACCGCAAGGTATATAGGCACTGAAAGCAAGAACAGCAAGGAAAGATAGGCCGGAGAATATAAGAACAGGCACGGCAAAATAGCTGCAACCCTGTAAACGCAGAAAAACGAGGTGAATTCACCTCGTTTTTTCTGTCGCAAACCTACCGGATAAAATCAGTATATCTAACAAAAGACTCTACAGGTCGATGAGAACTTGCGGTGGCGCAGTGCCATGCAGCAATAATCGTTAACAGAGCATATCGATTTACCTAAAACAACTCCGGCGGTTACACGATATTGCTATCGTTTGCGTTGCAAAAAAGTACAGAGGATGGGCACGGCCAAGGAATGCAACGTTAGAAGTTCTAACTTTGCAGTGCTCTTTTCAAGCCCGACAGCAGCTTCCTCCCTGCACAATCTGTTTCTAGTGGTTACCGCAGCCGTCAGAGCTTCCGCCACCACAAGTAAATTCCTGAGAGAAGCGCGGCAGGGAGCCAGCGATGAATGCACTTACTGCATCCTGAACACTTACAGCACCATTGCCATGCAGAACTTCAATGCCAACCTGATGGAAGCCCATCAGAGGACGCATACCCATACCGCCGGAAATGATTGCCTGCACTTTGTGCTCTGCAAGGTAGTTTACAGGAGCCATGCAGCCACCCTGTTCATGCGGGATGTTCGGGATAACTTCAACATTAGCAATATTGCCGTCTTCTACAGAAACAAGGGTGTACATCTGGCAATGACCAAAATGTGCGTCTACGCCTGCTTCTAATCCACCTGGAACTGCAGACGGAACTGCTACGAGAGTTGAGGACATATTTTTCTCCTTCTAATATGTCAAAATTGGATGCTGAAAGGGGTACTTACAGCTGTGAGAGTACATTGTTCCATATACCGGCAAAATCAGAGTACATAGCTGAATCAAATTCCGTGACAGTCTTGCGCTCCACCATAGCTGCTGTAACAGCATCAGAATGCGGTATTCGACCCGCAACGAGGTATCCCTTCTGTTTACAGAATGATTCAATTTTTTCTGTCATGCCGATATTTAAATCGTATTTATTTATAACCACACATCCTTTAACACGGAAGTGGTCACATAATGCAGCGACGCGCTCTAAATCGTGCAACCCTGAGGGGGTCGGCTCCGTTACAAACACGGCAAGATCTGTTCCGGAAAGAGAACTGATAACTGGACAGCCAATACCCGGTGCACCATCTGCAAGCAGAATCTCATAGCCAAGTTCTTTGGCAGTCTTACGAGCTTCGTCTTTAAGTAGCGCCACCAGCCTGCCGGAGTTTTCTTCTCCGGGGTACAACTGCGCATGAACCAGATGCCCAAACCGAGTTTTTGATCTGTACCATTCACCGCATTTCTTTAAATTAAAATCAATAGCATCGCTTGGACATAAAGCTACACAGACCTTACAGCCTTCACACTTCATCGGGTCAACAGTATAGGTTTCACCTTCTAATTTGATTGCGTCAAAACGGCAAGGCTCTAAACAGACACCACAATGCACACAATCATCCTGTCTTATCTGCGCTTCATAACCGGACCAGAATTCATGACTCTCATATTGCTCCGGTTGGCTGATAAGGTGAAAATCCGGCGCATCCACATCCAGATCGCAAAAGATTGCATTTTCTGAAAGATGGGCAAACGCACCGGTAACTGTTGTTTTACCGGCTCCGCCCTTACCGCTGATTATGAGAATTTCATGCATGGACGGACTCCTGAATAGAACAAATCAGCTCTTCAAACACAGGCTTCAACTCAGGGACTGCATCTGTAATGACTGCTCCCACAGAATAAGCTTCTGCGATGCCTCTATCAAACGGAATCTCCGCCCATATAGGAATATTATTTTCTTTGCAGAAGGTATACACCTGATTGTCACCAATGCCAGCTTTATTCACAACAACACCCATAGGTTTGTTAAATACCGCAAAGGCATCATAAGCAATTTTAAAATCATAAAATCCAAACGGGGTCGGCTCCGTTACCAGCACCACACAGTCTGCATCTGCGACTGCACAAACTGCAGGGCAGCTTGCACCGGGAGGAGAATCTATAATTATATCGCGAGAATCATTTTCATACATTGAAAAGACCTTGCGCTTAACCAGCTTCATTAGTGGAGGACACATAGCCTCACCGATGCGAAGCCTACCCATATGGAACGCAATATCACCGGAAGTGCCATAGCACAGCTCGCCCAATTCACGTGAACTCTCTGTTAATGCACCGGTTGGACACACAGCAATACAACCGCCACAACCATGACACATATCAGGAAAGGTTAATAACGTATCCCCAATTAATGCAATTGCCTTAAACTGGCACAACTCAGCACAGGCTCCACAAGAGGTGCACATCCCCTCGTCTGCTTGAGGGACTTCGATATATCCTTTCTCTGTTCCGGTGATTTCAGGATGTAAAAATAAATGAAGATTAGGTTCTTCAACATCCAGATCTACCGCAGCAACAGGGGGGGACCAGTTTGCTGCTAACGCAGCAGTAACTGTTGTTTTACCGGTACCACCTTTACCGCTGGCCACTGCAATAATCACTAGATACGACCTCCGCCTCTACGACCGCCACCTTGACCGCCACCTTGACCGCCACCTTGACCGCCACAGCGTCCGCCGCCTTGTCCACCTTGTCCACGGCCTGCACCCTGACCACGACCAGCGCCCATTCCGGCACCCTGTCCCGCGCCCTGAGGCTGCTGAGAAGTCTGAGCAGCACCGCCACCCATTCCACTTTTGCCCTGAGAATTAGGTGAAGAAGCAATTGTGATATTGCCTTTATTAAATTCTTCTACTGCCTGACGTACTGTCATATTTTCAACGTCCTGCCCAACTTGGACATGCGCTGCTTCCAGTGCTGTAAAAGCCTTAGGACCAACATAGCCGGTAAGCACAACCGTTGCGCCGCTACCTGCTACATTTTGAGCAGCCTGAATGCCAGCGCCTTGAGACATTGTCTGTGAAAGACCGTTATCCAAGTAAGAAAACTCAAGGCTCTGAGAATCTACAATCAAAAAACCAGGTGCTCGTCCGAAACGAGGGTTTACGGTATCATCAAGTGTTGGGCCATTGGTGCTGATTGCTAATTTAACTGATTCCATATGTTACTCCTTGGTGATGTCCATGCATCAGAAAACGGTTTTTAACGCCACGAACATACTAAATGTTGTCGGGGTCACCTATCTTTTGCTTACCACCAGAACAACAAGGCTGTCCTGCTTCGTTCTTAGCCTGTAGGTCTGCTTCAAATTTATAGTCTCCACCTTCAACCCGGATCGCACATCCTTCAGAAAGAGCAGTAGCAATTGTTTTTCGCGCTCCTGCTAAAATGCGTCCAAGCGTTGGGCGAGAAACACCCATTTGTGTGGCAGCTTCTTCTTGTAAAAAACCCTCAGCATCAATCAACTGCAGTGCTTCAAACTCATCCACAGATAACTCTACTGTTGTTAAGTCCATCATTGGAATTCCCTGCGGTTTATAAAACACCACATGAGGCATCTTCCTGACAACACGGGTTATTTTTCGTCTGCCCACAAATTCTCCTGTTCGGTTAGTAAGTACTCACAATTTATGCATCCACTGTTTAAAGTCAATACAAAAAATGAGCGTAGGTTCAAAAAAAAGTATAACCATCTAATTATTATGAACATACGCTCAAAACTTTTTTATGCTTTTTAAGCAGAAGAATAAAACGATATCCTAGTAACTCTCTGAAGGGACATTTCCTCTTTATGGACAAAAATTTTCAAATCCGTTCAAGGTGGAATCCTTATTGTCCCAACACTCCTGCAGCAAAGTCATATTCAATGAAAAACCAGGCGGCACAAGCATTGGCTCAGACTTAGCAAAATAAAAGCCTTCATACAAAGAACTGTATGAAGGCTTTTATTTTCTAATAGTTAACGGGATGCATCCTTAAAACCAAAGAATAGGCATAAAAAAAAGTCCTCATACAATGTATGAGGACTAAATTTACATGGCGGAGCCGACGAGACTCGAACTCGCGGCCTCCGGCGTGACAGGCCGGCGTTATAACCGACTTAACTACGGCTCCGCAAAATGGTGGGCGGTACAAGGCTCGAACTTGTGACCCTCGGCTTGTAAGGCCGATGCTCTCCCAACTGAGCTAACCGCCCGATGCAGAAGTATCTATATGTACCGTCTTTCGAAGTCAACAGAAAATCGAATTTCAATACATTTTTTCTCAGAACTACAGTAGGTACTAGAAACAGCTTAGCCTGAACATTATAAGGTGGCGCAGTTCAATGTACCACCCCGGCGCTCGAAAAATATGAGAAAACGGCAGCAACATACAATCACTGCCGTCTATGCTTTCACATATATCTATTCTAAAGAACTCACTGTTAAACAAATCAAGCCTGAAAGCTTACTTCTCAGCGATCACTTCAATCTCAAACATAGACCCCATTGGAAGACGGGATACTTCCATCCCACTGCGTGCAGGGAACGGCTCATTAAAGAACTCTGTGTATACTTTTGCAAGGTCTGCAAAATACTCTAATTTAGTTGCATAAACAGAAACTTTAACAACTTTATCCAATGAAGTGCCTGCGGCCTCCAGAACATGTTTAACATTAGTAAGCGCCTGACGCGCCTGAGCTTCTGCACCTTCAGCCAATTGGCCTGTTGCAGGATCAATTGCAAGCTGTCCTGCTGTAAAAATAAGACCTGCGGCCTTCACTGCGTGAGAGTACGGACCAGCCGCTGCAGGTGCTTTTTCACTCATAATTACGGTTGCCATTGTGTCTTTCTCCAAAAATAAAAATATAATGAAAAATACAACAGACAATTCTTATACGAAACGCGCAAAGTTGTTTTGCCTGACAGTATTCCTATGACAAAGTGTTCAGCATTACTCTATTCTATAACATAATATGGAAGAAACATTACTTCAACGGATTTTCCTTGAAAACAACACGTAACCCGCTAGTTATCAGAAGTAGAAACAACACAAAGGTTGACCCAACTTGCGATCCGTCTTGTTTTCAGGGATTGTTACAATGAGAAATTGAACAAAAAAAAAGGACTGGAAAAAATCCAGTCCAAAAAATGGTGGGCGGTACAAGGCTCGAACTTGTGACCCTCGGCTTGTAAGGCCGATGCTCTCCCAACTGAGCTAACCGCCCGAAATTTTCAGATATAAAGCAAGACTAAAGTCCGCTTCACAAAAAAGTGGCGGAGCCGACGAGACTCGAACTCGCGGCCTCCGGCGTGACAGGCCGGCGTTATAACCGACTTAACTACGGCTCCGCATTGGCATTGAATGGTGGGCGGTACAAGGCTCGAACTTGTGACCCTCGGCTTGTAAGGCCGATGCTCTCCCAACTGAGCTAACCGCCCGTTCAACGAGGACACTTTTTAGGGAAAACCCGCTCTGGTGTCAACCAAAAAGCTTCAAAAAAGTTTTTTTCTATCTTCCTATCTTATACAAGCCCCAAAGATGCAGGTCTCCCTGCAAGTTGATCAGGAGTGTAGCCGAGTTTTAACCAAATCAATTTAACGAGTATCAGTTCCCACTAAAAATCAGGCTCAGAATGAAACTTCATCACTTCTTTTGTCTTGGGATGGACAAAACGCAAATACGCAGCATGCAATTTCATCTGCCCCGGAAGCGAGCCATTTCCGTACAATCGGTCTCCCACAATAGGAAAGCCCAACCCATAACGCGCATGCAGCCGTAATTGATGGGTCCTGCCTGTATGCAAAATAAACTCGACTCGTGTATTCGCACCTTCCACACCAAGGTTACGCCACTCTGTTAATGCTGGTTTGCCATTTTCTGGATCTATAACACTATACGGTCGGTTATTTAAATCCATCCGTAGAGGCAAAGAGATAGTGCCACCTTCCTCAATAATTCGCCCTTCTATAAGAGCAATGTACCGTTTACTCACTTCTCTGCTTTGAAATTGTTCGGACAACTCACGCTTTGCACGCTTTGTTAACGCCAGCACAAGCAACCCCGAGGTGTCCATATCCAGTCGATGTACAGTAGGAATCTTGGTGCACTCCGGATACCGCTCTCGAATGCGAGTTTCCACGGAGTCTTGATTGTCTTCCCCTTTTCCCGGAACAGAAAGTAACCCACTGGGTTTATTCACTACCACAAGCTTAGTGTCTTCGTAGAGAAAGGTAAGGGAAAACATAAGTGCTCCAAAAATAACTTTATAAACGCTTCTGCTGCGAAGAAAAGCAAACAGGTACGCAGGGTATACGTATTGCGTAGTGAATTTTTACAACTCGAACGGTGTCAGACTCTCAAAACCGTTCTCGGTGACTACGAGAGTCTGCTCAAACTGGGCAGAAAGGGAACCATCTCTTGTAACGGCAGTCCAGCCATCATCAAGCAAACGGACGTCCTTTTTGCCGAGGTTAACCATCGGCTCAATAGTAAAAGTCATACCCGGCACAAGAGGGACGTTGCCCCATCGAGAGCGAAAATGAGGAATTTCAGGAGATTCGTGAAAGTCTAACCCAACACCGTGCCCCATGTACTCACGGACAACAGAGCAATTCTGTCCTTCGGCATAGGTCTGAATAGCACCAGATATGTCATTGACAATTTTGCCAGGCTTGACCTGTTCGAGTCCGAGACGCAGACACTCACGAGCCACGTCAACGACTTTGCGAGCATCCGCAGATGGCGTCCCAACAAAGAATGTCTGGTTGCAATCAGCATAATAGCCGTTAAGGATTGAGGTGATATCTACGTTGACGATATCGCCATCCTTAAGGACATCATTTCCAGGGATTCCGTGGCAGATAACTTCGTTTGGCGAGACACAAACACTTTTTGGGAACCCATGATAGTTCAACGGGGCAGGGCGTGCGCCATTCTTAATAGTAAATTCATGCACCGCCCTGTTAATATCTTCAGTCTGTACACCGGGACGAATCAGATCCCTGACGACCTCGAAAGTTTGCATAACCAGCTTGCCGCAACGACGGATACCTTCAACCTGTTCCGGCGTCTTGAGCCGGACCTTGTAGCGATTAAGCATGGTTTCAGGCAAAGTCAGACTCTCTGCTTTTTCTGTACCCATGCAGCATTTCTTATATTTTTTTCCACTGCCACACGGGCAGGAGTCGTTACGTCCTATTTTAGTATTCATCAGTGGTCTCCTGAAGATTTTGTGACAAATTGTACCTGAGAAATGATGGTTACAAAAAAAGCGACAATTGAAAAGCACTGGCAGAAATTAAGGAAACAGGCTCAAGATGCACACAACACATTGAAAGCTATGTAGTGGCAGGTGATAAACCATTAAGAATGGTACAACGCCCGAAGAAGTGAGCAATGCAGGGAGCGGCTAAACAGGACGGCAAGTCAAACGGCTCATGCCGGATTAATCAATAACAATAACGAACGACAAAAAAAGGGTTACACATTTGTGTAACCCTTTTGACTCCAATGGCGGAGCCGACGAGACTCGAACTCGCGGCCTCCGGCGTGACAGGCCGGCGTTATAACCGACTTAACTACGGCTCCGCATAAATGGTGGGCGGTACAAGGCTCGAACTTGTGACCCTCGGCTTGTAAGGCCGATGCTCTCCCAACTGAGCTAACCGCCCATATTCAGAAAACACTTACTAGTGAATCCGGCTCAACGAGTCAACTTTTTTCAATACAATTGTATTTGCTAAAAGCTGTTCCCCTCAAGCGAAAGAGCTTTTACGTAATTTCAAAATTGCCTGCAAGTCTTTTTTTCATTTTCTCCTTTCTTTATGCATCACTCCCCAGAATCCCTGCGAATTCTCTAGCTTTACGCCAAATCTAACGGTTCTTCATTGTACGTTCACGCAACAGCACAAATCTAGTCCTGTTTAATTTTTTTTACCTACAGAAAGCCCCGCAACTTCAGGCTTAAGGCATTAGAGACCTATTATAATTACTTAATATAATGAGAAAAAACTTGTGCACACTTCTTCTTTTACGCTACAACAGCTTCAGACCTGTGTTGGGATTATTGACCACAATCTCAAAAGATTATTGACCACAATCTTTTAGCAGTCTTAAAGAAAGAAGGATTTTTACACATGAAACGCATTATTATCCTGATGCTTGCTTGTGCTATGGTATTTAGCGCCGTAGCTTCAAGTTCAGCTACCGAATTTAAAGTTTCCGGTACACTCGACATGGCCTTCGAGTTTTTGGACAATCCTGATCCAATAAGTGCTGACAATGGTGACTACTTCCAAGCTCTCCAGCGTCTGCGTACCAAAATTGACATCATTGCTAACGAATCTCTGAAAGGTGTTTACTACCTTGAAGTCGGCAGCATTTACTGGGGCCAAGGCGGCGGAAGCAGCGCTGGACCACTCACTGGACGTACAGGCCCGGGCAGCGGCGGCGCACTTGGTACCGACGGCGTTAACGTTGAAACTAAACGCATGTACATCGACTACCAGATGCCTAACACTGCTCTTTCTATCCGCATGGGTCTCCAAGGCCTCGCACTTCCATCTCTTGCTAACAACAACCCTGTTCTCGACGATGACGTAGCAGCTGTAGTTGCTAACTACGCTTTCACAGATCAGTATAACGTTGTAGCAGCTTGGGCTCGTGCTGCTGATACTAGAAACTTAGGTAACACAAGCAACGACAAATACGATGTATTTGCTCTTATCGCAGGTTTAAACTTCGAACCTGTAACTATCGTTCCTTACGCTGCCTATGCAACTATAGGCCGCAATGCTGACATCCATTCCACAGACGGAACTAACCTTCTTGGCACAAAAGATCGCGACGTTTGGTATGTTGGTCTTTCCGCTAAGTCTAACTACTGGGAAAATCTGAACCTTGCTATGGACTTCATGTGGGGCAGATCTGACGACGCCGGTATTTCCGCTGCTAACGCAGCTGCAAACCCAGAAGTAGCTTCTATCAGAGAACAGAGCGGTTTCTATGTACTCCTCCATGGTGATTACAAAATGGAATCCTTCACTCCTACTCTTGACCTCTGGTACTCTTCCGGTGATGAAGACGGCCTGAACAGTGACGGCAACTTACTGCCTGAAATCTCTGCTGGCGGCCTCGCTCTTACCAACCTTGGTACTGACGGCGGCTTCTACGACACCACAGATAACGCATTCACAACTTCCGGTATCGGCACCATGGGTGTTGTTCTCGGCATCACTGAAGTTTCCTTTATTGAAAACGTAACTCATGACTTTAAAGTTGCATGGATGCAGGGCACCTCTGATTACTCCAGCACTGGTGCAGTTGATCAGTTCCCAACTGACGAAGACCGTGCTTGGGAATTCAACATCGATACTAACTGGCAGATGTACGAAAACCTCGCAGCTATCTTAGAACTTGGTTACTTAAACCCAGACTATGAGTCTGTTTCAGACGAAGAAGCTGTTTGGAAAGCCGCTCTCGGCTTCCAGTACTCTTACTAGTTAATAGCTAGTGGTCAGCGCATAGCCACGCGCAAACAACACAGTTCGAGCCGGAGGATTTTAATCCTCCGGCTTTTTAATGTAAAAAAAATCAGCACATCACTTTTTGTAATATGCTGATATATCATCTCATAATGTTCACGCCAGTGTTCTGCGGCATATATGCAATCACACTTCAGTAAACATCAATCCATTTGAAAAACAGGCAGGTTCCAGCCTAATGCATTCTCAGGAGTCAACCCTTGCGACTTCCAAAAGGCTTTATGAGCCCCTTTGTAGCCCCAAAGTTCTCCTTGGTAGCGTTTGGGAAAAAACAATCTTGAAAAAGGCTTATTTAACATTTGCATCTTTTCAACAATCAAACATCTCAGAGCTTCGCTACGAACCATATTTCCCATTGCGGGATGGAACGGCCCTGCAACAAGGCTATCGGTTAATCCATCCTCCTGAGCCACTCCTATTCGAATGACACGAATACCATGCCGCCAGAGATCAAGCAGGCCCACACCAAGAGCTCCCACAGTCTCGTCTAAAGCCCATGGTGCATACTCTCCTCGAGCGAACCAGCGAGCCAAAACGGTATCCTCAAAAACCAGACACGGATAGAGACGAACAACTGCCGGAGCGATGGAACACGTTTTTCGAATATCATCTTGAAATATCTTGCTATCCATTCCGGGAAGTCCCGGAAGCAATTGAACGCCCAGATCAAGTGAACACTTTATAACAGTATTGCAAGCACTTACAATCACATCTTCAGTATATCCACGCTTGCTATTAGCTAACACTGTGTTATTATAGCTTTGAACGCCCAGTTCGACAGTCCTCAGCCCTAGATCCTTCAGGAGCAATAGTTGCTCCCGGTCTACCGCATCTGGACGGGTAGAGCAGCGCACGCCTGAAACTTTTCCAGACTCTTTGAAATGTGCGGCAAGCGAAACAAGCCGCTTCTGCCATTCGAAGGGGAGTGCGGTAAACGTTCCACCATAAAATGCGACCTCAAATGCGGCATCATCTTCTGCATTCTCGAGAATTTGTTGCAAAAAATTGTAAATATTTTTCAATTGCGCTTCAGCTGTCCCAGTTTGAATCGTCTGAGAACAATATACACATCGGGTTCTGCATCCGGCAAAAGGCATAAAAATTGGCAGGATTCTAGTCTTGCTTCTCGCAGGTTCTGGGTGAGAGAAAATCATTTCTGACATAACCGCCTTTATGTATTAATCTTTTTTTTACATTTTCCGTGTAAAAAATATATACCACCTCAAAACGAGCAAAAGACCCGTAGATTCAGGCACAGCGGCCCTTTAAACAAGTGCCGAACAACACATCAACAGTGTAAACACATAAAATTACGTAAAAAAACTTGATTGCTCGTACACATTGAGTATATACACAGCGCGACACGTGACTGGAAAAGATAAAATCATCCAGCCTATTACCTGAACAATGTAACAAAAAATCATTACAGCCCTATGAGTACTCACGATTGTATTTTTTGCAAGATCGTTAATGGCGAAATTCCGTGTGTAGAAATCTACTCAGACGACAAAGTACTGGCTTTTCTAGACATTGGTCCGGTAAATAGAGGCCACACGCTTATTATTCCTAAACAGCACTATGCGAATATCTTTGATATTCCTGCTGAAATTGCCCCTGCCATCATCAGCACACAACAGACTGTTGGCAAAGCTATACTTGCCACTACAGGGGCAACAGGGTTGAATATATTCATGAACAACCATCCAGATGCCGGTCAGCTTGTTTTCCATGCTCACTGGCACCTGATTCCCCGCTTCAGTGATGATGGGCTGAAGCATTGGCCACAGGCAGCATACGACTCTATTGAAGAGGCACAGCATTTAGCCACCAGCATTCGGCAGCACATATAAGAGCCGTTACCCCACGAAAATGGGAGGATAACATGGAAGGGAAAACCCTTACAAAAGCTGACATTGTAGATTCTATCTACGAAAAGACTGACAGGAACCGCGCAGAAGTTAAAAACCTCGTAGAATCCCTGTTGGATATCATGAAGAGTGCAATCAAAAAAGATCACGCACTTCTCATCAGCGGATTCGGTAAACTTGAAGCTTACGACAAAAAAGCTCGTAAGGGCCGCAACCCGCAGACAGACGAAACTATTACCCTGCCTCCGCGTAAGGTTGTAGTATTCCGCCTGTCCCGCAAATTCCGCGCTGAACTGAACGGTTAGTTCTCAGAACGGAATTGTCAGGCACACTCTGCATCTGCACTGTGCCTACATCTTACAAAAAAACCCGCATTACGCGGGTTTTTTTTGTTTCTACTTTCCAGCAAAAATAAAAGCACCGGAAAACTCATTACCAAGAGCATGCTTTGCACGCTCAGCGGCTGTATAGGTTAAATAAGGGCCAACGTGCACCTTCCAGATACTGGAACTTATATCCTGATACAACCGACAGGAACGTCCCTCTTGAACTATTTTTTTCCGGAGCGTCTGGGCATTAAATTTATCCCCGAAAGAACCAACCTGAACATAATATGTTCCACCGGTTTTATTGGGAGCAGAGGCCACAGTACTATGATTAGGCCCGCCGATAGCTTCCAGCTTAACCGAAACAACGCCGGGGCCAAGCATACCAAGTTTCTGTGCCGCCGAGTGTGTTAAATCAATAATACGCCCTTCAACAAAAGGCCCTCTATCGTTAACACGAACAACAACAGAACGGTT
This sequence comes from Halodesulfovibrio aestuarii DSM 17919 = ATCC 29578, assembly GCF_000384815.1. Taxonomy (NCBI): domain Bacteria; kingdom Pseudomonadati; phylum Thermodesulfobacteriota; class Desulfovibrionia; order Desulfovibrionales; family Desulfovibrionaceae; genus Halodesulfovibrio; species Halodesulfovibrio aestuarii. Next base: position 725,604 of record NZ_ARQF01000020.1, read on the forward strand.
GTTCTCTATGTTTGTTACACGTACGAGAGTACCAAAAGGCAAATTTTTATGCGCAGCAGTCATGCCGTACATATCGTAGCGCTCACCATTAGCGGTTTTTTTACCGTGAAATTTTTTACCGTACCAGGACGCTTTGCCGAACTGCACAAAATTTTCAGATGAGGCCAACGTATTGTAGCGTTTTCCCCATACAGCATATGAACCGGCAGATTTAGCTTTGGTAGAGGTAGTCGCTGACTGTCTGTGCGGAGAAGCTATGTGCTTCTTTCCACACCCGACAAGCGATATGAGACATGCAATACAAAGCGAAAAAATAAAGACTCGCAAAGAATACTCCTAGTACGTAATACATCATAGAAAGAATATTCATTGGCTATAATATTAAAAGAACGCATGCTGCAAGAGGCAACATGCGTCCTTTTATCGTCTTTACGTTCTCTAACAAAGTACTTCGGGCTTTTTTCCTTCTTCCAGCTCGCATTCGCGCTGTAAAAGTTGCTCAAGCATAATATCTGCACCGACCACACCTGTAATATTATCGTGACCATCTGTAACAGGGGCTGAAACCGTCAAAATAAGCTGCCCTGTAAAATGCGATGTGTACAAGTTGGTAATATGCAGTTTGCCTGTCTGAATCGGCTTCTGGAACCACTCTCTGGATGAGAAGTCATACCCGATATCAAGCACTTCATACTTTTCTTTAAACCGCATATCAGTAATTTCCGAAGCAATCAGACCACCGTCTTTGTCCGTCAGATACAGATACTGAATAAACGGATAGTCCTGTACAAAGTCTGTCAGGCAACCATAGTTTTCTTTTGCAAGAATAACGTTACAATCCACTGACAATTTGGAAATAAGTGTAGCCGCAAGATTATGTGCAACCTCTTTAAGGTTATCGAAGTCCGTGCGGAACATTTCCGGCATATAGCGGCGCACAAGGCGTTCCATTTCTTTGTTAGAAACAGAAGTGGATCGGCCATTTTCATACGCTTCCATAATCCTATCGTACACTTTACCTACGGATGGGTGACGTTTTGAAACTTCATTGTCACCTGTAAGTTTAAGTGTCTGGTTAATCCAGTAGGCTACACCGGCTCTACCGGATTTATCTGTGATGATAATCGGTACAGGACGGTTAAGAAGACGGCTGGTATCAAAGACGTTGTAAATCTCTTCGTTTTTAGCAAGGCCATCCACGTGGATACCTGCACTCGTAGCGTTAAAATCACGCCCGACAAACGGATAGTTATCTGCAACTTTGTACTCAAGCTCGTTTTCGAAATATTCACAGATTTCGCTAATTACACGGGTATCAGCGGATTCATCGTGACCGGTAAGAGATATGTATTCAATAATAAGCGCCTCAATAGGCGAGTTACCGGTACGTTCACCAAACCCGAGCAACGTTCCGTTAGCGCCACCACAGCCATACAGCCATGCTGTTACTGCGTTAACTAACGTCTTATGAAAATCGTTATGTCCGTGCCATTCCAACCATTCACTCGGCACACCGACTTCATCTGTAAACGCGCGTACAATACGAGGAACAGAACGCGGGAGCGTTGCTCCAGAGTACGGGACACCGTAGCCCATTGTATCACACATTCGAATTTTAACCGGCAGTCCACTCTGGCGGGAAAGCTCCATCAGCTTTTCTGCGAACGGCAAACAGAATCCATAAATATCAGAGCGGGTAATGTCCTCAAAATGACAACGAGGAGAAATGCCCCAAGCCAATGCTTGTTCAATAACCTCAAGGTAGTTACGCATTGCCTGTTCACGATCAAGCCCAAGCTTTAAGTAGATATGGTAATCAGAAACTGAAGTAAGCATCCCTACTTCTTTAAATTCCATACTCTTAGCTATTTTCAGATCATCCTTATGGGCACGAATCCATCCGGTAATTTCCGGGTATTTGTAGCCTCTGGAGCGACAGGCATCAATGGCACGCTTGTCTTTATCAGAGTACATAAAGAACTCAGAGGCACGGATCAATCCGCTTCTGCCACCAAGCCTATGCAGCATATCAAAAATAGTTTCAATCTGCTTTACCGTGTACGGAGGTCTTGCCTGCTGACCATCCCGAAATGTTGTATCGGTGATGAACATTGGCTCCGCCGGGCGCGGTGCCACAAAAACATCATCAAACGCGATACGGCTAATCTGCTTATAAGGAAACAGATCGCGATAATATTCACCTTTTTCAAGGTTCTCAAGTTTAAGCTTCGATGTCGCGCGATTTAGATGAAACAAGGTCACAGTTTTTTACCCTCCTTGGAGACGAATCTTTTAACAATTCTTCAATTTTTTGGCGCACGGTAGCAGCTCTGGTACACGCAGGATTTATCTGCTCTGCTTCTGTAGCTGCCTCTAACGCCTCATCAAGGCGTCCTCCTTCCAAAAGCCCTTCTGCTGCCAGAATGTACATTTCTTCCGGCATCGTTCCATAAATAGAAGAAATTAATGTGTCATAATCTTTCCCGAACACACGCTTAACCAAGCTGTTACGAGAAAATAATAGCCGGGCAACCAAAAGATTTTTTTTGTTATGTGCGCAATAGATGCAAAAAAGCGTATTGCAGCGTGCGAGTAAGAAAGAGATACGGGCAATTTCTCGAGACATACTCTCTCGTGTTTCGCCAAGAAGCTGTGAAAAAGGCTCCACAACATCCTGGATGCCATTTTCAGCTGCGGGCTGCTCCAATGCTTTAAACATCGGAGCATAATGCTGTTGCTGGTAGGCATCCTCTTTCAGCTTAATGCATTCGTGGAATACATAACTGATAGCCCAGTCCAGTGCTTTTGCTACTACAGGAGCCTGCGCGTCTGTTCTGAGCAAATGATGAGCAGTATCTTTCAAGCGCCAAAGCAGGCCCTTGTTCATGGTGCTACCTAGCAAGTCACGCACTTGTGTAAACGAAACCGCACCAGAGTCTGCAAAACGTATAAACTGCTTTTCAAGTATGCTCGATACCATACAAAAATCACGCAGAATATCGCGCGCAAATTCTTCTCTATTGGCTTCTATCCATTGGCGGGACATGATCACCTCATCTCGTGTTGCATCGATCACAATACATGGTTTTACAAAAAAGTAAAACCAAGCACTACACAAAGCCCCCACTGTGTTAAGCAAGTGGACAACTGAACCAACCATCAGAACTCGTTGAGTATCCAATTGATACGCATTCTGTGCAACATATTTTACGATCAAAATTCACTTTATGATTTAACCTAAGGGCTGCGCACTAAAAACATCATTACGTCTAATTAATAACATTATTATACAAGCATTTCATTCTAATTTTTCTAGACAAAAAAATAACGGCAACACCTGAATACCCGGGGTTGCCGTTAGTTGTACACTAGGTACAAAACCTTTTGTACTGCCTTTAAAGGCTACTAATTCTCGTTAAGCAAAACCTTTGCGACAGAAATGTCATAAAAAAGCATAGGGTCGACATCTCTTCCCATTCCCTTATACATTTCTGCAGCTTGCTTGATTGCCTCGTAGGGCACCCAACCATGTTGATCCCAAACCTGCTCGTTATCCAAACGCCAAAGACGAAATTCGATATCATCGGCGTTACGACGCACGTATACACGGGTTTTTTTATCATTCGGCGCGGGATGATAGTAGTGTCCAAGCTGATCTTTCATAGCAAACCTCACTTAGTTCTTGTGTGGCTTTGACCTTATTTAAGCAACAAGGTCAAGTCTGCGAGTATCCGTTTTTCGCAAGTTAGCGTTCAAAATAATTTCCCACCTCCTGTTTTACATTTTATTACACCTTGTTCTTGTTATCATTTTCTTTCCTTCTCGAGGTTGTGAAAAAAATAACATATGATAATATGTACTTTCTTTTTATGAAAGTTCGTTACGTTACCCCCCTACTGCAAACTCAAATTGTCAGCGCACAGCACGGGGTTTGCGTTGTTTTTCTGCAACTTACAAATAGATGATGCTATACATAAACTTGTCAAATCCACTTGACAAATCAAGGCGTTCTTTCTAGCAAGAGATAACTTTGTCCAAAAAATCACGCCCTTTTTCAGGAACAAAATCTTAGACCAGATTTACTCCGTGTAAGGTGCGTCCATCTTGACCGCTCCTCAGATCGCCTGCGGTGGGATGGAAAGTGTCTGGTGTAAAAACACATACCAACTTTTTGTGGAGGTAAGGTAATGGCGAAACACGCAACTCCTATGTTGGATCAGCTCGAAACCGGCCCTTGGCCAAGTTTCGTATCCGACATTAAGCAGGAAGCAGCAATGCGTGCTGCTAACCCTAAAGGCCTTGATTACCAGATCCCTGTAGATTGTCCTGACGATCTCCTCGGTGTTCTGGAACTTTCTTACAACGACGGTGAAACTCACTGGAAACACGGCGGCATCGTAGGCGTATTCGGTTACGGCGGCGGTGTTATCGGTCGTTACTGTGACCAGCCAGAGATGTTCCCTGGCGTAGCACATTTCCACACTGTACGTTTGAACCAGCCTGCTGGTAAATACTACACCACCGATTTCCTCCGTCAGCTTTGCGACATCTGGGATCTCCGTGGTTCTGGTCTTACCAACATGCACGGCGCAACTGGTGACATCGTACTTCTCGGTACTACCACCCCTCAGCTTGAAGAAATCTTCTGGGAAGTTACTCATAACATGGATAACGACCTTGGTGGTTCCGGTTCTAACCTGCGTACTCCTGCTGCTTGTCTCGGCGAGTCCCGTTGTGAATACGCTTGTTACGATACCCAGGCTGCTTCTTACAACTTGACCATGGAATACCAGGACGAACTTCACCGTCCAGCATTCCCATACAAGTTTAAATTCAAGTTCGACGGCTGTCCTAACGGTTGCGTAGCTGCTATGGCTCGTTCCGACTTCTCAGTTGTTGGTACTTGGAAAGACAGCATCAAAATCGATCAGGAAGCTGTAGCTGCTTACGTTGCTGGCGAATTCAAGCCAAACGCAGGCGCACACTCCGGTAAAGATTGGGGTGCATTCGACATCGAAGCTGAAGTTATCAACCGTTGTCCTTCCGCTGCTATGAAGTGGGAAGGTGGCAAACTCGCTATCGATCGTTCTGAATGTGTTCGTTGTATGCATTGCATCAACACCATGCCTCGTGCTCTCCATATCGGTGATGAGCGTGGCGCATCCATCCTTTGTGGTGCAAAAGCACCTATTCTCGATGGCGCACAGATGTCCTCACTCGTAGTTCCATTTGTTGAAGCTAAAGGCGACTTTGATGAAATCAAAGAAGTTGTAGAAAACATTTGGGATTGGTGGATGGAAGAAGGCAAAAACCGCGAACGTCTCGGTGAGACTATGCGTCGTCTTTCCCTCCAGAAACTCCTCGAAGTTGTAGGTCAGGAACCATCTGCTCACAACGTTCAGGAACCTCGTCACAACCCATACATCTTCTTCAAAGAAGAAGAAGTACCTGGTGGTTGGGACCGCGACATCAACGAATACCGTAAGCGCCACCAGCGCTAAGAAGAGGAGTACAATAACATGGCATTCATCTCTTCTGGTTACAATCCAGCTAAACCAATGGAAGGCCGTATCACTGATATTGGCCCTCGTGAATTTACCGAATTCCTTCCTCCAGTAATCAAGGCTAACAAAGGTAAGTGGGCATACCACGAAATCCTCGAGCCTGGCGTACTGGTACACGTTGGTGAATCCGGTGATAAAGTATTTACCGTACGCGTAGGTGCTGCACGTCTTATGTCTGTTACTCACATTCGCGAAATCTGCGAAATTGCTGACAAACATTGTGACGGCTACCTTCGTTTCACAACCCGTAACAACGTTGAATTTATGACTGACAGCGAAGATAAAGTAGCTGCTCTTAAAGCAGACCTCGCTGCTCGTAAATTCGACGGTGGCTCTTCCAAATTCCCTGTAGGTGGTACCGGTGCTGGTGTTTCCAACATCGTTCACACTCAGGGTTGGGTACACTGCCACACCCCTGCAACTGACGCTTCTGGTCCTGTTAAAGCTGTTATGGATACAGTATTCTCAGACTTCCAGAATCATCGTCTCCCAGCTCCTGTACGTATCTCCCTCGCATGTTGTCTCAACATGTGTGGTGCTGTACACTGCTCCGACATCGGTATCGTAGGTATTCACCGTAAACCACCTATGATCGACCACGAGTGGACTGACCAGCTTTGTGAGATCCCTCTTGCAGTTGCTTCTTGTCCTACCGCTGCAGTTCGTCCTAGCAAGGTTGAACTCGAAGGTAAGAAAATCAACACCATCGCTATTAAGAATGAACGTTGCATGTACTGTGGTAACTGCTACACTATGTGTCCTGCTCTTCCTATCTCCGATGGTGAAGGTGACGGCGTTGTAATCATGGTTGGTGGTAAGGTTTCTAACCGTATCTCCCAGCCTAAATTCTCTAAAGTAGTTGTAGCATACATTCCTAACGAAACTCCTCGTTGGCCTACACTTACTGAGAAAATCAAACACATCATTGACATCTACGCTGACCACGCTATGAAATACGAGCGTCTTGGCGACTGGATTGAACGCATTGGTTGGGAAAAGTTCTTCGAACTCACCGGCCTCGAGTTCACCCAGCACCTCATTGATGACTTCCGTGACCACGCTTACTACACCTGGCGTCAGACTACCCAGTTCAAGTTCTAAGCAACGTTACTTTGTAATTACGCCGGACGAGGGATTCCCTCGTCCGGTTTAACGCTTAAACGCTAAAGGGGCTTCCCATGGAAGAATCAACTAAAATTATCGTTGACTTCATTGAGTCCAAATCTAAGAGCAAATCTAAATTTTACTTCAACGACTTCCTTCCTCTTTTCCCAGAGATGAAACCACGTGAAGTTAAAAAAATCTTGTCAGCTCTCGTTAAATCCGAAGTAATGGAATACTGGTCTTCCGGTTCCACTACTATGTACGGTCTTAAAGGCGCAGGCAAACAGGCTGCAGCTGAACACGAAGATTAATTTCTTCGTTCAACAGAGCGTAAGGCGTATGGACTTTGGTCCATACGCTCTTTCTATTTTATAGACTCAATTCAAACCTCAGCAAACGTGTGCAGCAAGGCATTGTATGACCCTTCCCAGACTCATTATAGCTGGCCTTAACGGCGGTACAGGAAAGACCATTACCAGTCTTGGCACGACCCGAGCCTGGAGTCGTAAAGGCAAATGTATTAAGCCATTCAAAAAAGGGCCTGACTACATTGATGCAAAATGGCTGGCACTTGCTTCACAACACCCTTGTACCAACCTTGACCCATATCTTTTAAATAACGCTACCCTTAAAGCCTTGTTCGCTACAGCCGCAGCGGGATACGAAGGAGCGCTTATTGAAGGCAATCGGGGACTGTTCGACGGTAAAGATATCACTGGAACCTGCTCCACTGCAGAATTAGCCCGTATTATTAACACGCCGGTTATCCTTGCTATGGACTGCACAAAAATGACCCGTACAGCCGCAGCAATCCTCACCGGCATGCTTAACTTTGAAGATGACCTTCACATAGCTGGCGTTATTCTTAACCGCACAGCAACTGACCGCCATCGTTCCATTTTACGGCAAACAATTGAACACTACACGGATGTGCCGGTACTCGGTTGTCTGCCTAAAATTAAACATAACCCTATCCCAGAAAGACATATGGGGCTTATTTCCAACGCAGAATACGCTGGAACAAATTCCGCTCTTGAAGAAGTTGCAGACATCATAGAAGACCATCTTGATGTAGAAATGATGTGGGAGATCGCATCTGCTGCACCAGAATTTTCCACTCAGCCAAATGTCTGGGATATAGCCGAACAAGCAATCACAGGGGCAAACTCAACGCCTACAATCGACACTCCATGCGCAACGACAATGCCTTTGTGTCCGGAAGTCAAACCGACAATGGCCCCGCGCATCGGCTATGTGCATGATGACGCCTTATGGTTTTATTATGATGAGAACTTACAGGCATTACAGCATGCAGGTGCACAACTGGTTCGTCTTTCAATCACATCTGACAAGGACTGGCCGCAGATTGATGCCTTATACTTAGGCGGAGGCTTCCCTGAAACGATGCATGAATCCATCACTGCAAATAAAAAAATCTGCGAACACGTACGTGGACTCGCAGAAAGCGGAATGCCAATTTACGCCGAATGCGGCGGATTTATGTATCTGTCCAAGGCTCTTGTTCAAGAAAAAAGCACATCCTCTATGGCAGGCGTGCTTCCAGTCCAAACCCAACTGTGTAAACAGCCTCAAGGGCTTGGCTACATTGATGCAGAAGTGATTAAAGCCAATCCATATCATCCGCTGGGTTCTGTAGTTCGCGGGCATGAATTCCACTATTCAAAGTGTATCATCGAAAACGAACAGCCGACATTTGGCTTTCGTCTGTCAAAAGGCTTCGGCATGGGAGAGCGTTTAGACGGGCTCATCTACAAGAATGTTTTTGCATCCTACACCCATTTATTCGCGTTAGGCGAACCACATTGGGCTGTTAACTTTGTTCGAGCTGCTCAGGAATTCAAATCCGGAACGCCTGTGACTACTGCCCAATAACATGTCCGCGGCAGCTAAAGGGTTCTGCCCTTTGCCACCACGCTAGGGAAGTCTACTCACTTACCCATGATCTGGCTGCTTAGGTTTAAAGTTAACTGCAAAACTAGCTTCGGCACTCCTTTCGTGCGAACTACGATAAATACCAGTACCTCAATCTTCTGATTCGTCTTTTTTCCCGTCATACATTGCCACATACTTCTTGTAACATTTGGTAACAGGTGATTCAGGATCAAAAATGTGTTCAAGATTCCCCAGATCATCAGGACGCGGTGGGATTTTAGGAAGCGCTTTCTCAAATGTCGGTATAGTAAGGTTGTCCAAGGACTCTCTTCCCTGCATCAATTCAACCTGCACAGTATCAAACATCTCTTTGCCAAGAAATGCGTTCACACGCTCAAGAACTTCATACGTCTGTGCAGAAAGCTCATACTGAGCCATATTATCTTCAGCACCTATAATGATCGTACGGTTCTTATGCCCAAGCGGTCGACCAAGTTCTGCCAGATCTTCGCCCATGACCATGTCCCAATTCTGCCATAAAGGCACAAGTGGCATGTTGCGGTCCCCACCCTTCTCGTACAGAAGTTTAGTAAGCATCTTACTTGCGTGGTGTTCCATAATTCCTCTCAACTTGGGGAGACGACAGCCTCCGGATGCCAATAAAAACCGTCGCTAAATACGTTTATACTTATTCTGCCTCTGTACAGAAAGAAGCAGATCTTCGCCCATCTGCTGGACGCTATGGTAAAAACTGACAACCTGCATCATGTCACGCATAGTAAATCTCCGGATCATCCCGTCAGCACGAAGAGTTTCAAGTCGTTTATCTGCACTGTACAAAGCTTGCTCCAACTTACGAGTATCAGGAATCACGTTGCGGCCAACAGCACGCATAACATCCTGCGACTCCTTCACAACCTTACGAATTTCAGCTTCCATAATTATACAGTATTCGCTGTCATTCAATTCGCGCACAACATGAAGCATTGCGTGTAAATGTTCTACACATTGCACAAGGGTTTCAATTTTAATATCGAGCATGGCTGAATCATCATCAACAAATAAGCGTTCGTGACGCAAATATCCACGGAACAACTCACGATTATAATGAATCTCATCTTCCAGATCAGCAAGCATGCCTTTGCTGGAATCACACTTCAGCGTCAGAAAGGAGTTAACAATGCTCTCGTATTTTACTGCGCAGCGAGTAAACTGTTCCTGTAAACGTTCTTTTAGCTCACAACTGGCATGATGCGGCCAAACAAAAAGCGCTACGATAAATGTCGAGCAAACACCTATACTAATTTCTGCAACTCGAAAAAGGGCGTAATGAATGTAGTCACCGGATGCCTGAGGCGCCAGCATAACAATGGTAACGGTGATCGCAGCCATGGAAAAACGATTTGTATAGCGCTTAAGATACGCACAGATACCCACGGTCACAAGGAATCCTGCAAGCCGTCCATGGTCAGTTGGAGGGACAATATAAAGCGCGGTCATACCCATTGTTGCGCCGATTGCGGTACCTACAAGGCGGTATCCACACATCTGCATAGACGCAGCAACGTTACGCTGCATAACAATAACAGCGCTAATAACAGCCCAGAACCCTAAATTTGGGTCGGTTAGTGAGGCTACGAAATAAGAAAGAAGTGCAGCAAGTGCAGTTTTTATGCCGTACTTTACATATTCCGCCCGTTGGCGCGAGCCAAAAAACAGCATTTCAACGCTCCTGTTGAGCAGGCAGTCTGTGCGGATTTCTCGCAGCAAAATACTATCTGCAAGTAATATATCCGTAAAATTTTTTATGCCTCTTTGCTTCGCGCAAGAAGTATAGCAAGCTGAGAACACATGCAAGAATTTTGTCCTCACCCTATTTCATAAAAAGCATGCTTAGCTACGATAGCGGATTGCTATACTCAATAAAAGCCTCTTTTCATCGTCAGTTACGATTTACCATCTTCTTTATCGATAGTAAAAGTTCCTTATCCTTTTTTTATACATGTAACGATAACGATCTCATCGTCGTCTTTTCTTCAAAACACATCATGCACATTGAAGACTGCTTTTGATGCCAGCGATCTCATCATTAGAATATAATCACATCCACAAATTGTTTTTTAGAATCTGTCTTCAGATTTTTTGCTGAAAGAGGAAAAGGCAGGTCTGCACTCAGATAAATATCCAGTCGCTTGAATGAAAGGGAAGACCCATGCCCGATTCAGTGGAGATAGCGTGGATGTAAAGATATAAAAGGTTATGCGTTGTAAAAGCTATTTTTTAAGCAGGTACGCTAACCAAGCCTAACTGCTTTTTTTGTGCTATCGGATCTTGTAAAGCCGTTAGACACATTACGCTTCATTTTCAGGCGAGGAGCATTTTACATGACACACTCCGGAAATGCTTTCTACAGCGTTCGGAAAATATTTACGTTTAAAAAAGAGGGCAACATTAACAAGTGCAATGAGCACCGGAACTTCGACCAGAGGGCCAATAACAGCAGCAAAAGCTTCACCTGAATTAATACCGAACACAGCAATTGCAACTGCTATGGCAAGTTCAAAGTTGTTTGATGCCGCTGTAAAACTCAGAGTTGCAGCTTGCTCGTATGTCGCGTCCGCTTTGAAAGAAAGATAGAAGGAAAGCAAAAACATTACGAGAAAGTATATGGTTAAAGGAATCGCAATACGCATAACGTCGAGCGGAAGCTGAACAACCATATCACCTTTGAGTGAGAACATAACGACAATGGTGAACAACAGAAACACCAGCGTTAATGGACTGATGAGTGGAATGAATGATTGCTCGTACCACTCTTGCCCCTTCAAACGTATCCCTACGAAGCGAGTGATCATCCCACCCAAAAATGGAATACCAAGATAGATGAAGACACTCTCCGCTATCTGCCCAATTGAAATATCTACTACAGCGCCCTGAAAACCAAACCAATCTGGAAGCACTGTAATAAACAAGTAGGCATATACGGAAAAGAAGATGACTTGAAAGATGGAGTTAAAGGCTACCAATCCCGCGCAGTATTCAGTGTCGCCCTTGGCAAGGTCGTTCCAGACAATAACCATGGCGATACACCGGGCAAGGCCAATTAGAATAAGGCCTACCATGTATTCATGATACCCGGAGAGAAACGTTACAGCCAGCCCGAACATCAAAATTGGACCGATAATCCAGTTCTGCACGAGTGACAGGGCGAGGATCTTAACATTACAAAAGACCTGACCAAGTTGTTCATACTTCACTTTGGCAAGAGGCGGGTACATCATAAGAATAAGACCGATGGCGATGGGGATGTTGGTTGTGCCAACCTGAAATGAGTTTATATGCGTCTTAATATTGGGATAGAAATACCCACCGCCAACCCCTATGAACATGGCTAGAAATATCCAGAGTGTTAAATAACGATCCAGAAAAGAAAGTTTTTTCACAACTGAATTGGGCATATTTGCTCCTTGCAGAACCATTTAATTACAATTTTTGGTGTTTTTGTTTTCGAGATAGCGGCAAAGACGATGATAATCCCCCGCTGTCTGAGGAGCCATCGGTAAACTTTTCACAGGATAGTCATAATGCGAGCCTGTGTAAGATCATCGGGCTCGGCCAAACTACAGTAACCAACTTCCCGCTTCGTCTGCTGACACCCCATCCTGTTTTTTTTCAAAAAAGACAAATACCTAGAGACCCAAGATTGTGACAACACTAAGGCCTCCATTAGGTCGCAGACACATAGTTCGAACGATTCGCAATCGGGTCGAATAGGCAAGGGCTTTTCGCTTTAATATTGTAAGTAATTTTGAGCGGATTAACCCACAAGTGCAGTGATAAATAACCATTGAACAATATCAATATGTATTGATATTCAAGATTGATCTACTTGACTGTATCCCCAACCTTAGATAAAGCTGTATCAACTTTTCTTGATGCAATTTAATCAAGACAGCCGAAAATAGCATAGGAATTTATTATGTCGACCATACTTCCTGTATTCAAGGCGCTGGCAGATGAAACCCGCCTAAGATTACTGCACGTTCTCAACAGGTACGAGCTAAGTGTAAACGAGCTTGTAACTATCCTTGAAATGGGGCAGTCCCGCGTTTCCCGCCATCTTAAAATCCTCACAGGAGCCGGTCTGTTAAGCTCCCGTCGTGACGGATTATGGGTTTTTTACAGTGCGCCAACAGAAGGCGAAGGAAGAGAGTTTATCGACGCTGTTGCACCATTTATCGACAACGACGAAACTCTTGATTCAGATATGGAAATGGCAGCAACCATTATTGAAGAACGAGTTCGCAAAACAAAACAGTTCTTCAATGCCATTGCCGAAGACTGGGATCAACTCAACCGTGAAGTTATCGGAGAGTTCGACTTGCCCGGTGCTATTCTCGAGCGTATGCCGCGCTGCAAAGTTGCTGTAGATTTAGGCTGCGGAACAGGAACTCTGCTTGAGCGCATGTTAGAGCGTTCGCTTAACATTATCGGCGTTGACGGTTCTCCCCGCATGTTAGAACTTGCAAAACGCAGACTTGTTGAAGATGAAGACCGCGTATCATTACGTATCGGTGATCTTGAACATCTTCCATTACGCGATGGCGAAGCAGATTTCGCGACCATCAACATGGTATTGCATCACCTTTCCCACCCGGGAAAATCGCTAAAAGAAATCCGACGCGTTCTCCGCAAAGGCGGCCTGCTTGTGCTTGCCGACTTTGATAAGCACGACAACGAAAAGATGCGTGCGGACTACGGTGACCGCTGGCTCGGTTTTGATATGACAAATTTAGCTCTTAAACTCACAGAAGCTGGCTTTGCATTGCGCCAAAGTTCATTGCACCCTGTGCGCAACGGGCTGACAATTCATCTTATTGTAGCAGAAAATACACAATAAATTTCTTAGGAGAAATTGAGAAATGACTGACGCAAACCGCGCTATCAAGCTTGACCTGAGCCTTGAAAATAAAGTCGCTGACATGTCTCTTGCTGACTTCGGCCACAAAGAAATGCAGATTTCTGAACGTGAAATGCCGGGCCTCATGGAGACCATCAAAAAATACGGCGAAAGCAAGCCACTGAAAGGTCTTAAAATCATGGGCTCCCTGCACATGACAATCCAGACCGCTATGCTCATCAAGACTCTGCACGCCCTTGGCGCAGATATCCGTTGGGCTTCCTGTAACATTTTCTCCACACAGGATCATGCTGCAGCAGCTATTGTTGATTCCGGTATGGCAAAAGTTTTCGCATGGAAAGGCGAAACTCTTGAGGAATACTGGTGGTGCACTGAGCAGGCTCTCACATGGCCTGACGGTTCCGGCCCGGACCTCATCGTGGATGACGGCGGCGACGCAACCATGCTTATCCACAAAGGCGTTGAAGCAGAAAAAGACAATTCCCTCGTTGAAAAAGCATACGACAACAAAGAGTTCCAGATCGTTATGGATCGTATCGCTCTGTCCCTTCAGGAAAATCCTGGCAAATGGACCCGTATTGCTGAAAAAATAAAAGGTGTTTCTGAAGAAACCACCACCGGCGTTCACCGTCTCTACCAGATGGAAAAAGAGAATGCTCTTCTTTTCCCTGCAATCAACGTTAACGACTCTGTTACCAAATCTAAGTTTGACAACCTCTACGGCTGCCGCGAATCACTTGCTGACGGTATCAAACGCGCTACCGACATCATGATTGCTGGTAAATCCGTTGTTGTTCTCGGTTACGGTGACGTTGGTAAAGGTTGTGCACAATCTATGCGCGGATTCGGTGCTCGCGTTGCGATTACTGAAATTGATCCTATCTGCGCACTTCAGGCTGCAATGGAAGGCTACGACGTTGTTACACTCGAAGACGTAGTTGAATCCGCAGATATCTTTGTGACTGCTACCGGTAACTTCAATGTTATCACCGGAGCACACATGGAAAAAATGAAAGACGAAGCTATCGTTTGTAACATCGGTCACTTTGATAACGAAATCGATATGGCTTACCTTGAAGGTGACAACGGTTGTTCCGTTCTCAATATTAAGCCTCAGGTAGATAAATGGACTCTCCAGTCCGGTCGCAGCATTATCGTACTTGCAGAAGGCCGTCTCGTTAACCTCGGTTGCGCAACAGGTCACCCATCTTTCGTAATGTCCAACTCCTTCACCAACCAGGCACTTGCTCAAATCGAGCTTGCCTCTAATGATTCCCTCGAGAACAAGGTATACACCCTGCCTAAACACCTCGACGAAGAAGTTGCACGTCTTCACCTTGATCGTCTTGATGCGAAACTCACCAAGCTTACCAAAGCTCAGGCAGAGTACCTCGGCATCGACCAAAACGGTCCGTTCAAAGCAGATCACTACCGCTACTAAGCCGGTATTGGACATAGAAGTAAAAAAAGGCTGTTTCTTTAAAAAGAAACAGCCTTTTTTTACACATACTCACTGGAAAAACTTGTGCCGTAACACATTACTATAGCAATGTTATTTCATCTCCAGTATGGATCTCACCGCCCTTAAGGACTCGTGCAAAAATACCTTCAGTTGGCATCACACAAAACCCGACAGCTTTATGTATTTCACATTTGGAATGGCATTTCTTACCAATCTGGGTCAGCTCAAGTAATGTTGAACCAATAGAAAACTGTTGTCCAACACGTAAAAAAGTAATTGGAAATCCGCTTACAAGTAAATTTTCAGCAAAATCTCCTGCCTTCAGGGTCGGCAGCTTATGACGCATTTTATCCACGCTTTCAACAGCAAGCAAACTTACTTGTCTACCGCTACCGGCATGTGCATCACCTTCAATTCCGTGCTCTTCAATGAGCACAGCTGACTCAACGGGCTTTTTCTGCTCACCTTTTTTCTTGCTTATACAAATAGCTAAGACTTTCCCCATCACGACACCCCGTTATTCATAATAAGAATGGAAGAATACATACAGTCCGTTGTAAGTAAAGTACGCAACATTACTACTACACTACCATCTTTATATTCTAGAGTACACATTGGCACAAAACAACGCACCTACACAAACTTATTCACTATTTCCATACCATAAGAAACACTCACCACCACATTGAATATAAAAAAGGCCAACCTATAAAGCAGGTTGACCTTCAGAAAATCATAACAATATTTTTTAGTCAGCCCCGCTAGCGGGAGTAGACATCTGTAATAAAATCTTGCAGCGCACCGGGGGTAATTTCATGTCCGTTTGTGGTCATATCTTTAATTACCATAACTGCCCCGCGCAGCGTGGACGTTTGCGCCATGGTCAGACATATGTTGTGTGGAACCTGAGCCCGTTCCTGTAGAAGATCGAGCTGCCAGCCGAAATTATTTTCTGACCAATGAATTGTATAGCAATCCTCCTCAACAAAGTGGGTCATAAGCGACGCTCTCAAATCGTTGAGGGTAATGCGGCTATTCCCGCGTCCATGCAGTGGAGTATATTCCCCTTCCCTTTCCTGAATAAGGAGCGGGAGTGCAAGAATGTTGCGTGGTGGATCATGCGAAATAGCCTCCCGCAATGGCACCAGCCTATGTACTGTCGCTTTCTGCACCTGATCTTCAACCTGTTGAGAGGAGGCTGAGGATTGACCAGCGGCAGTATTAGCAGAAACAGTACAGGAAATAGCATCCCACAATGCTTCAGTACGTTCCGTTAAGACTCGGAGCTCAGTAAGCACAGGATCAGCTGCCGGTCTTTCTTCTGATGAACTTATATCTGCAAGCCCCAGCTGCTGTAAGCGCGATTCGATCGCATTCATTTTTTTCAGCATCTGTTCCTGCTTCAAAGAAAGATTCACCATACTCGTAGCAAGGCTACTCATGGCCTGCTTATAGTCATCAGGCAAAACAACTTCCACAACTTCATTTTCCTCTTCTGGTTCCTCAAAAACCGGAGGAGCAATAAAGTCAAAGCGTTCAGCAAGCCGCTGATGTGTTTCTTCGATTGAAAGGCCGGAGCTAAATAAATCGCGTATAATACGACACACTTCAAGAGCCTCTTCGGTGAATTGAATCGGCTTTCCCTTGCTCGCTACAGGAATACAATCTGGAAACTTGCGTCTGTAACTTTTAACAGTCGTCTCTGAAACACCCAAAATTCGGGCAATTCTTTTGTGAGTCAAAGGCATATGGCTCATGATTTCCTCGCAACTTCAGTAGTATAACGGTATCGTAATCGATAAGTTATTTACCCCAAGAGTGCAACTATCCGGTCGCAACAAGCAATATATACTGTTCCTTTGATAGCTGCATCGTACTGCTTAATAGTGCACCACGCGCATTTTGCACACTACCCTCCAAAAGAACAAGATATTTACTGCAATACTTGGCATCCATTACCCCACAAAAAGGGCAAAAAACAGTCAGCTGACCTCCCTGCCTGTTGCAACAAACTACGAGCTGCCATTACGCAGTACCATTGTCACGTTCTATCCAAAACAACAATGACCGGATTGTCATTATCGTTTCTGCATTGTTTTCAATACGTGTACGATACTACCCGGTTAAACAACTGCATCCGCACGGCTACATATTAACAACCTGTTGTAAAATTTATTCTTTTAATAAAAGGATGTTATCTATGTTATCAACAATGTGTTTATAATATGTCACTATTTTGTTCATAACTTTTAGGTTACGAACATTTTTAAGAACATTTTAGAAACAATGTAATAACGCTGATGATTTCGGCTAGCTAAAGCACTTACCAAGCGTACTCATTAAAAATTTTATCATGCAATGTTATCCTAAAGACTTAAACAAAAAAGGGCTGCCCTACCTTATGAGGACAACCCTTCTCAATTTATTGAAAAGCTATGAAGCATCAACCGCAAGTCCACACAACCAACTGCCTGAACTCGCAATTACAAGCTTTCATCGATTGTTAATGCTTTTACCATTACGCTGACAAGTACCTGCGGAGATATCGCTCTAATAGGCATCGCCGAAGGCAAACACACAAGTGCTTATTTGTACACAGCACCAGAGGAAGCACTTTTAACCATCCGGCTGTAGCGCTTGAGCAAAGGTGACGTGATTTCTTTTTCCAGCGGTTTCCAGCCTTTTTTCCGTTCTTCAATTGTTGCTTCGTCTACAAGCAAATTAAGTTTACGCTCAGGAATATTGATTTCAACCTTATCGCCTTCTTCCACAAACGCAATCATGCCGCCGTCTGCTGCTTCCGGAGAAACGTGACCGATTGCCGCACCGCGGGTACCACCGGAGAAACGTCCATCCGTGATGAGCGCAACATCGGAGCCGAGTCCAATGCCGGCAATTGCGGCTGTTGGTGACAGCATTTCACGCATACCCGGACCACCTTTAGGCCCTTCGTAGCGAATGATAATTGCATCACCTTTGTTGATCTTCTGTCCCATGATGGCTTCGAATGCTTCTTCTTCAGAGTTAAACACGCGCGCATTCGCTGTACGTACCATCATTTCCGGAGCTACTGCGGACTGCTTTACTACGGCACCTTCAGGAGCAAGGGAGCCGTAGAGAATTGCGATGCCACCTTCTTTGGAATATGGATTTTCGATTGGACGAATAACTGTTGGATCACAGTTAGCGGCCTTCATCTCTGTTAGATTTTCGCCGAGAGTTTTACCTGTAACGGTCATTACGTCGAGGTTGAGTGCGTCTACTTTCCGCAGTTCAGCGAGAACAGCGGGAATACCACCAGCTCTGTGGAGATCCTGAATATACTGATCTCCGGCTGGAGAAAGCTTACAGAGATTTGGTGTTCTTTTGCTGATCTTATCGAAAAGCTCGAGTGAGATATCAAGATTTGCTTCACCGAACACGGCAGGCAGATGCAATACAGTGTTGGTGGAACAACCGAGCGCCATGTCTGCGGTGATTGCGTTGGAAACAGATGCTTCCGTCACAATATCACGCGGGCGAATGTTCTTTTCAAGCAGTTCCATAACTTTGAAACCGGCTGTTTTTGCAAGACGGATACGTGCAGCAGATGTTGCAGGAGTAGTTCCGTTACCCGGCAAGGCAAGGCCGATGGTCTCAGAGAGACAGTTCATAGAGTTTGCAGTGAACATACCGGCACAAGAACCGCAGCCCGGACATGCAGTCTCAGAAAGGTCTTCAAGCTCGTCTTCTGTCATTTTGCCAAGTTTTACCTGACCTACGCCTTCAAACACATTGATAAGGTCAGCACCACCGCCGCCTTTGGTTGTTCCTGCCGCCATCGGGCCACCGCTGACAAGTATGGATGGTACGTTCATACGCAGCATAGCCATGAGCATACCCGGAACGGATTTGTCACAGTTTGGAATAAACACAAGAGCGTCAAATGGGTGTGCAGTTGCCATAATCTCAATAGAATCAGCAATCAGCTCACGACTTGGAAGCGAGAAGCGCATGCCCTCATGGTTCATGGCAAGACCGTCACATACCGCGATAGCAGGAAACTCCATAGGAGTACCGCCAGCAGCCCTAATTCCGGCCTTTACAGCATCCGCAATGGTATCCAGATGAATATGACCGGGAACCACCTCGTTGGCTGCATTAACAACACCCACAAGCGGGCGGGAAATTTCTTCGCGTGTAAGCCCGAGAGCATACAGTAAGGAGCGATGCGGCGCTTTTTCAAGGCCGCCTGTCATTTTTTTACTACGCATAGTTAAGCTTCCTGTAGTGTTTCTGGTCAATCAAAATATTTGCTGCTGCAACAGCGCACAGCATTAGTTACGTACAGCAACCCAGCTACTGATACAACCGACACACATCGGTATAACCACCAGTAATAATGCTTGGTCAACAGGCAGAAAGTGGAGTTGCCAATAGAGCGGTGCAAAATTAAACGTATCTTTTAAATTCCACCATGTTGCATATAACCCAACAACACCGAGCATACCGCCGACACTGCCGAGCAGTGCGCCGCCAACTAACAGCGGAGTTCGAATATACCAGTTTTTGGCACCCACCAGTTTGAGAATTTCAATTTCATCTTGTCTACTGATGAGCGAAAGCTTCATGGTGTTCCCCACCGCTATAGAAAGAATCAGCACCAAAAACCCCAGAACCGGATAGGTTACGGTTCCGGAAATTTTTTTCCAAGCGCGACTTACTTCATCCTTCAAACTGCTGGAACGAACTGTTTCAACATCGGGAAAGCGTCGCAGCGTAGCCAGCGTGGTATCTTTCCAGCGGGACAACTCACCTGAACGAGGCGCAAACTTGACCACTGCGGTGTACGGCAGAGGGCTTCTGTCTGACAGCAGCACTCCTGCACTGCCCTGCGGGAACGTGGAACCTAAATCTTTCAACGCTTCTTCCGGCGTATAGGTAAGAACCTCTACCACACCGTCCATGTTGCGTAATGTCCGCCATGCCTCTTCAACCCGTTTGGGCGAAGCACCTTCCTTCCAGTATATCTGGAAGGCAATCTCACCGCGTGTCACCCTCAACTCATTATCCAGATTTCCCACACCAAGCAGCATGAGTCCGGCAAGAAAAGTAGTGAACATAACGGCAAGTAACGTCATTACCTGCGCCCATGGATGCAGAGCTATGTCGCGGACACCTTGGCCGATAAGCTTGAAGAATACACGCATTATAAGTGTTCCTCCGCGATGCTATCAGAAAAGATTTCCGCTCCGCGCCAATTCGCGGCAGTAATTTTCCCATGCTCCAACCGGAGCTGACGTGCTTCAGGATGCATTCGCACAATATTGCTGCTGTGTGTTGCAAGCACAACGGTTGTTCCATGCATGTGGAATTTTTTAAAAATATCCATCATACGTGCTGCCAGATCTTCATCCAGATTCCCTGTAGGTTCATCAGCAAGAAGAATCTTCGGGTTTACCACAATGGAGCGGGCAACAGCTACCCGTTGCTGCTCACCACCGGACAGCTCTCCGCACAGCATATTAATGCTTGACTCAAGCCCTAAACCGCGCACAACAGCGCGTACCCGTCTATCAATATGAATATTGCTGAGCCCTCGAACCTCAAGAGCCATAGCCACATTCTGAAAAACGGTACGGTAAGGCAGAATTTTAAAATCCTGAAAAACAACACTTACCTGCCGGCGCAGGTTGGGAATCTGCCGCGCGGGTAACGACTTTAAATTGTACCCCGCAACATTTACATTACCGCGCATAACCGGAAGCGAAGCATATAACAAACGCAGCAACGTTGTTTTGCCGGCACCGGATGAGCCCGTTAGAAAAAGAAATTCCCCCTTCTTCAATGAAAAAGAACAGTTTTTCAATGCCCAGTACGGCCCGAAATTATGCGATAGGTTTGTAACGTTAAGCAAAACACTCCTGCCTTGTAAGAAGCTGATGGATATTTGTTGTATACAATTATGTAAAAATCAACAAAATTTACACACGGACAGAGCAGGATACGCACTAGTCATGTTCTTTTCAAGGAATGACAGTCTGCTAGGATAATACAAAACGAAAAATAAATTATCGATTATCCCTTACCAACTCTGACCTGCGCCAACTATTAGTATCTATTGATTTTGTAAAAGCAAAAAAATTTTCTTTATTATCTGTTAAGCACAGTCTGCAAAGTATACTTTCTGTAGTCTTTCTCAACAACAAAAAAGGCTGTCCTTCATATGAAGGACAGCCTTTTACTTAACAAACAAGATGCATACGCCACGGAATAATGAATAACGGGCGCTTTGCGCACAGCAATACGTGTTAACCGCCGGAGGCAGCAACGCTCTATTGTTGTATTTATGCTTCGCGGTGCGGAGCAAGTTCAGCGAGGAAGTTAGGATCAACTTCGAAGCCGAGTTCAACAGCTTTATCTACGTTTTCAATTGCAACTGCAAAGTCGCCACGCTCAAGAGCAACGAGGGCGAGGTTGTTATATGCAGGTGCAAATGCAGGATAGCTGGCAATAGCTTTTTTAGAAACTTTTTCGCTCTCATCAAGTTCGCCGAGCATATAGTGTGCAGAAGCAATAGTAGCCTGAGCCTGAACAAAGTCAGCATCCCATTTAAGGGCTTTCATAGCGCATTTAATTGCTTCTTCAGCATTACCCTGCTGAAGGTGAACAAATGCCATGTTTGCCCAAGGCACAGGGAACTTAGCGCGACACTGTGCAGCTTCTTTGTTGTACTGCATACAACCTTCAAGATCATTGCGCTGCATACAGATACCGCCAAGCTGTACGTATGCTTCAGCGAAACGGCTGGAGTTACGCACACACTCAAGAAATGCAGCCTCTGCACCACTCCAGTCACGAGCGGAAAGAAGTGCTACACCAAGGTTGTAATGGTGGTTAGCACACTCCGGGTTCTCATCAATCTCTTTACGTAAAAATGCAATATATTCTTCGATACTTGCGAAATCTTTAGTCGTCATGATTTATATGCCCTTCTTCAATCAAGAGGTTGTAATACCAAACGCAGAAATCGAAAACGCCGCGGTACTTCTCATCCTTATTAACAATGCCCACAGCTGTTTCTAATGCGCCGCGACCATAGTCATTGGAATACTGGCCTCTATGAGACTGGAGAAACTCGCGAACGAGCTGTTGTGTGGTACGTTTGGAAAGATCCATACGTAATTCCATAGGATCGTTCGGTTTCGGGAACGGGTCCCAGTTATCATATCCGATACGGTCAATGAACTTACGGCGACGTGGTGCCATTTGTTCATACATAAACCGCTTTTGTTCTTCTTCTTCCGGTGTCAACTCATGCTCTGCACCAGTGCGGTACATGCTCGCGGAAATACTCATTACGCGCCCTTCTTCTTTGGCTCTTTAAGGCCAAGATATTCTTCGTCGTAATTGGTAATAAGTGCCATTGACACAGGAACAAATACACCCGGAAGCTCTTTGTAGTTAGATTTGATTGCCTTACATAGATCAAGACTGATTTTTGCAAGACGATCCTGAATAATATCTAATGATACAGTAGGATAAGGCTTTCCGGCTTCAAATTTAGAAAGACCGCAAGTATGTGCTTTGCCGCCGATATTGGTAGGAATACCATACAGACGGCAAGTAATAGGACGAGCATCATACATGGTACATTTGTCTTCGTTGTCCAGCAGTGGACAACGGATGCGTTCTTTAGCCATTGCCTCAAGCAGTTCACGAGGCTCGGCACCTTTCATGGAGTCGCGGTACAATTGGCGCTTACGCTTATAGATCAAACGGTCCGCGGTGTTAGCAGCTTCTACTATGTTAGAACGCACTTCACCAAACGGGAACTGTTCAAGAAATTTGTGATTTATGTACAACGCTTCAATCAGGCTTATGTCAAACAGTGCATGACAACAGTCACTACACCCGGAATTACAGCTGACACAGTCACCGTGCATGTCGACTACACGATTAAAAACAGAATCTACTTCAGCAACAAGTGCCTCGTATTGTTCAAAAAATTCAGAAAAATCAAGCTTCATCAGAAAACTCCCTACCTCAGCAGACTCGTTAGGTGTCCGGATTCGGTAGCCTTTTTATACATCAATGATTGGAGCAATAAATTTCTAAGTAGTGTTTGAACAGGCACTCGCAACCTTGCACCTGTTTCCAACAAATCATTAGTAACGAAATGGCCAACTGGCAAGGGATGAACCGCAGCAGAATATTTTTTTTGTCGCAATGCGTTGAATATCAACGGTTGCAGCAAAAAGTATTTTTTGCTCTAGCCGATCATTGAACAAGGTAAACTTACTATACGGAGATGTTAGCCCCCCCCCATATATGAAACCGGACAGCGAGATTGCCCCCACTGTCCGGTTCAAAAATCAAAGCATGCGAAAAAACGCACTTGTTGAATTACATTTCTTCAACAGTGATTGCGTCTGCTTCACAAACTTCAACACAGGATTCACAACCGAGACATTCGTCTGCGTTTGCTGGCTCTGCTTTGCCGTCCTGCATTTCGAAAACTTCAACTGGACATACGTCTACGCATTCTGCGTCGCCTGTACATTTGTCTTTATCAACAGTAACGTTGTAACCCATGGTAATCCTCCAAGTTTGATTTTGGTTCTTGATGAACCTGTAATTAGAGCACCAACACCTAGTGACTAGGTTTGGTGCATTAATCTCATCGAAACCTGCAATTAGCCCTGTCCTGTCTTCAGTGTCAAGGGCTGAACAGCATTATCTTCGTGCTTTGGCGTTTTTTTTTAGTGGTTATCATACGCCATTCAATATTTCCAGTAATCATAGCATTATATATCCATACGCACACGGTAGCCTTTTCCATCTCTTGCAACAAAAAGAATCAATGATGAATCAAGCCTGTGCGTAAAAAACGCCTGATATAATGCTTTCATACTTGTTATTTTCTTACCACTGATGTTCACAAGCAGGTCTCCCGCCTGTAATCCCAGCTTTGCAGCGGGGCTACCTTGTCGTACCGATTCAACAGCTAAATACGTTTTTCCCTTCCGCAGGGTAAGACCCCAGCGATTTTGCAACTGTTTGGCTGCAAGTGCTTCAGAATACGGGGCAGTTCGCAATGCAGCCGTTACTGGCTCGCCATCACGCATATAGGTAAGAGTTACAGATTCACCCTTTGTCATATTTTTCAACAACTGCACATAGTGCCTGTGGTCCGTCACGGCATTGTCATTTATTTCAACGATGGTATCACCGGACTTAATCCCGGCTTTTGCAGCAGGAGTTCCGTCATACACCGAAGTGACAAGCAACCCCTTAGTCGATGACAATTGCAACCAGGCGGCAGTATTTTCATCAAGATTCTGACCGGAAAGGCCTAACCATACCGGAACAATATGCCCTGTTTCCAACAACTCCAGTACAGCTCTGCGCGCCTTATCAATGGGAATGGAGAAGCCAATGTTCGCAGCCTGGCGCAACATTGCAGTGTTAATACCTACCAATTCACCGGCAAGGTTAATTAACGGCCCCCCGCTGTTTCCAGGGTTAATCGCAGCATCAATCTGGATAAGATCTGTAATCGTTGAATTATCTGTCTTAATAGAACGATCCAGTGCAGAAACAACGCCAGTTGTCACCGTATGGCTGAATCCAAGGGGATTACCGATAGCGATCACCGTTTCACCCGGCATCAGATCATCTGACTGTGCCATAGGTAGCGCCGGTAAATCTGATGCCTTATCAAGTTTCAGGACGGCAAGGTCAAAATCCGGATCAGACCCGAGTAAGGTTGCGGTAAACATACGACCATCAAGCAAGGTTACGTTAATCTGCGCTGCACCCTGAATAACATGCGCATTCGTTAATACAATTGCTTTCTTGGAATCAATAATCACACCGGAGCCAAGAGTTTGCTCTTTTACCTTACGGCGCCCCTGACCTCGTTGAAAAAATTGTTCCAGCAACGGATTACGGGGCAATAAATTAGCAAAAGGATTCACAGCACGCTCAACAATTCTGTCTGTACTGATACTTACAACAGCAGGCGCGGCTTTTTGTACTGCCGATACCACAGGAGTTATGCGAACGCTTCCTTCATTCTTTAATTTTGTATAATTATTCTGGGCAAATGCCATACTTGAACTAAGTATAACTATAAGGATGATTGCGAAGATTCGGCGCATCAGATACCTTTATCCTGTTCTTGATGGTTAATAGTAGACTGATATTCAGGCAACACTGACTGTAAGTATGTCTGGATAAAAAAGCTATAGCCATCAGACTCAAAGTCAACACTACAACATCTTCCGGCTTATCATTTTCCATTATTTTAGGAGATCGTATGACATCGTCTTTGCTGGATCACGCTATCATGGTTGAACCAGTTTCAACCTACGAAAACACCGCAGAAAATGAAGCTCTGCTGCGTGATCTTCTACAACGAATCAAGCCGGTTTCTGACACACTGCGCAAAGCAGCAACCCACCGTCTTGATAATTTGACAAAGCCCATAGGCAGTCTTGGCAAATTAGAAGAACTAGCCGTACGCATATGCTGTATTCAAAATAAGACACTGAATATTACAACTGACCCGCTACGTATATACGCAATAGCAGGAGACCACGGCGTAAACGAAGAAGGCGTCTCAGTCTTCACGCAAGACGTTACACGTCAGATGGTGCAAAATTTTTGTGATGGTGGTGCAGGAATAAATGTTCTGGCAAACACTGCCGGTGCAGAACTCTACGTTGTCGACCTCGCTTCAAAAGGCGGGAGCTACCCAAATCATCCGACGCTCATCCAATGTAAGATTGCCCAAGGCACAAACAATATCGCAAAAGCACCAGCGATGAACCGCGAAATGTGCCTACGGGCGCTACTCATAGGTGCCGCTCTTGCAAACAAAGCGCTTGCTGAAGGATGCCCGGCTATAGGCACCGGAGAGATGGGGGTATCAAACACGACTCCGTCAACAGCTCTTTACTGCGCTTACCTGAATCTTCTCCCGCAAGATATTACTGGAGCAGGCGGCGGTCTCGACCCCGAAGGTGTTACACGTAAAACCAGTGTTATCGAACGCGCCCTCTCACTACATTCAGCCACAATAGAATCCGAAGATCCCATCGACATCCTCGCCGCCCTCGGCGGCTACGAAATAGCGGCCCTCGCAGGACTCATCCTCGGTGGTGCAGCAAACAACCAACTCGTACTTCTCGACGGCTTCATCGCAACAGCTGCATACACAGCAGCATGGAAACTCTGCCCAACTGTAAAAGACTACGCATTCTTCTCGCACGCATCAGCTGAGGCAGGACACAAACAAATTCTCGCAAAACTCGATATTGACGCACTCCATGACCTCGGCCTGCGACTCGGCGAAGGCAGCGGCGTGCCGCTTGCCCTCTTCCTCATGCGCTGTGCCTGCAACACCTATAATCAAATGACCACCTACAGCGACGCTGACGTAGAACCTCCTGAAAATCTGTAGTGATGAATCTGCTACATTCTTTGCCTCCGGCGGGTCTTTGACGAGCCTCCGGCGGCCTAAGAACCTTTCTGTAGAAAGTGTTCTTAGGAATCTCCAAAGACTTTTACCTGCGAGACAAATACGTTTTTTTACGTAACCTCGCGGCTTATGCTCCACTACCTTTTTAGAAATTTAAAAGGGCTGTCCCACATATAGAGGACAGCCCTTTTGTTATTGTTCAAGTCAGTAAAGTTAAGCCGCGTGGGGAAGTTATCTACGGGTGTTCTTCGCATAATAAAAGTTTTAGGAAGGGGGGTCTGGGGGAGACAAATAAAAACGCGCCAAAGGCGCCCCACTGACAATCTCCGGCAAAAACAACAGGCACCCATCACGACCATCGGTACTACCATGCAATAGGCACGCGTACCTTTTGCTTTGCCTTGTTGGTAAAGAGCAGATAGCCATGCTCTTTACCGTAGAGATAGATATCGCGGGTAATGCGCACGTCTGCCTCGCAATAGGTTGCGATTTCTTCAATTTTTCCTTCTTTCCACCACTTGAGCGCCTGTAGACCGTCAGCAGTTTTAGGCGCATTAAGCGTTGCAGAACCGAGATTGTCCAACGATACACGGTAATTCAGCCGCTTGCGAATTTCATCAAGCAGATCAAGCGTCGGTAACGATTTAAGATTGTACTCTGCATAGGCTGAGAGCACCTTATAATCAAAGCGAATTATGTTGAACCCGATGATGCAGTCAAAATCTTTAAGATGTTCAAGCAGATCGGGCATGTCTTCTTCCATATAATGGATAAACTTGTCTTCCTTGGAATCGTAGAGCACCGCGACTGATACGCGCATAAGATCAGCGCGATGCCAGCCTCCCACTTCCTGCGCTGAGCGTTGCGTTTCAATGTCGAGCACTGCATAGCGAGTCGAAGACTCAATATTTTGGGGCTCCGCTTGGATTTCTGGATCAGGAGTTGCTGGATTTGTGTTTTTTTCAGCTTCAACCTTGAGCACCTTCGGCGCAATGCGTGCAGATGTAGCGAGCTGTTGCGGAAGTGGCTCTACATCAAAGATCTCGTCTGCTGGAGGGGTAAACTCACCCTTAACCATCTCTTCAAGGAGAAAGATGCTGCCCACTTTATCGATTGGGCGATTGCCGGAACCACACTTTGGAGAATGCACACAGCTTGGGCAACCGAGCTCACAACCACAATCACGGACAGCCGCGAGAGTTCGTTCAAAAATTTCCTGCGCCATAGTGAACGCGTGACGTGTCAAACCTGCGCCACCTTCCATGCCGTCGTAAACAAAGACGGCGGGTTTGCCGACCTGAGCATGCATGGGGGTAGAAATGCCGCCAAGATCGTTGCGGTCTGTAAGTACAAGAATCGGCAGAATCCCAATCATAGCATGTTCAAGGGCATGGATTGCACCCATGAAGTGTAAAAACTCGTCTTCCACTTTACGCTGTACGCCCAGAGGCACTTCGAACCAGATGCCTTCTGTTTCAAAAACAAGGGGCGGAAGCTCAAGCGGAGTAATACCGAGTAGCTTACCACCCTGCACGCTGCGTTTTTCAAAACCGCTGATAATCTCTGTAACACGAAGCTTTCCAAAACAAAGCCGAGTGCCCCATACAATTGTCTGATCAAGAACTTCTAAGATCTCTGTGCTCTTGTTACAACGGGTACGTGTATAGTAGTTCACACGACCTTTTTTTGCTTTTGCTGTACGAGTACCAAAATCAAGCTCTGTAATTGACCATGTCTGGCCTTTATGCAGATACACGGCACCGGGGTGCGTTTCTTTAAATGCTTTAACGCCGTCAACACTCCCGATAATCGTGCCGTCTTCTGATTCTATATGGAAAGTGTTTCCTGCACCGCGAAGGTCAACATGTCGATGCGGACGTTTTTTTGCTGCAAAAATCGTTGAGCCTTCAGCATCACGCAAAAGTAATCCGCACTGTTCAAGTTCATGCGTTGCTGCAACGACTTCCGACTCCTGCATCCATTCTTCGGATATGCGCAGGGTAAGTTCTGCTGCGGCACATTCCAGATGTCGTTTTAAAATCACAGGATTATGCGGATTCAACACAGCGGATTCTGGCGGACGTGAGAAAAATTCTTTAGGATGCCGCATGAAATATTGATCCAGCGCATCTTCACCTGCCACAAGCACCACTGCGGATTCCTGTTTTTTTCGACCTACACGTCCACCACGCTGCATAGTGGACATAATAGACCCCGGATACCCTACAAGAATACATAAATCGAGCGCACCAATGTCGATACCCAACTCTAAAGCGCTTGTTGAGATAACAGCGAGCAGTTCACCACTGGACATTTTTTGCTCAATTTCTCTACGTTCTTCCGGCAGAAAACCAGCCCGATATGCGGATATTCTATCCTTGAAAGCGCCGGATTTTTGTCCAGCCCACATGCTGATAAGCTCTGTCATTTTTCGGGACTGCGTATACACAATAGTTCGCATATTCCGCATCAAAGCAGATTTGAGTAAAGAAATGGCTGCCGAAGAAGGACTCTGATGCGGGTCCATAAATACAAAATGCCGTTTCCCCTGCGGCGCACCGCTTTCAGTAATAACCGTCGGAACAATGCCCGTAAGGTTCTCACATAACTCGGCAGGATTTCCAACCGTCGCAGAACAAAAGATAAATGTCGGAGAAATCCCGTACTGTTTGCATACACGGAGCAACCTGCGAAAAAGTTGTGCCATATGTGAGCCCATAACACCGCGATAGGTATGAACTTCATCAACAACAATAAATTGCAGGGATGCAAGAAATTCAATCCATTGCTCGTGGTGCGGGAGGATGGAAAGATGTAGCATCTCCGGATTCGTCATCAGCACGGTAGGTGGTTTTGTACGAATTTTTTTTCGAAAATGGGGCGTAGTATCGCCATCATAAATTGCGGCTTCAGGTCGTGCGTCTTTAGGCCAATGCGCAGTAAGCGATTGGAACGTCTTTAACTGATCCTGCGCCAGTGCCTTCAGGGGAAACAGATACAACCCGCGTGAATCAGGGTCTTGTAAAAAACGTTCAATGACGGGCAGGTTGTATACCAGACTTTTTCCGCTTGCCGTCGGCGTCGCCACAACAACGTGCCTACCCGCCCGAATATGATCTGTGGCGAGAGTCTGGTGTGCATACAGGTAGGTTATACCCTGCATGGCAAGCATATCTTTGATGGCCTGTGCCCATGGGCGACGGTTCTCAGCGTACTGCGCATCCACATCCGGCAAGGTTTTGTGATACACCACTTGATCGCCAAGACGTTCCGACTTGCGTAATGCGTCTACATATTCCGCTACAATGTCCTTATCCTCTTGCATAAGCCCGACAATGCTGTGCACCCTCCCTAAAGTCAATCTGCAAACTATGAAATGACACCAAAAGACAGTCAGACTATCTTTCATGATATTTAAAAGACAAAAAAATGCTGTAACATTTTGATTTAATGCTTACTTTCTCTCTTTCAAAACAGAAAAGACAATGCTTGCAAAGCATGAGTATTTCTTTTAGGAACTACGCAAAAGAGAGCAATAATCGGGGAGAGTGATTATGAAACTTAGACATTTCTTGCTACTGTTTTCTGCAGTAGCAATTCTTTTTGTTACCGCACCAGCGTTTGCTGCTGATTCAAGCAAAGGTGCTGCTAACTCACAAATTTTTGGATTATGGACACTGGTTCCGCCGCTGGTAGCAATCATCCTTGCATTTATCAGCCGTAACGTTGTGTTGTCCTTGTTCCTTGGTGTATTCTCCGGTGCAATGATGCTGGAAACTAAAGGTTTCGACATTTACCACGGCATAATTGGTTCTTTCCACCGGGTTTCCAACGAAATCCTTAGTTCCTTAGCAGACCCATGGAACGCCGGTATCGTATTGCAGTGTCTTGCAATCGGTGGCCTTATTGCAGTTGTATCCAAAATGGGCGGTACTCTTGCAGTAGCAGAAGCACTTGCAAAAAAAGCAAAAGGGCCACGCAGTGCTCAGTTCTTCACCTGGGTGATGGGACTGGTTATCTTCTTTGATGACTACGCAAACTCATTGACCGTAGGCCCTATCATGCGTCCGGTAACTGACCGTATGCGTGTATCTCGCGAAAAATTATCATTCATCATTGATGCAACAGCAGCTCCTATTGCCGGTATCGCACTTATTTCCACTTGGGTTGCGTACGAAGTTGGTCTTATTAAAGACGGATTCGAACAGATCGGTATCCAGATGAATGCATATGGTGCATTCGTTGAAACCATTCCATACCGCTTCTACAACATCTTTATTCTGTTCTTCGTACTCGCAGGCATCTTGCTGCTGCGTGAATTCGGACCAATGCTGAAAGCTGAAGAACGTGCACGTAAGCACGGTAAAGTAATTGCCGACAATGCCAACCCAATGGCTTCCGAGGAAACAACTCAACTCGAACCGGGTGCACATGTTGTTCCTTCCATCTGGAATGCGATCATTCCAATCGGCATTCTTATTGTGGCAGCATTTCTTGGTTTCTACTTCAACGGCCTCAGCGGTATTGGTAACGCTGAAGTACTTGCAAAAGTAAACGCTGCTCCATACAGCTTCTATGCTATCCGTCAATGCTTCGGGGCTTCCGACGCCTCTGTAGTACTGTTTCAAGCTGCTTTGCTTGCGGGAATCGTTGCCATGGCAATGGGTATCTGCAAAAAAATCTTCAGCATCGAAGAAGCAATCACCACATGGATTCTGGGTATCAAATCCATGAACATCACAGCAGTTATCCTGCTTCTTGCTTGGTCTCTTTCCGGTATCATCAAAGAACTCGGCACTGCTATGTGGCTCGTAAGCGTGCTGTCTGATACGCTGCCAGCATTCCTGTTGCCTTCCATCATCTTTATTCTCGGTTCTATTATCTCCTTCGCGACAGGAACCTCATACGGCACAATGGGTATTCTCATGCCGTTGGCAATTCCACTCGCATGGGCAATTAACCCGGATCAGGCATACTTGCTCCTCAACGTAGGTGCAGTTCTTACCGGTGCTATCTTCGGTGACCATTGCTCACCTATCTCCGATACCACCATCCTGTCCTCCATGGGCTCCGCATGTGACCACATTGATCACGTACGTACTCAGCTTACGTATGCAGTAAGCATAGGTATCGTTTCCATTCTCTTTGGCTTCCTGCCAGCAGGTCTCGGTCTCTCCCCGATGATTACCCTGCCAGTCGGCCTTGCCGCTGTAGTCGGCATGCTCTACCTCTTCGGTAAGAGACTGCCGGACGCAAGCTAACAGCTTGCCCACTGAATAATAAAAAAAGCCCTCAGCATTTTTGCTGAGGGCTTTTTTTATTTACGATGACCTGCGGTTGAAAACACTCCCTACACCTTCTTATTAAGAAGCCACTGCCTGCCATAAGCAGCTTGCCCGAGCGATATACAACCGTCATTCGGCGGGAGCTGCGTGTGCTGTATAACCGTTAAACCGAGGGCAACAAGAGCTTTGGGTAACTCCGTTCCTATAGTAAAGCTTTGCATAACACCACCGGACAACGCGATTGTAGAAATGCCTGTTTCGCTTGCCATGCATGCTACGAGACGGGCGCAGCCTTGGACAAGCCCAAGATGAAATTTACGAGCTATTATGCCGGTATCTATACCTTGCAGCCAATCCTGATAGCACTGCAAAAACAGATGCACACTGTCTAGTTCAACAATCTCACCTGTTTTCTTAAACGGACATTCGTAGGCTTCTGTTACTGTAAGGTCTTGCGCGTCTTCGAGAAGAATGGCGGCTTCGCCTTCGTAGGTGACGGTATGACAAATACCAAGCATGGCTGAAACGGCGTCAAATAGCCGTCCGCAAGATGATGTAAGCGGTGTGTTGATGTTACGTTCCAAAAGCTGTGGTAAAAATAGAGACTGTTGACTGAATACGCTCTGCCAAGTCCATTCTTTGTCAGATTTTTTGATGCCGGCGTTCCAAAGAATCCCCTGCGCTATCCTCCATGGTTCGTGGATTGCGGTCTCACCACCGGGAAGCGGAATATGTGCCAGTCTGCCGAGTCTGCTATGCTCAAGTGTTTCGTTGTTGATGCAAAGCAGCTCGCCACCCCATATAGTACCATCTTCACCGTATCCGGTTCCGTCCAAACCAAGCCCCAGAGCGGTTCCGGTGAATTTGTTTTCTGCCAGCACACTGAAGATATGCGCGGCATGATGCTGAAGCCCGAGCACTGGAATGTTATGCTCTTCTCCGTAATCACGGGCAAATCGGGTTGTCATGTAATCAGGATGCAAATCGTGAACAACTGCTTCGGCCGTTACTTCCAGAATCTGCGGTAAAAACTCAGCTATCTCTTCGTAGAAGGAGTAAACTTCAAGATTCTGCATATCGCCAATATGCTGCGACACAAAGGCTTCGTTGTCACGGGTATAACAAAGCGTATTTTTAAGTTCCGGACCTACGCCCAGTACGGACGGCGCGTTGTCTGCCATAAAAACAGGACGCGGCGCAAACCCTCTGGCACGGCGAAAAAATTGTGGTTTTGCTGTATCTTCTTGTACACGGACAACAGAATCATCCACCCGTACAAGAATATCTCGGTTATGAAGTAAAAAGACATCTGCAAGAGGGTGCAAGCGCTTAAGTGCTTCGCGGTTACCAAGCGCAATGGGTTCACTGCTCATGTTGCCAGAAGTCATGACAAGCACAGGCAGTTCACATGTTTGCTGAGCAAAGTATTTGAAAAGAATATGATGCAGTGGTGTATACGGAAGCATTATGCCGACGTACTGCGTGCCCGGATTGAGCGCTTTTGCAATGGGGGCATCACAACGTTGTCTGCATAAAACAATAGGGCGTTCTTTGGAGAGCAGGAGATGTTCTTCCTCCTCAGTGATATCTGCTATGGCACGGGCAGTTTCAATGTCCCTTACCATAACGGCTAGCGGCTTGCCCCAACGATTTTTACGTGTACGCAACGTCTCAATGGCCTGCTGCCCCTGAGCACCAGTTGCCATACAAACGAGATGGAATCCGCCAAGCCCCTTAACAGCGGCGATACGGCCTGTTGCTAAGGCTTCTGCAGTTTGTATAATAGCTTTTGTGCCCCGACATTGCTCGACACCATCCTGCGTTGTAAGCCACACGTATGGGCCACAGACATCACATGCATTAGGTTGTGCATGAAAACGCCTGTCCAGCGGGTCTTCATATTCTGTTTTACAATCAGAACACAACGGGAAGCAAGACATTGAGGTCTTTGCTCTATCATAAGGAATAGATTTGGTGATGGTGTAACGCGGCCCGCAATTGGTACAATTAGTAAAAGGGTATTCGAACCTGCGGTTTTCCGGATCGAAAATGTCACGCAAGCAATCATCGCAGGTGGCAACATCTGCACTAATAAGGACTCGATTGCCCTTTTTACCTTCACTTGCCAAAATTTTAAACTCTGTTTCCCCGTCTACAATGGGAAGTTCATCCTCTGTTTTAGAGGTGACTTCCGCCAGTGGCGGCAGTTTGTCTTCCAAGTCGAATGCGAAACCAGCTAGTGTTCTCTCGTCCCCCTGCACTTCAATGAATACTCCATCAGAAGTATTACTAACAGTACCAGTAACCTTGTTTTCCAAGGCAATTCGATACACGAATGGACGAAACCCAACACCCTGAACCTGACCAGTAATGATATAGCGCTTGCGGCGTGCACGATGAGTCATGCGAAACTATACCGCAAACATAAGGGAGAGAAAAGAGAAGGCGCTAACCAAATCTAACTATTATAATTTTACCAAAATTGTACTCCTAGTAACATGCTGCAATAGTTTACAATAGCACTACACCAACAATTGAAAGTAGCGTACAGCTAGAATTGATCACCTCAGAACACTTGAATATTCTTGTAACGTCGGATACCTGATAAATCTCTTTTGAACAATTTTGTAGTATGGAGAAACTATGGCGACTGAAAAATTAGGAAATCGCATTCGCAAGTTTAGGGAAGAGCGCGGTTTAAGCCGTGCTGAACTTGCTGAAAATGCAGATTTAACAGAACTTTTTGTGACAGCATTAGAGGAAGAAGACTTATATCCTTCCATTGCTCCATTACAGAAAATTGCCCGAGCACTCGGCGTTCGCCTTGGAACGTTCATGGATGATGAAATTTCTGTTGATCCGCTGATAGTACGTAAAGCCTGCCGCGAGGCAGACCTTACCATGCAAAAAGCTGGTGACAAAAGTCCTAGCTTTCTGTTTCACTCTTTAGGCAAAGGCAAAACTGACCGTAATATGGAACCGTTTTTTGTCCATATTACTCCGGAAGCAGAAGAAGACCGCAAAATTTCTTCACATCAAGGTGAAGAATTTATCGTTGTCACTTCCGGCAAGCTACTTATACGTTATGGCAAAGAGGAACACATTCTCGAAGCCGGCGACAGTGCCTATTTTAACTCCATTGTTCCGCATTACGTAGGTGCAGCTGATGGTGAAGAAGCAGAAATCTACGCAGTAATCTACTACCCTGACTAGGAAATTCCATGCCAGCATTCGAACTTCGCGAAAAGACCCTTGGTCAGATTCTTGATGAAACCATTACAAAGTATCCGGAAAACGATGCTGTTGTATATGTAGACCGTGACTACAGGCAGACCTACAAAGAATTTGGCAAGGTGGTTGATGATCTGGCGCAAGGGCTTATGGCTCTTGGTGTCCAACGGGGCGAAAAAGTTGCTGTATGGGCAACAAACGTTCCGTACTGGGTTGCACTACAGTTTGCCACAGCAAAAATTGGTGCCATCCTGCTAACCGTAAATACCAACTACCGTAAAAGCGAACTAGAATACCTGCTATCTCAGTCTGAGTGCGAAAACCTGTTCATTATGGACGGCTACCGCGACCATGACTTTGTTCAGACTATCTACGACATGGTTCCGGAATTACGCAATCAACCTCGCGGTAAACTTAATGTAGACAAGCTGCCGTTTTTGAAACGCGTGATGTTCCTTGGTGTTGAAAAACATCGCGGAATGTACTCCATTCCGGAAATCATGGCGATGAAAGCAATGGTATCCGAAGACGAATATCAGGAGCGGCAGGACTCCCTTTCTCCATACGACGTGGTGAATATGCAGTACACGTCAGGAACTACAGGGTTCCCTAAAGGGGTTATGCTTACACACGTCGGTATTGGTCTAAACGGCTATTGGATTGGTGCAAACCAGAACTTTACCCACAAAGACAGACTTTGTCTGCCTGTTCCGCTGTTCCACTGCTTTGGTTGCGTACTCGGCGTTCTCGCCGCCGTAAACCATGGTGCAGCACTTGTGATTCTGGAAAACTTTTCACCAATGCACATCATGGCCTCTGTAGATCAGGAACGATGTACCGCACTTTACGGGGTACCGACAATGTTTCTTGCGGTACTTGAGCACAAGCTGTTCTCCAAGTTCGACTACTCTTCACTCCGCACTGGTATTATGGCTGGTTCCATTTGTCCGGAACCGCTCATGAAACGTGCTATCGAAGACATGAACATGACTGAAGTAACTATCTGCTACGGTCTCACAGAAGGGTCTCCGGTAATGACCCAGACTTTACCGCATGACAGCTTTGAGCGCCGCACACAGAGTGTCGGCAAAAAAATGCCGGGTATTGAAGTGCGCATTGTTGATCCTGAAACAGGTGAAGAATGTCCACGCGGAACGCAGGGCGAAGTTGTCTGCCGCGGCTACAACGTAATGAAAGGCTATTACGCACAGCCGGAAGCCACAGCAGCAGCTATCGATAAAGATAACTGGCTGCATTCAGGGGACCTCGGAGTAATGGATGAAGACGGCTATGTAGTTATCACTGGCCGTATCAAAGACATGATTATCCGTGGCGGCGAGAATATCTACCCGCGTGAGATTGAAGAATTCCTCTACGGGATGGAAGGAATACTCGACGTACAGGTTGTCGGTGTCCCAAGCCGCAAATACGGTGAAGAAGTTGCCGCCTTTATTATCAATAAAGAAGGCTACGATATAGCACCGGAAGATGTACGCGATTACTGCCGTGGACAGATTGCATGGCACAAGGTTCCACGGCACATTGCTTTTGTAAAAGAATATCCGATGACAGCCTCTGGCAAAATTCAGAAATTCAAACTTCGTGAAGACTCTGAAAAATACTTCGGTGAAATTAAATAACGTTACCTATGAAAAAGGGTGGAGCACATGCTCCACCTTTTTTTTTTATGTACTACGTCAGAGGCAACTCTTATTATTTTTCAATAATCGGATGATGCGCTGAGTCATATTTACTCATTTCCATAGTATGGCATACACAATTGTCTTCGGCGCCAAGCGGTGCTGCATACTTCTGATACTGCAGCGGTGTTATGTTATTCAGAGATTCACCGTAGCCGTTGTCTGCCTGATAAAGAGCATGCGTCGAACCATGACATGCTTCACACATCACAGCTTCCATGTCATCCTTTCTGTTTTTAAAAAGCCCCTGCGGATCCTTCGTCCATCCGTTAACAGCCGAGGCATCACTATCCGGTGACTCAAAATAGGAATGGCATACGCCACAATCCGGTTCATTCACCCAAGCCTCGCGCGGAACCACGTCATCTAATTTTGCGGATGCGCGCGGGATCAAATTCGCCATAAGCTGTTTTGCTTGTGGCTTACCCTTTTCTTTTTCCGCCTTGAGCAAACTTAACGCGTGATCTTCAATTGTTCCATGGCAATTTATACAGGTTATCTCACGATCAACGTGCAGCCCGCGCATTCCCTGTGTATTTGTGTTGTGTCCGGCTGGATGACAACTTTCACATGTTATGTCATCACGATCCGCTAAGTAGTTTGCATGCCAGCCGTGCATAGCCGCTGAAAATCCTAGAACCTGTTTCTTACCGGCATCGCCTGTGCGAGTGGATCCGTGACAGGATTGACACTTAGGCGGGGCGCCTCGGTCACTGTCTTCTACCAGTCTGGTTCCGTTAATCTTATCGTGCGCAACAAGAATGTTGTCTGCAGTTTTATTGGAAATACCTGCAGTCTCAGCTACACGCCATGGTCCGTCATGGCACTTACGGCAGCCCCATTCTGTTGAAACTGGAACAGCCACTCTGGTTGCAGCAAGCAGTTTTCCGTCAGCAGTCCGCGCTTCGACGTTTAACAATGGGTACGGGTTTACTATGCCATCATCAGAATATGGAAAGACTGGCAACGAACAAGCAATGAAGGCTCTGTTTTCCTCGTCGAGCTTAAAAGTACCAATGAGATTTGTTTCGCAGATGCCAGTGTCTGACGGCAAGTCTTTGCCTGTAAGTTGCTTTGCATAATTCCAGAAGGTCACGTGCTCTGCCGGTGTGGAGAATGCTTTCTCTATTCTGTAGGTAAGTGTCACACCTTCTGTGACAATTTCTGGAACTTCATCCCGCAGAAACAGCTGAGCACGGATGGTTGAGCCGGGAATCTGCATAGTAAATTTTGTATAATTGTCGGAAATGGTATTCATACCTTCTGTTGCCCATGCCACAAGCACATACTCAGCTTCTTCCGGATTAAACTCAGGTAAGACCACACCTTCTTCATGCGGCAGTTTAGCTGGCGCCTCTTCAAGCGGCTTGCCCATAACCGAGGCGAGATATGCTGCTACCGCTTTTTGTTCGGCATCATTTCCAAGAAACGGCGACATAAATCCACGCAGCTTCCCCTGACCGTTGAACTGCGAAACTAAGCCATAACGGGTGAGCCCTGCTGCCTCTTTTTTTATAGCAAGCATGGGCCCATTCAGACTGTGGCACGTCATACATTGCACCCGGTAAAGTTCTTCACCCGCTTTTAACAGATTTTCATCTGTAATTTCTTTAGTACCAATCCACTTTGCATAAGAAAGCATCCCGTTTTCACGGATGGCGTCTGTCTGTGCAACATGCACAGAGTTTGACCACATATATTCATGAATAATATACGGACGTCGTCCTGCTTCACGAATCCATTCGAAGGTGCCAATCTGTCCTATGCCAATAACAAGAAGCACTCCGAGGAGTGCAGGACGCACAGCCTGTGGCGTGACGAAGACAAAAACCAGAACACCTATGAGAAGGACGGCTGAGAGTGGAAGAAATATTTTTACCAGCTGCGGAGTCTGCGCAGATTTGGTTAACACCATGGTAAACTGTGCTGCCGGAAGTGCGACAATGTACCAGACGGCACAAGCGATGAGCAAAGCAAACGGGAACGCAACAAATCGTACGGCGTAACGGAGCATCTGCTCGCGCGTTTCTACCTCTGTAATACGATATGCCGTTATCAAGGCAAACAGTCCGGCGAGCATGAGACAGATGGCAAAACGCAATCCGAGAGACGGCCAGAACGTAGGATTCCAGAAACCGTCCCAGAACGATTGTGTCTCAAGCCATTTCCCCGGAGTCAGCATCATGGAGATAATACCGTTGACGACAACCAGAGATAAGAACGCAAATAACGCGTAAAACCAGCCGACAATCTGATGATCGCGGCGAGACATTTTGCCAAACCGGTAATGATAGATAAGCAGAGCAACAATTTCACAAAGGAAAAACACCCATTCTGTTGCCCAGCCAAAACTGAATTTATGCACCAGCACAGATGTTGCAGCCGGCGAAAGCAGCGCGATAGTGACCCAAATCCCTACACCTGTCATGCCGCCCGCGACCATGGTCAGTATAAGAAAAAACTTTGTATGACGCTTGACGTACTCAATAATCTGCGGGTTTTCTTCTGCATAGCCTTTGCGTTCTGCCAGTATGAGGAAGAATCCTCCACCAACGGCAAAATGAGCAATAAACACGTGAAAAATTGACATGCACGCAATGAGCAATCCGCCAGAAAAAAACGGAAGCCACCAGACTGGATATTCCATGCTATGCCTCCCCGTTGCTACGCATTGCAAGTTTAATCATATACGCAATAGCAATAAGCCCAAGAACAAGAGAAATAATAAACATCAGGAAAGGAGAATACTCCGCTTGAACTGGAAGAGCTGCGATGCCACCGTAAGGATCGAGCATGGCTTTGCGGACAAGAGCCCGTAAACTTGCCATCACAAGAACGGTGACGAGTAGCGCGCTAATGGTGCCGTACAGATTCCGTGATGCAGCCTCAAAGAGGAGCAGAGCAACAATGGCCAAACCGACTAAAAGTGCACCTGTGTAAAATTCCGACCCACCGGAAAAAAGCCAACGCACTGGCTCCGGTAAGGCAAAAAACAGAGTTACGCCGACCATGAGTTGCGCCAGCGTGGCGATCAGGAAAATATTCAGCCCCAGCCGTTCTTCACTGATAGCCAATTCCTGAGATTCTCTTACAATTATATGGCGAGCAACAATGGCCAAGACAAGCCCGCCTACAGCGATGGATGCAACCACAACATGCAGGTATCGCAACCAGACCGTTGGGTCGCCAAAGTTAAGGAGCGTCCCATCGGGGGAGGAAAAATAAGCAGCCCACACATCAGGGCGAAGCATTAGTGTCATATTATTTGAAAAGACAAGCCCGACACAGAGCATAGCAACAGTACTTATAAAAATAGATGCGGAAAATTTTGTATGTCTCCCGTATCGCGCGGCAAAAAAATACAGAGCAGAATAAGCAATAATCGCCAGAAAAACGATGCTCAGCCAATACACAGCCATTAGAATAGAACTTGGGTACACGAATTGCCCATAAAGCATCTGGATAAACAAGAGAGGCGCAACGCCTAAGTTGACCGCAAAGGCAAAGATTGAAGGCAATACCTTTGCTATTTTTTTTATTGAAAGACTTTTTTTATTCACAACACTGCGGACAGAGCAGACAAAGGCCCCTCCAAGGACTGCACTCATTAGAAGAATATGCAAGGCGAACGTTATTATCAGAAGTCCTTCCAGCCAACCGGCAGCTACTGGAATGGACTCTGGAGCAGGAATAAGAGCAGAAGCTTGCATTAATTCTCCTTACAAAATGTGCTGCAAAAAAATTGTAAACAGTTTCATGCAGCTTTATTTGTTTTTTCTCTTTTTTGTTCTCTTGTTTTATTCTATCAAAGAGGGTACGTGCCGCTACAGCACAAGTCGTTGGCGCAGTAGAGTGCATGGCAAGACCATGTATAAACATTGGTGCAGTGGACTGAAAAACACACAGCACGTTTGCCAACGAAACAACGCATGCACATTAGTCTGTATGCGTATTATGCGCGGTTTCTAATAATATGAGGATACCGCACTGTATACTACTATGTATTGTCTGTATTCAGATGAAATCTGAATATAAAATTCTGGTAGTAAGCGAGTTATACATGGCAAAATATTTTTTGTTTTGTTCAATAGATGTTCAAAAACTCTTGATTGCATGCTCAGGCGTTGAGATTCAACCAGAGGAAATATGACTAACACTGTTTTATTATTTGACATTGGTAATACCAATATTAAAATTGGTATTACACAAAGAGAAGATCTCGCCACAACATATGTCTTACCCACAGATCCGCACCAGACAGCTGATTCTATTGGGTTTCGCATTTTAGACGTTCTCTCGCACATGTCTATTTCTCCCGACGAAATCATGGCGTGTATCGGCAGTTCCGTTGTTCCGGATATGAACCCGATTATCCGCAAAGCTGTTAAGCGGTATCTTAATCAGGGGCTCTTACTTGCACCGGAAGACATTCCTATCCCATTAGAAAATC
Source organism: Halodesulfovibrio aestuarii DSM 17919 = ATCC 29578 (assembly GCF_000384815.1). Classification (NCBI taxonomy): domain Bacteria; kingdom Pseudomonadati; phylum Thermodesulfobacteriota; class Desulfovibrionia; order Desulfovibrionales; family Desulfovibrionaceae; genus Halodesulfovibrio; species Halodesulfovibrio aestuarii. The sequence goes on from NZ_ARQF01000020.1 coordinate 766,678, forward strand.
GGTACACAAGGCCGGAACAGGTCGGTGCAGACCGGCTTGTAGGCGCATACGCAGCCAGAAAGCTGTGCCCAGAAGCCCGCTCCATTGTTTCTGTAGATTTCGGTACCGCTACTACCTTTGACTGTGTACAGGATAATGCCTACCTTGGCGGACTAATCTGCCCCGGCGTCAAGTCTGCGGCCTCTGCACTGGCTAGCAACACTGCAAAACTTCCACAAATCAGCTTAGAAGTGCATAGCGATATGCCGGTTTTCGGACGCAGCACATCTACCAGTATTAACCATGGCTTTATCTTTGGCTTTGCGTCTATGACAGAAGGATTATGCAAACGTCTTTCCACTACGCTCGAAGGCCCCATGCAGGTTGTTGCAACAGGCGGTTTTGCCAAAGATATTGCGCGCGTAACATCATGTTTTAACCACGTCCGCTCCGACCTTTTAATGGAAGGTCTGCGGTTGTTATATTTGGAGAGTGGCATCCGGTAACGCACCGTAGCCACAGTAGTTTTATACTATTTGTTAGAAAAGAACGGCCAACAGGCCGGACTACAAGGAGTTATAGAATGAGTACTATTGTTTCCGTATGGGCAAGAGAGATTTTGGATTCCCGCGGCAATCCAACCGTTGAAGTTGAAGTTTCCCTCGAATCCGGTCACTCCGGCCGCGCTGCTGTTCCATCCGGCGCGTCCACCGGTACCCGTGAAGCACTTGAACTTCGTGACGGTGATAAAAACCGTTACCTCGGTAAAGGTGTTGAAACCGCTGTTAACAACGTAATGGGCGAAATCGCAGAAGGCATCATCGGCCTCGACGCTACCCGTCAGGTTAACATCGACAACATCCTCATCGAGCTCGACGGCACCGAAAACAAAGAACGTCTCGGTGCTAACGCAATGCTCGGCGTTTCCTTAGCAGTTGCACGTGCAGCAGCAAGTTTCCTCGGCCAGCCTCTGTACCAGTACCTCGGCGGCATCAACGCTAAAGTGCTTCCAGTACCAATGATGAACATCATCAACGGTGGCGAACACGCACCAAACAACCTCGATATTCAGGAATTCATGATCATGCCTATCGGTGCTCCTACTTTTGCAGAAGCACTCCGTATGGGCGCAGAAGTATTCCACGCACTGAAAAAACTTCTCTCCAACGACGGTCACGTTACTTCCGTTGGTGATGAAGGTGGTTTTGCACCTAACCTTGCAAGCCATGCAGAAGCTTTTGACTACATCATGAAAGCTATTGAAGCTGCCGGCTACGTTCCGGGTAAAGAGATTGCTCTTGCTATCGACGCAGCTGCTTCTGAGTTCTACAAAGACGGCAAGTACGTTCTTGCTGGCGAAAACAAAACCCTTTCTTCTGAAGAAATGGTTGACTGGCTCGCTGCATTTACCGAACAGTACCCACTCATCTCCATTGAAGATGGTCTTGCAGAACAGGACTGGGATGGCTGGAAACTTCTTACCGAGAAGCTCCCTACCACTCAGATCGTTGGCGACGACATCTTTGTAACCAACCCTGAAATCCTTGCTGAAGGTATTGAAGAAGGTTGCGGTAACTCCATTCTGATTAAACTCAACCAGATTGGTACCCTTACTGAAACTCTCGACACCATCGAAATGGCAAAAGGTGCTGCTTACTCAACCGTTATTTCTCACCGCTCCGGTGAAACTGAAGACAGCTTTATTGCAGACCTCGCAGTGGCAGTGAACTCCGGCCAGATCAAAACCGGTTCTCTTTCCCGCTCCGACCGTCTCGCTAAATACAACCAGCTCCTTCGTATCGAAGAAGACCTCGACGACGACGGCATCTTCTTCGGTCCATTCATGGCAGCCCACTTCGGCCTCAGCGACTAATCGTCGCTCCGAACAGCACAGCATTAAAGCCGGAACGCATAGCGTTCCGGCTTTTTTTGTTTACCTCCGACGGGCAAAGGTTCTGGCCTGCCCCTCTTGCCCCATTACAGTTTATTCTGGAACGGGGCACATGAAAGGTAGTGGAACATAAACCACAAGATCACATAAAAAACATATATAAATTAACCCACGTGACAACCATGCTACACTCTCTTGGAATTGCAGATAAGCAGGAGAAATTCATGCGTAAAAAAATAGTCGAGGGCGTTTCATGGGTCGGAAAAATAGACTGGGAAATCCGCACTACACACGGAATAGAGTATTCCACGCACAAAGGAACATCATACAATGCGTACCTCATTGAAGATAAGAAAACAGCTTTAGTGGATACTGTATGGGAACCCTATGCAAAGGAGTTTGTCGACAACCTCAAGCTTGAAATAGACTTAGAGCAGATAGATTACATCATCTGCAATCACGCAGAACCAGACCATAGCGGCGCGTTACCGGCCTTGATGGAATGTATCCCCGACACACCTATTTACTGCACCAAACAGGCTACCATGTCGCTTCCGGGGCACTATCACCAAAATTGGGATTTTCGTCCTGTCAACACTGGCGACACTCTAAGCCTCGGACAGAACACACTCACCTTTCATCCCATTCCCATGGTGCACTGGCCGGATTCAATGATGACACACCTTTCCGGTAAAAACATTCTCTTCTCCAACGACGCCTTTGGACAACACTACGCTCATGAACTGCTTTTCAATGACCTGGCAGACCAATGCACTCTATATGAAGAGGCAATCAAGTACTTTGCGAATATCCTTACCCCGTTCAGCTCCATTATAAAAAGCCGCATTGAAGACTTCCTTGCAACCTCACTCCCCGTTGAGCTGATTGCAACAAGCCATGGTATACTCTGGCACAAAAATCCGGAGCAGATTATCGAACAGTATCTGCAATGGTGTGATGCGTATCAGGAAGACCAGATCACGATTATTTATGATTCAATGTACAATTCGACAAAAGTAATCGCAGAAACTATTGCGCACGGAATTTTACAGCACAGTCCTGCAACACGAGTAAAACTTTTTCATGCAGGTAAAGCGGATAAAAACGATATAATTACAGAAGTATTCCGTTCTAAAGCCGTGCTGCTAGGCTCGCCAACATTCAACAAAGGGCCTCTATCAAGCCTGTCTGCACTGATTGAAGATTTTCATGGTTTAAAATTTATGGGTAAAAAAGCAAACGCATTTACGTCGTATGGATGGAGCGGTGAAGCTGCAAAACTGATGCTTGCACAACTTATGGATGCAGGTTTTGAAATTACCGGCGACGGGTTTCGTGTAAACTGGAGAATGGATGCCGAAGAACGCCATGCAGCACTGCAATTCGGAGTCGATTTTGCCGCGGCAACATTCTAAAAAGAACATATTATAAAAAATACGCATTATATAATAAATATAAAACAAAAATCAACAAGTAATAACACACATTGCATAATTGTTACTATATACAACAACTAGTTTATTTGACGACGCGGAGGATTATCATGAAACGATGTCTTATGGTTGCCTGCTTCATCATCTCCCTAAGCTTGTTCACTGCATGTTCATTATTTCAACCTGCCAACATTAAAAAACCTCCGATGACAACGGCCTCCGCACTTTGGCAGTACATAACCATAACAGATCCCTACACAGAATGGGAACAGTTCGACGACACGGCAGGCATGCAGATCGGCGCACCACCCCACGGACCTCGGATTCAGATATATCCCAATAAAATTGCATCGCGCTCAGTATACAAAGCGAATGAGGGTTCCATCATTGTAATGGAAAACTATAATAAAGACGAAAAGACACTCCTTACCATAAATCTCATGCAAAAACGCCCAAACTACGCCCCTTCCGCTGGAAATTGGTTTTGGGCTGCGTATGAACCGGACGGAACGGTCATTGAGGAAGGTAAAATCAAACGATGTGTTGAATGTCACGTAAGCATGGCGTTTGATGATTACACGTTTATTCACCAATGGTGATTACGCATAAACGGAATCCTCTCTCCTACTTTCCGTTAAACCTGCTCTAACCTCCCATCCAGAGCAGTGCAAACTCCGCGTTTGCTGTGGCGTAGGTCGACACAGTAAACAAAAAGGCAGAAGCGTCGATGCATCACGACGCTCCTGCCTTTTTATTTTCATTTTCTATACCTGACAAATGCAGATACAGAACTGCTTGGACAGAGGGAAAGCTCAGTCTGCTATTCAGCAGCTTCTGTTTTAATTTCACGTAAACGCAAGCTTAAGTCGCGCAACTGGTTATTGGAAACAGCAGAAGGAGCTTTGGTAAGTAAACAGGTGCCCTTCTGAGTTTTAGGGAAAGCAATAACGTCACGAATGGAAGGGGAGTTAGTCAAGATCATAACAAGACGATCAAGACCGAACGCGATACCACCGTGTGGAGGCGCACCGTACTCAAATGCTTCCATAAGGAAGCCGAACTGCTCTTCAGCTTCTTCTTTAGAGAAACCGAGTGCGGAAAACATTTCTTCCTGACGCTGACGGTTATGCATACGGATAGAACCGCCGCCGACTTCGCTGCCGTTAAGTACGAGGTCGTACGCACGCGCTTTAGCGTTAGCAGGGTCTGTTACCATTACATTCTCTTCGCCGTCCTGAGCTGAGGTAAACGGGTGGTGACATGCCACATACCGTTTTTCATCTGCATCATATTCGAAGAGAGGGAAGTCTGTAACCCAGAGGAAGTTGTAGGTGTTCTCAGGGATAAGGTCGAAACGTTTTGCAACTTCAATACGAAGGTATCCAAGAGCGTTATTAACCATATCCGCAGGACCAGCCTGGAAGAACACGATGTCGCCAACTTCAAGACCGAGTTCTTCGGTAAGTCCCTTACGCTCGTCATCAGAGAGGAACTTGGCAATAGGGGACTGCCATTCGTCTTCTTTAATCTTGATCCATGCAAGACCTTGCGCGCCGTAAATTTTTACGAAGTCAGTGTACTGATCGATTTCCTTACGGGAAAGAACAGCACCGCCCGGCACACGCATGGCTTTAACAAGCTCTGCACTAGAGAAAAGACGGAAGCCTGAGTCTTTTACAACATGGCTTACGTTTTTAAGACGCAGGTCAAAACGTGTATCAGGTTTATCAAGACCGTAATCCGCAATAGCCTGATCGTAGGTCATGCGGGGGAAGGTGCTTGGAATCTCAACATCGAGACACTCTTTAAACACACGCCCGACAAGACCTTCTGCCATGCCCTGAATCTGCTGCTCATCAGCAAAGCTCATTTCAATATCAACCTGAGTAAATTCAGGCTGACGGTCGGCACGGAGATCTTCGTCACGGAAACAACGAACGATCTGGTAATATTTATCCATGCCCGCAGTCATAAGCAGCTGTTTAAAAATCTGTGGCGACTGAGGAAGTGCATAGAACTCACCCTGATTTGTACGACTCGGTACGAGGAAGTCACGTGCGCCTTCAGGGGTAGATTTTGTCAGGAACGGAGTTTCGACTTCAAGGAAGTCCAGTTCGTCAAGATAACGGCGAATTGCCTGAGCAGCTCGGTTACGGATGATGAAGTTTTTTGCAAGCTTAGGTCGACGAAGGTCGAGGTAACGGTATTCAAGACGAAGGTTCTCGGATGCGTCCACACGGTCTTCAATCTGGAACGGAGTAGTTTTGGCAGTGTTGAGCAGTTTCCACTCGGTTACGTAAATTTCAACTTCACCGGTCACCATGCTGGTATTGGTCATACCTTCAGGGCGATGACGGACTTCACCTTTAATTGCGACAACATATTCAGTACGCAGAATGTGTGCGAGCCTGTGAGCTTCCTGATTCACGTCCGGGCTGAATACTACCTGGGTAAGGCCTCTGCGGTCACGAAGGTCGATAAAAATCAGGCCACCATGATCGCGACGAAACTGCACCCAACCCATCAGGCATACTTCAGAGCCGATATTATTGGCATTCAGCTCGCAGCAATTATGGGTGCGAACCCACCCGTTAAGAGGCTCGATATACTGCTGATGGTCCTGCTGAATATCCAGATTTTGATCGCTCATTCTCGTTTCCTTTAAAAAATACATTAAAGACAGCAATGCTGCCCAAAGGTTAGGGGTTCTACACGAATGGTGTTCTCAGACGGCGGAAAAAGTCAGGCGGCACCATGCTGTGCCGTCCGTCAGTTACTGCTTCTGATGTATAATTATATATGCTCAATAAGTTCAGACTGTGAAACAGTGATCTGCTCACCAGTTTCCATATCTTTTACAACAACGGTGCTAGCCGCAAGCTCATCCCCGCCAAGAATAAGCGCCTTACGAACACCCTTTTTACCAGCCTGACGCATCTGTGCTTTCATAGACTTGGAAGCAAAGCTGACATCACCTTTCTTACCTGCAAGACGCAAGGTCTGTGCAAGCATAAGGCCATCTTCAAGACCGTTCTCATCGAGAACCGCAATATAGAAATCAGGCTGCTCAACCTCACGCTCACCAAGCATAAGAGCAAGACGTTCCATGCCGCACGCAAAACCGATACCCGGAACATCTGCACCACCAAGCTGCTTGATAAGCCCGTCATAGCGACCGCCACCAGCAACAGAGCTTTGGGATCCGATCGCGTTGGACACAACTTCAAAGGTAGTACGGTTGTAGTAATCAAGGCCGCGTACAAGGCGGTCATTCTGTATAAATGGTACATCTGCGGCACGTAAAGTGGAAAGCACCTTGTCGTGGTGAATTCGGCACTCGTCACAGGTATGCTCAATAATTGTCGGAGCATTTTCAGTTAATGCCTTACAGGCAGGAACCTTACAGTCAAGCACGCGAAGCGGGTTCGTATCCATACGGCGACGACAGTCTTCGCACAACTCTTCTTTATTGAGATTTGCAAGGAAGGTACGCAGTGCTTCATTGTACTTCGGACGACATTCACGGCAACCAAGGGAGTTAACCTCAAGAACAAGCTCTTTCAGACCAATCTTTGTAAGAAAGGTCATAAGCATGAGGATTACTTCTGCATCCGCATGCGGCTCATCAGGGCCGAGACATTCACAGTTAATCTGATGGAACTGGCGCATACGCCCTTTCTGAGGACGTTCATACCGGAACATAGGGCCGAAGGTGAAAAGTTTAGAAACCTGCTCAGAGGCATTCACATTGCCCTCAATATAGGCACGCATAACACCTGCAGTTGCTTCCGGACGCATGGTAAGCGAACGACCTTTACGATCATCAAAAGTGTACATTTCTTTCTGTACAACGTCTGTTTCATCGCCAATAGAACGTTTAAAAAGCTCGGTACGCTCTATAACAGGCGTACGCAATTCTTTATAACCAAATCGACCAAAGACATCGCGTGCAACAGTTTCCATAAAGGTGAAGGTATCGCTCTCCGGAGAGAACATATCTGCAAAACCTTTAATTCTTTTTACTTTACTCATGCCGGTTCCTAAAAAATTGTAATTTTTTCCATGTGCTACAACATAAACCAGTAGCAAATATGCGGTGCTGTTCGCACACAAAAAAAGCTGTATCGACAAAATTGTGTCGAAACAGCTTTGGGTAGTCTAAAGCTGCCTATTTGTCAAAAGTAGAAGTGGGATTTCGCGCGGCTAAATTTGTCCGACAGGCATTCAAAATCGCAGGTTTTGCCCTGCGTTTCTGTATTCTGAGGGGAATAGTCATTTTTGTATCATTTTTATCGACACATATACCTGAAAGAGCACCAAGTCCGTACGGCATAATTCTGGAGTTTATCCAACCGAGCAAAGGAGTCTCTTTCCATGTACAAACCGGACCAAGTAAAATCGAACGACGCGTAAGCTCACCGGTATCGACCTGTTCGCGAATCATTTTATCTACAGTTACGGGGCTCAACCACCGCCTGTTTTCCACACATCCACCCCCGCTACGACTGCGCAGCAAGTAATGAAATGACCATTTGGAGTAGACTGTCACAATCACACCGCAGGAGGCAACCCGAAGCGCTTCTGCAAGAACAGCCTCAGGCTCTTCCACAAATTCAAGCACTGAACCGACACTGACATAATCAAACTGATTGTCATCAAACGGAAGATGTTCTGCTCTTCCTAAAAAAAACTCCGCACGCCTTCCCAACAGCTCCCGCGCTTCTGCAAGCATCAATGGCGAACAATCCAGCCCGGTCACATCAAATCCGGCATGATAAAACATCTCTGTCATCAATCCCGTAGCGCATCCCACTTCGAGAAAACGACGCCCACGACGAGGCCATCCCGAAATCAGATCCACAATGAGTTTCTTTTTAGACTGCAAAGCCAAGGAGCCAGCCGGAGACTCAACCCATCGCCTGTATTCATCTACAATATTTTCATTAGCCCAAATAGTCATTATCGAGTACCTTTTCACAAAGAACATAAGGTATATATATAAGCCAAGCCTGCATAACACTTATTCTACAGACTTCACGAAAACAATACTCAATCAGCTGTTATACAATCATTAACTAGCGTCTTTTACACATGATATCAAATATAATTCTTCTCTATTAATAAACAGAAACCATGCTTAAAACACGTAACAACGACTTGACACACACATCCCTGTTACCTGCTGACACAGTCAAAACGACTAGCACCAAGCACCAAGCAAAAACAACACATTCAGGACAGTTACCATGCTATGCGCTTTCATTCTCTACTAAAACCGGAACATATCGTTCCCTTAAGCATCATAATAGATAAAGATAACAGGACGACTTACACATAGGCACTACAGATTTTCTTGCTTATTCCATCGTTCAACATTATGACATTACTTAGAAAATAACACAAAACCAAGTAGATGTATTGCCGCAAGGTACAAAGAAAGATATAGACCACCAGTTATTTTAGGCGAGGAAGACTATATGATAGGACGTAGCGTTACGAGCAGCGAAACGTTTATGACACACCGTGCACTTCCGGGTGACACGAATGCCGCAGGCAATGTTCATGGCGGCGTCATCCTCAAGCATATCGACCTTGCAGGAGCTGTCTGCGCCATGCGACATGCAAGAGGGTGCTCTGTTGTCACTGCTTCTATCGACCGCATGGAATTCAAAGCACCAGTCCATGTAGGCGAACTGATGATGCTTAAATCGAGCGTCAACTTTGTCGGCTCTAAATCTATGGAAGTTGGGGTACGAGTAGAGTCAGAAGACTTATTTACTGGCAACATCAGGCATGTTGCATCTGCCTACCTTACCTTTGTTGCAATGAATGCAGAAAAGAAGGCCACCTCTATTCCGCCGCTTGTTGTCGAATCAAAAACGCAAGAGCGAAGACTACAGGAAGCAACGTTGCGCCGCGCAGCAAGACAAGCCGAACGCAAGAGGGAAAAGCAGACTCAAGACGAGATGGAGCAAAGTTCTATCTACAGCCCGGAAGAATTATTTTAAGTTCTCAAAACAACCTACGCATGGGCAGAACTCTCAAAACATCCATGCGTACCGCAAATATGTATTTACACATTGTTAGCAGGGCAAAATCGCCGCTTTGCTAAAGGGGGCTTTGGGTTATTAAGCTACGCTTTTTTTGTGCATTTATACCCAGATTCAGCAGATCCCTACCCTGCAGAATAAGATCATGCACTAAAAGCATTTCCCCCCTTCTATAGCTTATTCCCCATTGCCCCCAAGTATTTCTAATCGACAGGCATTCTTCTAACTTTAAATATTTACAGATGTTATCGCTTTCTGAAAAAGATTCACAAGTTGCCCTCAAACCCGCACTAAACAATCACAAGCCCAACTGAAACAATTTTAGGCCAATCACAACAGACGGCAACAAAAACTACCTGCGCAGACAATAAAAAAGACGAACAGAATTGTTCGTCTTTTTTGTAGGTACACAAAAGAAGGGTAGATGATTCATCACCTACCCTTCGAACAGGCACTAATTATGTGTCTGACAATCGTCACACACACCTTCAAACTCGACATATGCTGCATGAATAGTAAATCCGGGAGCGACTGCCCCCTGAGAAGAAGCAATGTACTCTACGTTCATCACGTCCCCTACTTTACCACAAATACTGCACCGGACATGAGCATGAGGATTTGTATTGCCATCAAATCTCTTCTGTGAACCTGCATGTTCAAGCTTCAGAACATCCCCGCTCTCTGCCAGTACATCAAGGTTACGATACACGGTTCCCAGACTAATGCGCGGCAAGCGCTGTCTGACCATGTCGTACACCTCATCTGCTGTCGGGTGAGTAGTGACCTTGCAAAGCTCTTCTAAAATAACTTTGCGCTGTTTGGTCATACGAGTCTGTACAGCCATATATGCACCCCCTGTTAATAGTAATAGTTTTTACTATCGGGTAATCAACAGGATGTCAACTATCATTAACATCTCACCTACCAGACTAATATATAAAGAAAAAGCCCTTGCATATCTGCAAGGGCTTTAACTCTTTGTCCTGTGTCCAGTACAATTATTCGGCCTGAAACACACCACTCTTGCCTCCAGCCTTGTATACAAGACGGCAATCGCGGATGATAATATCTTTTTGCACAGCTTTACACATATCATAAATTGTCATGGCAGCAGTCTGAGCAGCCATAAGTGCTTCCATCTCCACACCGGTCTGTGACGTAGTGCGAGCTTCAGCCTCAATATTAATGGAATTCTGTGCCTCATCAATTTCAAAGCGTATATCAACATAGCTCAAAAAAAGCGGATGACACAAAGGAATAAGCTCCCATGTGCGTTTTGCAGCCTGAATTCCGGCCACCTTGGCAGTTGTCAGAACATCACCTTTAGGCAACGCCTGACGAAGAAGCAAATCAAGGGTATTCGAAGAGACTTCTACCACAGTCCGGACAATTGCGGTCCGGCGGGTGTCGTCTTTATCCCCAACATCCACCATTGTAATCGAACCGTCTGTATCCATGTGGGAAAAACTCTTCTCTTCCATTAATCAACTCCCATTGCTTTCCCGGCTTTTTTAAACATTTTCTTTACTTTGGAAAAAGGCTTCTCATCTTCAAGGGCAGCGAATTCATGAAGCAATTCTTCCTGACGCTTTGAGAGCTTAGTCGGGGTTTTCACAATGATTTCCACCATCAGATCACCCTGTTGAGCACCATAACCAAGGTTAGGCAACCCATACCCCTTCATGCGGAAGACTTCACCACTCTGGGTTCCTTTAGGAATATCCATAGTGATAGGCTCATCAAGAGTAGGCACTTCAATTTTGTCGCCCAGAGCAGCCTGAACAAAAGAAATTTCTCGGTGGAGAATCAGGTGCTGCCCCTGACGTTCAAAAGTCTTATCTTCTTCCACAGTAAGGACGACATACAGGTCACCCGGAGGGCCGCCATGAATGCCCGGTTCACCTTCTCCGCGCAAGCGCAGACGGTTGCCAGTATCCACACCGGCAGGAACTTTTACCTGCAGTTCTTTCGTTTCTTTAACAATGCCCACGCCGCGACACTTAGGACACGGATTAGGAATAATCTGTCCCGAACCGCCACATACCGGGCAAGGTCGAGAAATAGAGAATGGCCCTTGACTCTGACGAACCTGACCAGACCCGTGACAGTGATTGCACGTCTCGGCAGAAGAGCCCGGCGCAGCACCGGAACCGTCACATTCATCGCAAATAACATTTTTAGGAATCTTCAGCGTAACTTCGTCACCATGTGCAGCCTGACGAAAAGAAACCGTCAAATTATAGCGCAAATCTGCACCAGCTTGAGCACGAGGACCGCGAGAGCCACCGCCCATGTTGAAGCCGAAGAAATCACCAAAAATATCTCCGAAAGATCCGAAGATGTCTTCTGCATTATTGAAGCCACCAAAACCATTGCCATCTACACCAGCATGACCAAACTGATCATAACGGCCGCGCTTTTCAGCATCATGCAAAACTTCGTAAGCCTGTGAAGCTTCCTTAAAGTTCTGCTCAGCTTCTGGATTATCCGGATTTCTGTCCGGATGGAATTCCATAGCTTTTTTGCGGTAAGCGCGTTTGATTTCATCTGCAGAGGCAGATCGGGAAACCCCGAGCACCTCATAATAATCTCTCTGGCTCATAATAACTATTCAGCGTCTTCCTGTTCGTAACCAATCTTCATATCAACACCATCTGCAAGCACTTTGCCGGCAGCGATTTCACGAAGAGCAGTTACAACTTCTTTATTCTTACTATCTACGAGAGGCTCGTAGCCTTCACGGAACTGATGAACACGTTTAATTGCCATCTGAACAAGAAGGAAACGGTTATCTACACGTTCCTGACAGTCTTCTACTGTAATGCGGGCCATTGAGGACTCCTTATGTATGAATGCGGCTAAGCCGTTTTTTCAACAAAATGTTACTGATTAAAGGGGAGACGTGCCCGCAGGTCTAGCAACAGCTTGCTGGACACGGGGTACCACACACTTTCCCTTTGCAACCGTACCCAGCAAACTCCTTCTGGAAGTTCCGGGTCAGTATAAAAATACAATTCAACAAGCGGAACGCCTTCCGCTGCATAAATATTCCAACTGAGCGAGAGCAGCGCGGTCTCCGGTCTATTACGAACCGGAAGACTTACATACTGCATGTCACTAAGTCGCCAAATAAATAAATCCATCCCTGTAAGCTCTTGGTTGGTCAGGTCATCCACCCAGCCTTCCATTGTCTTCGCGATGGTAATATTTCGAACTTCCTTCCCGTCAATACGAGTAAGCGTCTGCTTAACAGCCTCACCGACATTCACGTTAAAAATAGGCTTTTCTTGTAATGCAAAGGCGGTGACTTTCAACTGTTTCACCAACTGTGATGAAAGCTCTACAGGATCAGGTTGACGGCTGTCCTTTGCTTTGTATCCCCCTTCACCATCTTCACGCTTGAAGATTACAAGAGTGGTAGGATCAGAGGAACCATCCTGCCATACAGAGATAGAAAAATCGGCAACGGCTCCCACCAACTCTTCAGTTGATTCGCAGGATGCCCCGCCGTTTACGAGCGTATGAATAAATAGCTCTGCTGAATTTTGATTTACAGCGTGCATCACAAGCGTTTCAGGATACGAAAAACGAAATCCATCATCAGAACGCGTAATTTCCCATGTACCTGTACCTTCCCCCTGCATCCGGATTCTGGTGATCTGGCTTGAAGGAATAGCAATAACACGGGAATCAATAAATGTAGCAACAGGTTGATCAAGCATGGTGACAACGTCCGGAGTTACCAAGCATACCTGACCATCGCCCTTTCGGGCATAAAAAACTTCGCCGCTCACAGCTGAACGTCCAATACCGAGATGCCAAAGAGCCTTTCCTGATAAAGTAATCCGAATTTTCGGGTTGTCCAGACCGTAATCAAGTATCTTTTCAGGCTCTACTTCCGCACAGTTTTGTGGTGGCATTTCACGCAGTTTCGTAAACAACTTCTCAATAACATCTTGCCGTGCAAGACATTTTTTTCCACTAAACAAAACAAACCAGCGTCCCTTTTCCCGTATAAAAGAAAAATGGCCGCTGTTATTTATTAACTCAATCTTCTTCACAGCCTCTGACGGCTGTGTAAACCAAGAAGCATTGCTCACGCGCGACGAACTCGTACGCTGATATGTTTGAACTCCTGCTACAACTCCGGCAGAAAGGAGAAGCAGAGCAATTGCTGCTAGTAGTATTTTTTTCATAAACAACCGTTCAACGGTTTAGTTAATGATAACGTCGGACTTCATCGCCATCATCCTCAAAATAAGCCTGCCTGCGTTTGCAGGGGTTCCTGCTGAACTTAGCAATAAAAAAAACGCAGACTATCCGGCAAGCTTTGCAGTATACTCCCCCACGCGATACCTGTCAACAAAACCATAGCATTTTACACTCTCTCCAGATACCCGCCCGCCATCACATGTCATTTTGACAAACGCCCTCACCGTCCAACGATTCCGCCTAAATCCTGCTTGCCTGACACTGCCCTCCCTGCTAATGCCTCTACACCCCTACTCGCTCCGCCATCATTATATCGGACACGGTAGGCTCAAATATCGCACGAACAGACCAGCTCGCACAACAGGGCTCTTGCGCTTGCCTTGATGCAGCGCAAAAACAAACAAGCCAGCCGAAAGCCGGGTCAGGAGCATATATGGCAAAAGAAAAATTAAGCTACATTCAAAAACAATGCATCGGCAGCGCCGGAAAGCTGATGCAGCAGACAGAAATGATTCACCCCGGCGCACGGATCGGCGTGGCCATGTCAGGCGGCATGGACAGCTGGGTACTCATGCGCACCCTCCTCTATCGCAAAAAAATCGTGCCCTTCACATTTGAGATGATGGCACTGCATATCAACCCGGGATTTGACAACACGAGTCATGCACCGCTCACCCCATGGCTCGTTGAACACGGCATTCCGTATCATATTGAAACCACAACAGACGGTCCGAATGCACATTCCGAGGTAAACCGTAACAATTCTCCATGCTTTTATTGTGCAATGAAACGCCGCACACGCCTTTTTGAATTGTGCAAACAGTACAACCTCACTCACCTTGCTTTCGGTCACAACGCAGACGACCTTGTCGGAACATTCCTGATGAACCTGTATGAGGGAGGGAGCGTCCGCGGCATGTCAATTAAAGAAGATTTCTTTAGTGGCGATCTTACTGTTATCCGACCATTACTTATGGTCAAAAAAGACATCATTCGAAAATGCGTCAAGCAATGGGAATTACCCTTATGGGATAACCCATGCCCTTCTGCATTTGATTCACGCCGTAAAGACGTGATGGACGATTTCTGGGAACTTGCAGGAAAATACAAGAACCTAAAACAAAACGTTTTTAACGGCCTCACCAGATGGCAGCTCGGCTTGACACTTGAGTCTAAAGAGAAGTAACCTCGAAAATTATTTTTTTCACCCCTAACATCTGAGTATCTGAAAGATAATATGCTGTTCAATCGCTACCACGTTGTTGTCTTCAAGGACAATCAGGGGCATTGCAAAAAGATAAGCCTGCACGGCTGGTTTTTTGCAAGCATCCTCTTTCTTATCTTCTCATTATCTGCGGGGAACATTTTCCTGTGGAAATACTACCATCAATCTCAGACATTAGCACAAAATCTGGCAGACTCAGAAAAAACAATTTTCGAACAAAACAGCCAGATTTTAAGCATGGTGGACAAACTACGTATTGTTCAAAAAGATTTACAACGCGTACAGCAGTTTGACACAAAACTGCGTGTCATGATCAATCTCGACAAAGATCAAGGCGAGACCACTTCTGCCATCGGCGGAGCAAAAACTAAAGATTTTGCAGACAATTATCTGCCGATACACAGACAGGAACTGCTGGCCCGTAAAATTCACAGTTTTCTGAAAGACCTTAACACTGAGGTTCGTCTGGAAGAAGTGAGCCAACAAGAGCTGATTCAGACTTTCCGTAAAAACCAACGGCTGCTTGCAGCAACTCCATCCATCTGGCCTACAGAAGGATGGGTGGCATCCCCATTCGGTTCTCGCATTTCTCCATTTACAGGCCGTAAAGACTTCCATAAAGGCATCGATATCGCCAACCGCATCGGCACACCAATTTACGCCACAGCAAACGGTCGCGTCTCTTTTGCCGGCACAGGTGGAGGCTATGGTGTAAACTTGATTATCAACCATGGTGCCGGCGTCCTTACACGCTATGGGCACATGAACCGGTATATCGTCAAAAGAGGCCAAAAGGTAAAACGTGGAGAGTTGATAGGCTATATGGGCAACACTGGTCGCTCGACCGGCCCCCACCTTCACTACGAAGTGAAGCTAAACGGTGTAGCACTGAATCCAAAGAAATTTATCTTAAATTAAATGAAAGACGACAAAGGGGTAATAGACATATTGCCCCTTTGCCATATCTAACGTCAGCCTAATTTCTCTTCACTTCATTTAACTTTTTAGAGTACATTACCATTATGAAACGTACTATCTTAATCGCATCGCAAAACATTCTTGGTAACACCGGCTCTTCAAGAATTATTCTTGCAAACATTAAATACCTGACTAAAGCAGGGCACACCGTCTGGACCATCAGTGAAAAATGCGACAAAGAACTCGTCGCAGAGGCTGGCGGCAAAGCTATTACGGTTCCTACAATTAAGCTAAGTAAATATTCCAGACGTGTTATCTTTTCAAAATTCGTTGATATTGCAGCTAAATTTTTGAAACCAGACATCGTATGGGGACAGGGCGAAAACTTGAACTCAGACATTGTCAGCATGCACAACTGCGTCCATCTGGCATCTGAACTGCTCGACGGTTCAAATTCCAAGGAAGGCAGCGTGCATCGCCTTCATGCAAACTTTCTTTTCGAGCAAAAGTTCAAGTTCATCATAGCCAACTCTCAGCTTATGCGAAACGATCTAATCAAGCGCTATGGAATTTCACCAGACAAAATCACAGTCATCTACCCCGGCTACTCTTCCGATCAATTTTCCCTTGAACATAGAAAGGAACACAGAGCGGCACTACGCAAACAACTCAATATTTCGGACGACAAAAAAGTTATCGGACTCATCACCTCTGGAGATTTTAAAAAGCGTGGAATTACAACACTTCTCAAAGCAATCTCCCTTGTCCCTCAAGAGTCACGCGACAAAATCTCAATTGTTATCGTAGGAAAAGAGAAGAACAAAAAGCAATACGCAGCCGAAGCCGAAAAACTCGGTCTTGCAGAACAGACTCACATCCTCCCTGCAACGCAGGAAGTCCATAAGCTCTACCATGGGCTTGATCTTATGGTTCACGCAGGGCCTATTGAAGAGTTTGGACTTATCATCCTTGAAGCTGTAGTTTGCGGCACTCCTGTTCTCGCCAGCAAAGGCGTTGGCGCAATGGAACTTGCAGATACAACCAGCAGCGATTTCGTAATTCCGGAACAACCGGATGCACAAATCTTCGCAAACGAACTCGAACGCTTTGTTAATGACCCTAATTACGCCACCCGCTGGCTGGCTCTTAATAGAGATCGCTTTGTAGAGTGCACAGATAACAAGCACTTTAGAGAAACCATACGATTCCTCGATGAGCAAGTGTTTGCATAACCGCAGAGAGCTCTCTCCGACGACACTTGTCAGCGAGATCTTAAAAACCATTTAAATAAGATTTTTAAAAATCTCCAAAAGTTCTGGCTAGAAGGCAACACTCTTTTTAGACATTCTCGCTGTTTTTTGCTCCACCACCTTTCAATAAATGAAAAAGGGCATCCCCATCTATGTAGGGTAGCCCTTTTTTTATTATTCGTGTCAATGAGGTATCACGCGCGAAGAAACATACTTAATGAGCTGACCGCCTATAAAATATTTTGGAGAACCCAAAGCATTTTTCAAAACGGTAGCAATTCTCGAAGAATAAGAAATTACAAGCAGCGACAGTAAAACAAGATTCTCTGACCGCCAAAAGCAAACATCACAACACCACTAAAAACAAAAAAATCGCAACTAAATAAGCTTATCGGATAGGTCGCCCACTCGATTTAGCAGCGACTTTAGCGAGAAGATACAACTTTGTTCCCAGCCAATCGATAACGAGCGGCGGAGACACAAGTGCATTTAAAGACTCCTGACACTCACTGAGCACTTCATCCAGTTTGCGTTGACGACCAATGTCAAGCTGCGCAAAAAGACGCGCAAGCTCTCCGGCCTTTCTGCCGGTTATGGCACTGAGAAGTTCGTGCTGACAATGGACGATGAGCTGTACCGCAAGCGTTGCGTCCAATGCACCACGTACCCCTGTTTTGGTGAGAAGCGCTGTGCCCTCCACCATAAAAGTCGCGAGCAAGTCAGACCATTCGCGAACTTCGTCTGAAAGCGCAGAAGAAGTTTCGCCTATCGGCCATGCAAGGGTTACAACCCAACTTCTTGAAACAAGTGTCGGCAACAGGCGCTCACGTTGAGGAGCAAGGAGAAGAAAGCTTGTATTCGGACGCGGTTCCTCAAGCGATTTGAGCAAGGCATTTGCCGAGGCAACGCTTAATGACTGAGCTTCGAAAAGAACAACAACGCGTTTTTTTTCAGACCGTGGCGGCTCTCCCAAGATTGAGCGAAGCTCTCGAATCCATTCTATTTTAATGGTCCCCGTATTGTTGGGTTCACCATCAAAACCGATAGACCCGGCACGTCCGTCGAAAAAAAACAAGTCGCGTGATGATTTAGTAATCATCTGCCTACAGGCACTACATTCCAAACAAGGCGCGGGGGAGTTGACGCAATTAATGCGCGCAGCCCAATAGAGCGCCACAGCTTCACGCTCTTCGGCGGTTCCACCTTCGAACAGAATAACTTGTGGCGGATCTTCTGCGAGCTGCTCAATAAAGCCCCGCACTCTGGCATGACGGGCAGCCAAAGACGGGGCTATAATATCATGAGGCTCCAGAGCGGACTGGGTTAATTGGTCTTTTGACGTACCCAAACCGTTACCTCCGGGATTTTTAACGCATGATAGTCTGATCGCGTTCAGGGCCTACAGAGATGATGCTTACGCGTACCCCTGTGAGGTCTTCGATGCGTTCAATATACTTCTGACAATTTTCAGGAAGTTCTTCCCACTTAGTCGCCTTGGTAATGTCTTCATCCCAGCCCGGTACGGATTCGTACACTGGGGTGCATTCGCCAAGAGCGCCTTGTTCCTGAGGGATGACAGTAACACGTTCGCCTTTGTATTCATATGCGGTACAGATTTTTATTTCTTTCATACCGCTCAGAACGTCCAGCTTAGTAAGTGCAATGTCAGTAGGGCCGTTGAGACGTGCAGTCTCACTGAGAACAACAAGATCAAGCCAGCCACAGCGACGGCGACGACCGGTAGTAGCACCAAATTCGTGGCCTTTTTCCTGCAGGTAGTTACCGTCACCATCAGAAAGTTCAGTCGGGAACGGACCTGCACCTACGCGGGTTGTGTATGCCTTAACGATTGCAATAATACGATCAAGACGGGAGGCTGGAATACCAGCTCCGGCTGAGGCATTACCTGCAACAGTATTGGAAGAGGTTACGAACGGGTAAGTTCCGTGGTCGATATCAAGATGAATACCTTGAGCACCTTCAAACATCACGTTCTTACCAGAGTCGAATGCTTCCCAGATTTCACCAGTAACATCGGCAAGATATGGCACAAGACAGTCACCTGCTGCCACAACCTCTTCGAATACTGCGTCAACGGAAACAGCTTCCCGGCCATAAAGAGCTGTAAACAAAGCGTTCTTCTCAACCAGTGCAGCTTCGATTTTAGCACGAAGCAGAGCATGGTCTGCAAGATCGCCGGCACGAATACCGATTCGAGCTGCTTTATCTTCGTAGCATGGGCCGATACCACGACCGGTAGTACCGATCTTGTTATCGTCTGATTTATGATCTTCACGCGCACCATCAAGCGCACAATGGTACGGCATGATGAGGTGAGTCTTCTTACTGATCTTAAGGCGTTCAGGACTTACATCAAGTCCTTTTGCACGAAGCCCTTCAATCTCTTTCCAAAACACGCCTGGATCAAGCACGACACCGTTGCCAATGAGGCACTTTTTGCCTTCGTGCAGGATGCCTGACGGGATGAGATGAAGGATGTATTCCTTATCACCTACGATTACAGTATGACCGGCGTTATTTCCGCCCTGAAAGCGGACGATTACGTCGATGTCGCGGGTAAGGAGGTCAACAATTTTACCTTTGCCTTCGTCTCCCCACTGAGCGCCCATCACGATTACGTTTGACATTAGCCTCTCCTTCTGGAATGAAACTGCTTTTTCGCGACCCTGTCTATCCGGGGAACGCAAAAAATGCATCTTCTCTTAATATACTCTTTGCACCCCCGTCAATTGATTCAAAGAGAAAAATTCACTAGCGACCTGTTAGATTATTGTTATAATGCCGCTACGATGAAAAAATATATAGGTGCGGTTTGTTACCTTGCCTCGGAGATTCTATGAAGAGACGTTTTTTCACCTCATGGGAAGCAGTTTTACTGCTCTTTCTTATAGCAGCGCAGGCAATGTTTATGGTAGGCTCAGAAGTTATGTCCTACCTTTACCGCCTTCCTCCGGTGCGCGTTGTTGTGCCCAATGTCTCCCAATTTTCCTCTCTTGTTTCTCCATACGGCCTTGGTGTAGACGGCGAACTTTTAAGCAGATTTGCCAAGGAAAAAGACTACACAATCACTATCATCAGAGTAAAAAGTGCAGACGAAGCATGGAAACTAATTTCTAACGATGAAGCAGACTTGCTTGTCGGTTTCGGCGGTGAAATCCCTGAAGAATACGCCAGAAAAATTACTGCCGGCCCTGCGTACGACGACTATCAGTCTGTAACCATCAAAGACACTACACAAGTCGACAACAAAGAACTTCAAGCCCTTTGCCGCAGTCTTTTGGATACAGTTCCTGAAGGCGTAGATGAAGAAATTTACACCGCAAACGACTCTCTTATTTCTTCTCTTGTGGATGCTTTTCCCCAGATGGTTTCGTCTCGGGAAGACAGTGAACCTTCCGGTCAAACCCAGTATGCCAGAAAAAAACTAAGCCCACCTGCCTCTGAAAATTCGACACAAGGTGAAGAACCCGCTGTAAACGTTGCGTCTGAAGATCAAGAAGTTCTTGAAGATGGCGACTGCGTCGATTTTGACCAATTCCACATGTACAATCTCATATCTTTCGATAGCGATGAGGGGGGCATTGCACAAATTGATGTTCGTAATTTTACAATGCTGCACCCCTTCTTCCTTGACGTTGTGCCTGATTCACAAATCAATGAAGAAGGCTCATATCGCTGGTTCTGGCGTAACAAGTTCTTTGCGGAGGCCGGATTACAAAAAGACCTTAGGGACTTCTGGGACTCCGTTAAATCAAAAGATACCATCGCCGCGTTAAAAGAAAAGAATTACGGATTCTTCCCCAAGAAACTGAACTATTACGTTATCAGAAAACTAAAAAATGCATTGCGTAAAAAAGTTCCCAGATATTCAAAAACAATGGAAGAGGCGAGCAAGAAATATGGCATTGACCCACTACTGCTTGCAGCAATAATTTTTCAAGAATCGCATTTCGACAACAGTGCTCGCAGTAGAACTGGCGTACGCGGATTGATGCAGATAACCCAAGCGACAGCAAAAGACCTTGGAATCAACAGACTTGACCCGCAACAATCAATCATGGGCGGGGCAATATATTTACGTAAACTGTGGGATAAATTCGAAGGCCAGAACCTTGCTGAATGGGACAGGTGGTTCTTCACTCTTGCAGCATACAACCAAGGATATGCTCATATTCTTGACGCAATTAAACTTACAAAAAAGCGCGGTGGCACAGGCAAAACCTGGCGGGAATTGAAAGAAACCCTGCCGCTTCTGGCCTGGAAGCGTTACTACTCTCAGACCAGACACGGCTATTGTCGCGGCTATGAAGCCGTTACATACGTAGAAAATATCCGGTACTACTTTTATCTCATTAACGGGTTAGTCGCTCTTTCGAGGCCGGAAGGCGAGAACCTTGCCAAGCTTAGGAGCAGTTTGAACTCCCTGGCTCCCGATGCCTGATTGAACATTGCCCCCAGCGTCCCGTTTCACCATGTCAAAAGCTGCCTGTGGAGGCAGATTGCGCATATGCCCCTGCTCTGATTCTGCCCAGTGATGATTGAACAATTGATTCTTCCAGCGCACAGCCTGAATCAATGAAAAAATCAACGCAGACTCTTCCCATTCCCGACTTGGTTCAAACGTTTCAGTCTTTGCTGCATATTTTTCCCACAAATCCATGAGGGATGCTTCATCGTATCCATTCAGCTGTGCGGCTAATTTTCGAAGGGCGCGTTCCATAGCAGTAAATTGCTCCTTTCTACATGTGAATAATGGTGGTACCGAATCTCTACTGCAATCTGCCATTGCCTTCAAATGAAAATTGCCCCCCGTGCTACTGTATGATACCTTCTTGCCCCTCTGGGGGTGTTGTTGCCGAGACATGGCAACTAAACTCGGCGATACACCACATGTTTGTGTTTTATTTGGGCTATTAACATAACAAGCGGAGTCAAAACCTCATGAGCGACTTGAAGAATATGTACAAAACCATTCTCGGAGATCCATTTCCGTCCGAGATGAAAGTTCAGTTGGGCGATCAAGAGCTTGTGTATCGCAAGCGCACGTGGGAAATTGACGGGGAAGAAAAAGGGCTGCGCTACGGCGAGAACCCTGACCAGCCAGCAGCAGTGTACGAGTTGGCTGAAGGCTCCCTTACTCTCGGTGGTGTGGAGTTTCGTGGACCGGGCAAAGGACTTGTTTCTGCCTTGACTGAAGAAAATATGATTCAGGCAGGCAAACATCCTGGTAAAACCAACCTGACAGATGTTGATAACGCCATTAACATGTTGCAGTACCTCACTGCAAAACCGGCTGCCCTCATCTTAAAGCACAACAATCCTTGCGGTGCCGCATGGTCCGACAAGGGTGTTGCAGATGCGCTTGATAAAGCCTTCTGGAGTGACCGCATTGCTGCTTTCGGCGGCGCGGTAGTGGTAAACCGCCCTATGACGTTAGAGTGCGCCAAAATTATTAACAGCGCATACTTTGAAGTAGTAGCAGCACCTGCATTTGAAGAAGGTGTTGTTGACGAACTGAAAAAACGCAAGAACCTGCGTATACTCGAAATTCCGGGAATGGCACATCTTGAAGAACTGGTAAACGTACCGGTGCTTGACTTCAAGAGCCTGATCGACGGCGGTATTGTAATGCAGCAGTCCTTCCGCAACCGCATTCTCACGGCAGATGACTTTATCCCTGCCACAGCAGAAAAAGACGGTGTAGAAGTAGCAGCACGTAAGCCGACAGCACAGGAAGCGGACGATCTCCTCTTTGCATGGGCTGTTGAGGCCGGTGTTACCTCAAACTCAATTATCTTTGCACGCAACGGCGCTACCGTTTCTATCGGCACCGGCGAGCAGGACAGAGTAGGCTGCGTTGAACTTACTATCCACAAAGCGTACACCAAATTTGCTGACATGCTGGCATTTAAGGAACAGGGCATTTCTTTGTACGAACTTAAGCTTAAAGCGCTTAAAGACAAAGAAGCACAGGCAATTCTGGACGACATTGAAGCCCGCACCCGCGCAGAAAAAGGTGGACTCATGGGAACCGCTATGGTTTCTGATGGATTCTTCCCATTCCGCGATGGTGTCGATGCAGCGCTTGCACACGGTGTAGCTGCAATCGCACAGCCGGGCGGCTCTATTCGTGACTATGAAGTTATCGAAGCAGTGAACGAGGCTTCACCGCAGGTAGCGATGGTCTTTACCGCGCAGCGTTCCTTCAAGCATTAATTAAAGACACTTCCCGCAGGCGGTAACTCGCCTGCGGGAAAGTCATATATACTGCCACCAATAAATTTTGCCTCCTTCCCGGAGGCACCCCGAAAAATACCCGGTGAGAGACACACCGCATAGATACGAATGAATACCGGCAGAAGCCGGTTCCAAATAAAGCAGGTAATATGAGTGCTTCTTCTCTGGTTCGGTATCCCGGACCGGGCTGTGTTGTAGAATTCATGCACGGAAACAAGGCTCAGCAAGGCTGGGTACTTGACGAACAGGGTGGAAAACTACGGATTCTGACAATCAATAAACGCGAGATGAAACTGGCTTCATCACGCGTTCTTCCTTGGGCAGGCCCGTCATACAGCGGTGAACGTTCCCGTCAGGAAATCGGTGAGCTCTTAGAAGAGCATCGGGCGAAACGTGACGCCATTAGTGCTGAACTTGATGCACTTGAATTATGGGATTTTGCACAGGGTGAAGTGGACAAAGAATCCATCCAGTGGTTTGCTGAACTGTTATGGGAAGAACCGGCCATTGACCAGCTTGCTGCACTTGGCAGCGCAATGCTTGCATGCAAGACTCACTTTAAATTCCAACCACCGGAATTTGAAATTTATCCTGCCGAAAAAGTCGACAAGCGCCTTGAAGAAGACCGCAAGCGTCAGGAACGTGAAGCACTCGTTACGCAGGGAGTAGGCTTTTTCCGTACCCTCTGGGAAAAACATTCCAAAGGTCGGGCTCTTGGTAAGGTTCCGGATGAAAGTGTCGCAACCCAGCTTAAAGAAATTATCTTAAGCCGGATGAGCGACCCTGACAGCCATGAAGTAGATCAAGTCTGGAAACAACTGGCTAAAGGCTTGCCAGATGATCAACACATGGCTCTGCACCTTGCCCGTGCATGGGATTTGGTGCCGCCGCACCACAACTTCTGGCTCGACCGCGCAGATTATGATTGCTCCAACAATTGGGCAGACGTATTTTCCGCCGAAGTTCAGGAAATCAAAGAGAAGTGTCTTTCTGTCCGTCAAGAACCGGAAGAACGTACCTATATTTCTATCGATTCCGCCACCACCAAAGATATTGATGACGCTTTCCACATCGAACGTCGTGGTGACGGCGGCTATCGCCTCCGCATCTCTCTTGCCTGTCCGGCTGTTGCGTGGCCGTTCGGCAGTCATTTCGATAAAGAAGTGCTCCGCCGAGCCACCAGCGTATACCTTCCGGAAGGTGACTGTCACATGATGCCGACAGCACTTGGTACAGACTTTTTCAGTCTGCATGCACAAGAAGACCGTCCATCACTGATTCTTGACATGGAGTGCAGCAGCACAGGCGAGTTGGAGCGTTGTACTCCGGTTCCTGTATGGGTCAATCTAGCTGCCAACCTGACCTACATCGATTCTGAAGCCGTCATTAACGGCGGCGGAGAAGCCACTCCTGCTGCCGAGTTTGCGGAACAAATTAAACTTGGCGCAGAACTCAGCGATAAACTTCAGGAACAGCGCATTGCTAATGGTGCGGTTATCATTGAGCGCAACGATCCTAAGGTACTACTTTCCGGCGAAGGAAATGAAACCAAGGTAGAAATTGTTCCCGCGGATGACACCCCAAAAGCTATGAAGCTGGTAAGCGAGATGATGATTCTTGCGAACTCCGGCGTAGCATTGTGGGCAAAAGAGCACGGTATCACCCTGCTTCACAGAACACAGGATGTGGCAGTACCCAAAGAGTACGTAGGAGTCTGGAGCGCACCGCATGACATTGCGCGTGTTGTAAAAGCTCTTTCTTCTGCTATTCTGGAAACAACGCCGAGACCGCACAGGGGGATCGGGGTAGATGCGTACAGTCCGATTACTTCTCCACTGAGACGCTACCCAGACCTTGTCAACGTGGCACAAGTAATACACTATACCGCAACTGGCGAAGCACAGTGGTCCAATGAAGAAATTACCACAATGCTCCCGCTCCTGAACGCCCGCCTTGACTCTGTGGGTCAAATCCAGCGTTTCCGCCCTCGCTACTGGAAGCTTTTATACTTCAAGCAACAGGGTGACAAAGTATGGCGTGAGGCAATTGTTACAGAAGAAAACGATGCCTTTGTAACGGTTTCTTTACCGAATGAGCAAATTTTTGTACGTGGCAGACGTAAGTCTTTTGGCGATAAGGTGAATCCGGGGCAACTTTTTATGGTTCGCATCGGCAAAGTTCACCCTTTGAATAACGAAATCCAAATTCTGGATGCAATGGAAAGTTAACATCCTGTTCCAAGTCTATGCTCAATTGTAGACACCACCGGACAGATATTGATGAACTATCGCAAGGAGAGTGAACATGCTGGCTAAACTTCTCTGGCTTGGTATCGCATACGTTATGGGCTCCATTCCGTTCGGTCTGCTTATCGCTAAAGCTACCTGCGGAATCGACCCACGTCTCGACGGCAGTAAAAATGTCGGCGCAACCAACGTAGCCCGTCTTTGTGGCTTTAAATATGGCGTTGCAACACTGCTCTGCGACCTTCTTAAAGGCGCAGTCCCCGTCGCAATTGCTTTTACCATCAGCCATAACTGGCTATTTATAAGCCTTGTTGCGCTTGCTGCGCTTATGGGGCACGTGCGTTCCTGCTTCCTCGGTTTTGAGGGAGGCAAAGCGGTAGCAACAACTGTTGGTGTGTTTATCCCGCTGGCATTTTACCCTATTCTTTTTAGCTGTATCGCTACTGCACTCGTCATCTGGCGCTCCGGTTACGTGTCCATGGGATCACTGACTCTTGTTGTAACCCTTCCGGTGTTCCTGTTCCTGTCCGGTCATTGGTCTTTTATCCCTTTGGCTCTCGTAGTGCTCGCACTTGTATTCTGGACTCATAGAGAAAACATCGGCCGCCTTGCACGTGGTGAAGAAAAATCTTGGCTTAAGAAGAAGCACGAGGAACAAGCATAATGAAAAAAGCATCAGTATTCCCCGAATACCGGGGAAATATGGAATACTACTGTCTTGGTTGCGGAAAACGTTTCGGCATCGACGAACTTTTATACACCTGCCCAGAATGTGGTGGTGTATTCATGCTCGACAATCTCGACTTTAAAAAACTTTCCGAACGTACCGGCAAAGAATGGCGTGAGCTATTCGATACCCGTGCGGCTTCAAAGAACACCGCATTACGCGGTATCTTCCGTTTTTACGAATTGATGGCACCTGTTCTGGAAGAGGAAGACATCGTCTACTTAGGCGAAGGTAACACCCCTATCATTGAAGCTAACGATCACCTTGCCGAAAAAGCAGGTGTCCGCTTTGCCTTCAAAAACGATGGGCAGAACCCGAGCGCTTCTTTTAAAGACCGTGGTATGGCGTGTGCTTTTTCTTATCTCAAAGCACTGGTACGCAAACACGGATGGGACGAAGTCCTCACCGTATGTGCATCCACTGGTGACACTTCGGCTGCAGCAGCACTGTATGCTTCATACATCGGCTCCCCGCTCAAATCTGTAGTGCTTCTGCCACACGGCAAAGTGACTCCGCAGCAGTTGTCCCAGCCTCTCGGCTCCGGTGCGACCGTGCTGGAAATTCCGGGCGTATTTGATGACTGCATGAAGGTTGTAGAAAACCTTGCAGAAAACTACCGTGTAGCCCTGCTCAACTCCAAAAACAGCTGGCGTATTCTCGGTCAGGAATCTTACGCATTTGAGGTTGCACAGTGGTGTGACTGGGATCTTAAAGGCAAATGCGTATTCGTACCAGTGGGTAACGCAGGTAACATCACCGCTGTTATGGGTGGATTCCTTAAGTTACATCGCCTTGGCATCATCAGCGAACTTCCGCGCGTATTCGGAGTACAGTCTCACCACGCCGACCCTGTATATCAGTACTACAGCGTAGAAGATCCGGCAAAACGCGTATACAAGCCGGTTACAGTCACCCCTTCCGTTGCTCAGGCAGCAATGATTGGTAACCCTGTATCGTTCCCGCGTGTAAAGCATTTTGCAGAACAGTTTGAAGCCATCGGCGGCAAAGGCTCTTTCCAAGTATTACAGGTGACAGAACAGTCGATTATGGATTCCATGATCGAAGCAAACATGAACGGCCACATCGCATGTACTCAGGGTGGAGAGTGCTACGCAGGTCTCAAGCGTGCAAAAGAACTTGGCCTGATCGCTGAAGATGAATTTGCAATCCTTGACGCAACTGCGCATGCGCTAAAATTTTCAGGGTTCCAGGACATGTACTTCAGCAACAGTTTCCCTCCGCAATTCGGCGTGCAGCCGGATACGGCTCTTGCCAACGCACCAGAACTGGTCATTGAAGAATCTGCAAAAGCAGAACTGGCACCGGAAGCATTCACCGAAGCTGCTGCAAAAACTATTGCAGATAAGCTGGGACTTCAGAGCAAATAATTTGTAGCGAAACGCCTTCGGTAACGCTACGAAGCTTTGTATCTACGACGTTTGCCACCGGCGGCTTATACTTCGCCCTCTTTCATAAAATAAGAAAAGGCTGTTCCATAATTATGGGGCAGCCTTTTTTACTTGCCGGACAACATGACACTCCCCGAACCATACGCTGTTTCAACTATTTTTATGTACGGCAGCAGGCTGAGCATCTTTGAATCATACCAACATTACATTGAAATAATGAGTTTTTCTTTCTAAAAAAATTAAATGAAACTAAAGCCCAAATCATCCCTCTGTTGTAATGTACATTTTTTTGCATTACCTTTTAATCACAAATTTGTAATTAACCATCAAAGTGGCTAGAATTGGGGATTTTCAGAACATGGAAGGCACTGCACCACACGATTCAATCTCGTACCCTTCACTGCTTATGTGGCACTGGTACTTCCTTGCATGGGCAACAGGTCTATGGGGAGCTCGCTATTTTGTGCCTTCCCTTGCAGCTCTTGGTGCTCTCATCTTTTTCTACGTACTTACGCGCCTTCTTGCGCGTCAATGCCCAGAACAGTATCTTCCATCGCCCCCAAATAGCGCCTCAAATGTGGTACGTCTTTGCATTGTTTTTGCCATCTTCGTTTTAGGATTGCAGACAGGCACGGCAACACTTGCTAACCGACCTTTTGACATAACCAATCCGGATACGCTTCCTCAGTTTGTTCTTGATAAAAAATATGTGCAGGTTACCGGAACCGTGCGCGAAGTGCTCACCTCTCCCGACAGGCGAATAAAATTCATTCTGACAGATGCAAGCTACACACTGAATGACACGAACGCCCCGATTACCGGCGATTTAGTCTGGACATGGGCAAACCGTAAAGACGCATGGGACAGGCAGCAAAAAGCAATTCAAGTGTTGAATGAAGGGAAAAACGGAAAAGTTTCAATAGCACAAGTCCTCCCGGCAGCATCAAGCCAGCCTGCAATCGCACGACTACGCCCTATGGTCGGTGAAACTGTTTCAATTCGTGCAAAACTACTTCCCATCGTCGGATTCCGTAACAAAGGGGCATGGAACAGCGGTGCCTACTGGCAGAATCAAGGGGTCTTCTGGCGCATATGGACATGGGGGGATAAAGCAATCCCAACCCGCACTGGTAATGTGTCTCTCCTGACATTATGGCGTGAAAAAATGCGCTTTACAGTCTCCAAGCAGCTTGAAGACCTTGTTCACACAAGAGTGGTACAAAAGCTCTCTTCAGTACTGGGAGAGACGGCATATGGTGATGCCTTAGACGTTCTCCCAGCTCTGCTTTTTGGAGATAAATACAATTTCCCAAGCAAGCGTTATACACAGCTTTCGCATGCATCGCTTTCGCATTCTTTCGCACTCTCTGGAATGCATTTAGCGATTGTGGCCTTGAGTATCTCTTTTCTCTTTACACTCGTTATACGCCGCGCCAGCGTGTACGAAACAATCAGCCGTCCTAAACTCCTTGCTCTGGGAATCCTTCCTGCGGCTTCAGTGTATGTCTGGATTGGTGGAGGCTCACCGTCACTTGTACGGGCTTTTATTATGCTTTGTTGCTGGTGCATCCTGCTGTTATTCAACCGTCCTCGCGTTTTTATGGACGGGTTGTTCTGGGCACTTGCAGTAATGACGATAATCAACCCGCTCATCGTATTTGATTTACGGCTTCAACTTTCTGCACTGGCAATCGTCGCTATGATCATTGCGCTGCCGATACTTTCCGTCGTTAAAGCATATCTGCTGCCAAAGGATACCACGCGCTTTCAACGCATAAAACGTGCGGCATTTGATATTCTGTTTCTATCTACTGCAATCCAGTTTGTTTTACTTCCGTTGATTATCTGGAACTTTAACGAGCTGTCCCTATGGAATATTCTAAATATTCTTTGGTTGCCGATTCTAGGTATGGTCATCATGCCACTGCTGTTTCTCGGGCTTCTTGCCGCCTGTTTCAGTATGGTATTACCATCCCTTACTCCTCTCTCCGAAACACTATTTACGATTGCAGCAACCCCCGTCGCAACCCTGTTTTCCTTTCTTGACGATATGGATAAGGCAGGTTTTTTGGATCCAGTCATTATGAATCGCCCGCATTGGATCGAAATATTTGCATGGTACGGTTGCATCATTTCAGCCCTAATATGGTGGAAAACCGAGGGAAACGATGTCATTTCAGAACTGTACAATTCTCTGAGTGAAGGCGCTCCAACTTGGGAAAACAAACTATTTACGGCAGTAGGACTACCGCTTGTTGGAGATGACATAGAGCGGACAGAAAAAGATCAGCCTAACAGGCTACGCAGCGCAGTACCCCCAGATAGCAATACAGAAAAAGGCATCACCCGCCCTGCGAATAAACTGAACAGTGGATCTTCCCGCTGGATGGCCCGCATAGCCTTTTTATGCTTTGTCCTGCTTCTTTTCGTACCGGATGCACTGCGTACATACGGCACAGAAAGCAAAACTCGATTACATGTTCTGGATGTAGGACAGGGCCAATCTTTGCTACTGACCTTTCCTAACGACAAGCGGATGCTCATTGATGGGGGAGGATTCTCCTCACGTTCTTTTGACGTAGGCCGCGCAATCATTATGCCTTGCATAACACGTCAGCATGATGCGTCGTTGCAATGGATTATTTCGACCCATCCAGATACTGATCACCTTCGTGGGCTTTTCTATCCAATCGCGAATGCAAACGTAGGAAATTATCTTGCAAGCAACGCAACACCACATGGATGGAACAAAAAACAGCTCCGGCAGGCATTAAGAAAGGCGGGATTAACGAAACGTATTCTTTCGGCTGGAGACGTTCTGACAATCTCAGAAAATTTAGAACTGGAAGTATTGCACCCGCCGAAAAACTCTACTCTCGAAGGAAACAATAACTCGCTGGTGCTTCGCCTCGTTCAACACAATGGTACAGAACGCAAAGGACTACTTTTAGTTACAGGGGATATTGAACTGAAAGGAATTCGAGAACTCATGGATACAAAAGCAGACCTTAGCGCAGAAGTACTTATTCTTCCACATCACGGCTCTGTATCCAGTTTTTCTCCGGAATTTTATAACGCTGTGAACCCGAAGGTAGCAATTGCTTCATGTGGATTTCTGAATAAATTCAAGTTCCCGTCACCAAATGTCATGAAAGAACTTCACCGTAGAGGAATTCAAGCAATCACGACAGCATCACAGGGAGAAGTGGCGCTCTATCTTGAATGAGTGGATCTATTAGAACAAAATTATTTTTAGATTATAGTACATTAGATTGCATTAGATTAATTATTTTTCACCAAATAACATCAAAATCACTTGTAGAATATGGAGGATGTGGTAGGAAAATAGAAAGCATACTGGCAGGTTGGTGAGAAACCGAAAACTACCCCTTCGAAATTATCAGCTGTTCAGATGCTGCAGGTAAGAGCTTCGGTAAACTTCCGGACATGCGGCGGCCCCATTCCGCTTAAAAAACAGGGCCGCTACACACATTATCCTGATGCTGAAGAGTGACCAACTCTAGCAGCAAGTCCCCTGAAGGATGACCCCCTTCAAGAGACAATATCTCAAAAAGGGCACGCAGAAGCGTGTCCTTTTTAGTTCTCACTAAAAATAATGCTATTCGAAGAAACTTGCAACCTTCGCTTTCAATTCTGTTAAATCAACAGATTTTACTACATAACAATCTGCCGCAATTGACTTCATGTCATGCTGAAAGCTGTCGTAAGCTGTACTTAGAATAACAGGCAATGTCGAATTCGTAGTTCGGATATCCTGCAACAAATCCAAGCCGGTAACCTTTTGATTCAGCCTGATATCCAAAACAACAACATCGGGATGTTCACGATTAAGCACGTCTATTATGGGTTCAGATCCATCGGAGAGGGCAACGGTGTAGCCATCCTCTTCAAATGCGTCCTTATATATGAGCCTAACGTTCTCTTCATCGTCCACAATTAGCACTTTCTTATCAGCCATCTTATTCCCCCCCAAAATGGAAAAAAGAAGAATTCTCTACATGTTAATCGCGCGTAGAGGCTGATTATGCAATGATTAAAACATTGCAGAGCTATTAATTATGAATGTTGAAAAGATGACTTCGTCCCCATGATTAATACCGCGTATACTTGGCATACCCTGCAAGCAAATGCAACGAGATTCATAACCCCCTTATTAGAATGTACAAACATAAAAAAAAGTCAAAGTAGTGCATTACTCAACACAACACATCCACACCAAGCATAACGCATTGATATAAATGAATAACAAAAACAGACTGTGACATCACATACTATACTAACAGCATCAGCAACCACTTACTGTACAGATTCTTGTCATGTTGTAAAAAATGAGTATGGTATGCACTGACTGTCGTAAGACTGTTTTGTAGCGTCGTATTCGTTACGACAGGTGTCTCGCGACACTCTTGACTTAATGCAAACTTCTGCCCCGGCTCAAAAGAGACAGAAGGCATTTAAAACCTCTACGTACACGGATGCCCATAATGCAAGAAGATAAGGTTGTTTACACAAAACCATATGGAGTTACAGTTACACTCCAGCCACAAAACGAGACCCGCACACTTAAAGCTCGTTCCGTGCGCCAACTTTTAAACATTATTAAAGCAAGTCCAGCAACAGTGCTTGTTATCCGCAATAACGAACTACTTACCTCAGACAGAAAACTCTCTCACGGTGACGAAATTATCGTTCGCACCGTTGTATCCAGCGGCTAACAACAACGTCTCGCTGACAACCAAATTTATAGTGCAGGCTCCCATTTTGACTTCGGGCTTCGGCGTCGGTTCTCCAAGACGCCGCATACATCTATTAGGAAAACACAGAATGAAATGTAAAGTATGTAAAGCAACTGCAGTTGTTTCACTTCCTAGTCACAACACCGGATTTTGTGCTGACTGTTTTATGTCGTTCTACGAGCGCTCTGTAGAACGCAGTATCCGTCGCCAAAAACTGTTCACATTTGAAGATAAAATTCTCATCGCACTCTCTGGCGGTAAGGACTCCCTTGCTTGTGCGCTTGTACTCAAGAAACTTGGCTACAATGTGCATGGATTACATATAGATCTCGCCATTCCAGACAGTTCAGCTGCCGCACGCGGTGTAGTAGAACGCTTCTGCGATTCTCACGATATCCCACTCATCATTAAAAAGATGGAAGAGGAAGGCTTACAGATTCCACGCGTTAAAAAAGTTCTCTCCCGCTCCGTTTGCTCTGCGTGCGGTCGTATTAAACGTTACTTTTTCAACAAAGTTGCCATTGATGAAGGATTTACAGTTCTTGCCACCGGTCACAACCTTGATGACGAAATAGCACGACTTTTCTCCAACACACTGCGTTGGGACATTCCTCATCTAAGTGATCAGGGGCCACTACTGGAAGCAGAAAACGGCTTTGCGCGCAAAGTCCGCCCTCTCTTCCGACTTACTGAATTTGAAAACGCTAACTATGCCTTCCTGAACGATCTTGAATACCACTACGCACCATGCCCGTATTCTCCAGGTGCTACTTCCACTGCATACAAAAAGCTCTGGAACCAGCTTGAAGAAGAGATGCCGGGACGCAAACTCGCGTTCTACACCGCATTCCTCGCGCATGGACGTGAACCGTTCCGTCAATTCGAAAAAGAAGAAGGTACAAAGCCCGTCCCATGCGAACGCTGCGGGTATCCTACGTCCGTTGGAATCTGTGGCGTCTGTCGCACTCGAGATGCTGTAGCCGCCGACGAATAGTGACTTCTTAATTTCATATCAGCAGAAAGTTTCTAAGAAACCCTGTTGCAATAGTAAAAAAAGGGCTGTCCTTCGTATGAAGGACAGCCCTTTCCTGTTCATCTTATTGGAATTACGCCTCGTAACAATAGCTCACCGGGCGCATCGCATCATAGTTGTTTTTCGAGCCTGTTATCGAGCATTAAGCCGTTCTCAAAATACAAGAGATTGCGAACAACTGCAGCTGAACAAAGACGTAGATTATACAGACAGGTACCGTCAGAGCCAGCACTGCCAACGTACAACCTAGATTTTAGCGTTCAGTTTTTTCTGAGCGCCCATGCCGCCAGCAGATGCTTTAATATTTTCAATACCGAGCTCGCTGGCAAGGAGCATTGCTTCATAAGAGCGCAGACCGGTATTGCAGATCATTACAACCTGTTTGTCTTTAGGAATTTCGTTAATTCGTGCACTAATTTCTTCGTTTGGAATATTGTGCCAATGCTCTGGATATGCTTCGCACATATCTTTTGCACCACCGGCGAGACGGGTATCAATGAAGTAGTACTCACCGCAATCACGTTCAGCCCAGCATTTTTCGAACTGTGCAGGATCCATGTACTTGTTCTGACCGGAAAGAACGTTGTCTGCTACGTTAGCAACAGCATTAACGATATCCATCGCAGAGGAGAACGGTGGAGAGTACACAACTTCGAGGTTGGATACGTCATCGATGGTTGCGTGGGAAGTAATGAGCGGCACAACTGCGTTAATACGCGCAGTAAGTGCATCACCGAATTCGTTCATACCCTGCATACCGAGAATACGGCGGGTTGGGCGGTCTACAACAATCTGGAGAGACATAAGCGCTTTTTCAGGGAAGAAGTGAGCTCTGTCCATCTGTTCAACGTGAACGGAGATTGCATCGAAGTCATTAGCAAGAGCCTGCTCAAGAGTAAGACCAGCACCACTGCAGGACATGTCGAACAATTTTACACACCAGCTACCGATACCACCGGCCATGCTGGCATCACCACCGGCAAGGTTAGTACCGATAATACGCCCCTGACGGTTAGCCATGGAACCAAGCGGGTAGTAGCCGAGTTTGCCGGTTACGAGGTTTGGAATAGTTACGCAGTCACCACCGGAGTAGATGGATGGATCAGAAGTCTGGAAATGATCGTTAACGAGAATCGCACCGCGTTTATCGCATTCAATACCAGCTTTAACAGCAATGTCAGTATTAGGAGAAACACCGACAGCAAGAATGACAAGATCTGCTTCGATTTCACGCTTGTTGGTAATAACTTTAGTAACTTTGCCGTCAACACCTTCAAAACGAACAACAGACTCTTCGAGGTACACATTTACGTCATGATTTTCGAGGTCAGCCTGTGCCATTTTTGCTAAGGACTCAGGCATGAAGCCTGGAAGTACCTGACTCTGAAGTTCTACAACACTGGTGTTGATGCCCCACATATCTGCGAAAGCAACTGCCATTTCAAGACCGATAAAACCGGCACCAACAACAACGGCATTGCTAACGTCACCGCCTGCTATAGCATTTTTGATAATTTCAGCTTCTTCGAGGTTCGTTGCAGGAGTAATACCTTTGAGGTTAATTCCCTCAAACGGAGGCATGTTCGGTTTAGAACCGGTTGCGATTACGAGTTCATCGTAAGAAAGCACTTCTTTTTCGCCAGTCAAAACGTTTTCGATAGAAACAGTTTTAGCTTCGCGATCAATAGAAGTTGCGCGGGTATTAATAAGAACGTCTACGTCTTTGTTTGTTTTGAAAAACGCAGCGTCACGAACGATGTGGTACGGAGTAGACTGGAGGTCTACAACGGTGTTTACTTCACCGGAAACAAAGTAAGGAATGCCGCAACCACCGTAAGAAATACGAGGAGCCTGATCAATCATGGTTACTTTTGCGTCTGGACAAAGACGTTTGTAACGACAGGCAGCTTTTGGGCCAAGGGCAACAGCACCAATAACAATTACGTGCTTAGACATAAGACATCCTCCGCAAAAGATGTGTAAGTCGGCGGCAGGCTCGCTCTCACATGAACTGTCTGTCGCACAATTTACTATAAAATAAAAAGAAACAAATCAGTTAATGCGTGCTCGCTAATACAGCTGAACACCCATGTAGCAGCAGGTTAGTAAAAAGCTAATTAGTAACCGCTGGCGCAATCAATCAATTATTCACCTCTATAACCAAAGAGGCGCAGCTACCAGTCTGTATATGCTCACATTTTAGGTAGGTACCAGTTATACAAACACATACGACCAAGCTGTATCACGTGAGGGTAGGACTAGCATGTTTGGCTATTTTTGCAAGTAGTGATTACAGGTTGTTATACACTACCGGCGCGGTAGGGTATCTACCAATACCATTGATACTCATACACTTACAGAAACACAACTTGACTGATTCCAAACGCTACGCCACCAAGCTTACCTTTTCATTGATGCATATCAAGTCTTATATTCCGGCTTACCAAGTAGAGATAAAAAATTGAACGGCAAACCATTAATAGCTTCTGTTCTTTTTCGCCTCTACAGAGTTCAGTTTCGAACTATTAGCGTCTAATTTTATTGATTTATTCCTAATATCGTAAGCACAATTCGTAACCACAATTACTGTGATATCTTAGAATACTGTGCTTTATGTATCCCCTAACAAACAAAGCGCAAAAAAATGCCAGCCTGCAATGCAGACTGGCATTTTTACTTTAGTATCTACTATAAGAACTATCCGAACTGAGGTGTACTCAGCTTCATGCCATCCTTTGTCACGATAAGGGCTTCACATCCATTAAGTGATTCAATGAACTGAAGGCCGCGACGAGACTGCATAATAAACGTAGCTGTTGCAAGAGCATCAGCTTCCATTACACTTGGAGCCATGACAGATACAGACGCCACGTTGTTAGGGCTCATACCGGACTGCGGGTTCACCAGATGGTTATACATATGGTTCTTGTCGTAGAAAACCTCATAACCACCGGAAGTTGCAATTGCACCTGTGGTCATCTGAATCACCGCAGGGTAGTTGCCTTTCTTTTCCGGATCCTGCACAGCAACAACCCAAGGCTTTCTGCCAGCTTTTTCACCCATGGTGCGGATGTCACCGCCAGCATTAATCATATGGTTTTTAGCACCGTACGCAGCAAGCACTGCGGAAGCCTTGTCCACGATGTAGCCTTTTGCAATGCCATCCAGCGTAATGCCCATTCCTTCGCGGTTAAGGCGAATAGAATCGCGTTTCTGAATAAGAGAGTCAGCATCTACAAGAGACAGTGCTTCCTCAAATTCTGCTTTTGAAAGCACCATTTCGCCATTCAGATTGGCTTTTTCACCATAGAGATCAATCACAGGCTTAATGGTTACATCAAACGCCTTATCAGAAAGCTTGCTGATCAAACGCGCGCTGCGCACGACTTCTGCAAGTTCCTGAGGAATGCCGGAAAGGCGTCCGTCTCTGTTTAACACAGAGACAGGGGAAGCACTCTGGTAACGGCTGAGAAGCGCCTCAAGGCGTGTTATCTCTTCAAAACTGCGACCAATTGCTTCCTCTCCAAGCTGTCTGGAAGGATGCAACGCAGTAATGGTTACCACGGTTCCCATCATAAAACGGGTTTCCTGCACTTTATATTCGTCACCCACACGGGCGGCAGAGGCTACTGCTGGCACGCCGGTTACAGCGGCACCAAGACCGAGCACACCGCAAGCCTGCAGGAACTGTCGACGAGAAGTAGTCATAGTCTTCGCTCCTATTAGGCGTTTGCCTGTGGTTTTCTGCTTCTGCGGCTTTAGCAGCTTCTGCAGCTTGTTTAGCCGCTGCTGTTTCCTGAGCCTTAGCGGTAATACCTACAGGACACATGAGACGCAAGATATCGCGCGGACATGCATCAACGCAGGCTTCTTCACAGTCAGGGCCGTAGGCAAGACAAGCAGCCTGATCAATTCTAATCTGACCGTTAACGTGAGAAATAACGTTTGCAGGACATTTTTTCACGCACTTCATGCAATTAATACAACCGGCCTCACACACATCCATAACAGCTTTCATTTTATCCTGAGTAGAACAGAAAACCTGTACACGTGCACGACGCGGAATCATCTCGAGAACCTTATTCGGACAAACGTTGATACATGCGCCACAAGCCACGCACTTATCAGGGTCAATCACAACCAGATCATTCTCAAGGTACATGGCATCAAACGGACATGCTTTTACACAGTCGCCGTAGCCAAGACAGGAGTATTTACAAGCATCAGAACCGTCTTGCAGCAGACCGGCTGCTGTACATGACTGCACACCCTGATACTCAAATTTCTTTTGAACCTTGCCTTCATCCTTCACGCAACGGCGGAAGGAAATTTCCGGATCATCGCTACCGGCAGACTTGCCGGAGAGTTCAGCGACTGCAATGGCCACGTCTGCACCACCGGCACAACACAGGCCGGCAGATACATCGGGATCGGTAATTACGGCAATTGCGTAGGCCTCACAGCCTGCATAGCCACAACCACCGCAGTTAGCACCCGGAAGCGCTTCGCAGACAGCCTCTACTCTTGGATCTTCTTCCACATAGAAGACACGGGATGCTGCAGAGAGCACAACCGCGCAGAAAAAGCCCAGAGCTAGCAATGAAAGGACAGATGTCAAAACCATAATGCTATCCTTATTGGTTTATCCCGCAAGGGGAGTCACATGCATATAACCCTGCGCCTAAGAGATCATGCCCTTAAAGGCCATGAAGGACAGAGACATGATACCAGCCATCACCAACGCCGCAGGAACACCCTTCATTGACTTTGGTAGATGGGTAACTTCCAGTCGTTCGCGAATAGCGGCAAGCAGTACGAGAGCGAGCAAAAAACCTAAGCCTGAAGCGAATGAATAGAAGATGGAAAGGCCGAGATCAAATTCTTTACGCTGAACGAGAATTGCAACACCAAGCACCGCGCAGTTAGTTGTAATGAGCGGAAGGAAAATACCGAGCGCATTGTAAAGCGGCGGGATAGATTTCTTCAGGAACAACTCAACAAGCTGCACAAGCGAAGCGATGACAAGAATAAACATAATGGTCTGCAAATACCCGAGATCAAGCGGCAGGAGCACATATTCCTGAATAAGCCATGTAAGCGGGGTTGCAATAACCATAACAAAGATAACTGCGCCGCCCATACCAAGAGACACACCCTTTTCCTTGGAACAACCAAGATACGGGCACTGCCCCAGATACTGGGCAAGAACGATGTTGTTAACAAAGATCGCGGAGATAAAAATCAGGAAATAATCCATACTGTACTACCTCCAGTTACTTATGGCCTGCACAGGCACGGCATGCGTGGCAACCTGTGGATGGGTTTTCCGGAGCAGGCTCACCACGACGTTTAGCCTGAACAATACTCAGATAGTTCATGCCTGCGAGAATAAGCCCAAGAGCAATAAATGCACCCGGTGCAGCAACCATGAATTTAACCGGCTGGAATGATCCGCTCAGCACCTGAACACTGAACACATAGCCGGTACCAAGTAATTCACGAATCGCGCCAAGGAAAGTAAGCGACAATGTAAAACCAAGACCAATGCCAAGACCGTCTGCAACAGCAAGATGCACAGGGTTTTTACCCGCAAAGGCTTCCGCCCTGCCAAGAATCAGGCAGTTAACAACAATAAGTGGCACAAAGATACCAAGCTGCTGATATAATGAATATGCATATGCCTGCATCAGCAATTCCACAGCAACAACAAGAGATGCAGCAATGGTAATATAACAAGCAATACGAACTTTTTTAGGAATAATCTTACGGATCAATGAGACAAGGAAACTGGACAGGGTAAGAACAAACACTACCGCTATCCCCATGCCAAAACCGTTTTCCGCCTTGGTGGTGACCGCTAGAGTCGGACACAAGCCCAACAGGAGTCGAAACGGTGGCAATTCTGCCCATAGGCCCTTGGAAAACTCTTTCCACATGCTGGCCATACTTTTCTCCTCACAGCGCGCATTACCGCGCGTTCACGTTATTCTTCCAGTGCCTATTTAAAGGCTTGAAGAATCTCTTCTTTCAAAGCGCTGTATATTTTACCAGCATCTTGAACCGCTACCACAGCACCAGTGGAGGAAATGGTTGCGCCGGAAAGGGCGTCAATCACACCACCTTGAGACTTCAACTTAGCTTCGGATTCAGAAAGCCCTGGAAACCGTTTAAGAAAGTCCGGCTCAGCAATACGTGACCCGATCCCCGGAGTCTCTTTCATTGTGGTAATACCGATGCCAACAAGCTTATTGTTTTCAGGGTCAAAACCGACCATTACACCAATATTGTCACCGTAACCACCGCCAAAGCCTTCGATAGCAACAGCTTTAAGCTGCCCATCTACTTTAAGCGGAAATACGTTAACAAGCTTGTTGGTAAGAGGATTAGTGAATTTTTTACGTTCCTTCACAGGGTCGTTTGTATAGTCAGGTAATACCTGCTTCAAGGACGGTCCCTGTACAAAGGTAAGCAACTGCAACTCAATGGTCGGTGCGGTCATCTGTTTAAGTGAAGATAACGCAAAACCGGAAATACCACTGATTAAGGTCAACACAACGATCATCTTTAAGATTTCACGCATAGCTTACCTCGCTCCAAATGGTTTAGGCTTAATCATATCACATAGTGGTGTGATCATGTTTGCAAGTAAAACTGCAAACAAAGCACCATCAGGGTACTGACCGTATGTGCGAATGAGTATGATAAGGAAGCCAGCTACAAGTCCGAATACGATTTTGCCGCCGCGTGTATTTGGCGAAGAGGTAAAATCTGTCAGCAAGAAGAAAATCGCAAGCATGCTAGAGCCTGTGAACAAATGGAACAACGGATTAGCGTAAAGTTCCGGATCAATCACATAGTAGATACCGCCAACAACTAAAACTGATACAATGGTTGCAACAGGAATTTCCCATGTAATGATACGGCGGGCGAGCAAAATAAGTCCGCCAAGCAGTATTGCACCAATCTGGACAGCGCCAAGGGCGCCGAGCTGATTACCCATGAGGTAGTCATACATTGAAGTATCTGCGATATAATCGATACCAAAGTACTTAAGCTGGGAAAGCGGGTTCACCAGAGTAGTATTCAGCATGGTTGCATCGACGTTCATTTGAACCGGCCATGATACAGTACAAAACGCCCAGCCAACCGCGATAGCACAAATAGGTGCGCCACCATAGTTACCCCAGAGCATTTTACCAAGGATCATTGTTACGGCAGAGCCTGACACAACAAGCCACCATTCGGCACCAGCTGGCAGGATAAACGCAAAAAGTAAACCGGTTACGACTGCGTGCAAATCGTCTACACGCACTTCCTTTTCCATAATTTTTGAGCAAAGCGCTTCAACAATAACCGCCGTTGCGATGGAAAGCGCCATAACACGCAGAGCTTCCATGCCATACCAGTATACTGCGCCGACAACTGCCGGAAGTAACGCTACCAAAATTGTGCTCATCATTCCCTTGATGGATGCACCACAATGCAAATGCGGTGCGGAGGCAACCTTCAGGAATGGAGCGGTGGGCAATGATTGTTTCGCCATAGTATCCCCCTACTCTTCAACCTGCAGAGCACAAGCGGTAACCTGTGTTTCTTCAAGGGTTATTTTATGTTTTCCGAGACGGATCAACTGAAGCATAGGCCGACGAGCCGGACAGTAGTATGTACACAGTCCGCATTCCATACATGCATTAATGTTTTCCTGACGACAGAAATCAAGCTCATTGAATTCAACATAACGTGAAATCATGTTCGGCTGGATGCGTGACGGACAATGCTGAATACATGCGCCACAGCTAAAACAGGCATAGTCGGAAACCGGTGTGGTTGTTCCGGCGGGTACTACAAACACTGCATTGGTATTTTTACCAATACCTGTGCTTAGATTGCCTGTGGCTTCACCACGCATAGGACCACCCAAAAGTACAGTGTCGCCGTCTGCCACTTCGATAGAAGCGTCTTCCAACAACGCACCAACAGGGGTACCGATAGGCGCCACGACATTTTTGCCTTCGACACAAACAACTGTGTGCGTCAATGGCATACCGCTTTCTGCAACTGCACCCAAATTATACAGTGCGTGCAGATCAACAACATTAATGCCTCGCATGCTTTCCTTGCCGGTAATACTGGCAACAACAAGCTCGTCAAGACTGTTAGGGTACTGCGGGTTAATAAAAGCTATGTCTGCGCCATCAAAAGCTGCGGTAGAACCAGTAGGCAAAGCCACTACGGCTTTTGAAGCAGGGGAAAGGCGTTTGAGCATATCAAGGCCGGCGTTGATGGTACTTTTTGCGTGCACAAGCATGCTCTCTGCGTACGTGATTCCCGGTTCTGGGTTTAACGCATTCACAATAAGCAATTCACAACGCTTAAGGAATGGACGAATATCCACTCCCAACCCTTTCAGCGCAGCCTGTAGCTG
Organism: Halodesulfovibrio aestuarii DSM 17919 = ATCC 29578; assembly: GCF_000384815.1. Lineage (NCBI taxonomy): Bacteria > Pseudomonadati > Thermodesulfobacteriota > Desulfovibrionia > Desulfovibrionales > Desulfovibrionaceae > Halodesulfovibrio > Halodesulfovibrio aestuarii. The sequence continues at coordinate 808,491 of NZ_ARQF01000020.1, forward strand.
CTCGCCTTCCAAGGAAGCAAGGGCAACCGGCTCCACACCTTCGGGTTTTGGCTCTTCACCTTCCGCCGGAGCAGCAAGCTCCTGTGCTTTGATGATAATATGAGTGTCTGTAACTGCAGTTACAATACCGGTAATGCCAGAATGCATATCACCTATGTTAGCATTCTCGTGGTCTGCCACAAGAAGCCCTGGATATACTTCTGTTTTTTTCTTTACCGATTTTTTACCATGTCCATTCAGGGGAATACGCACTTCGAAAGGGACTGAACCAGTCTCAAATGCTCCTGTGTCCCCATGAGTCAGAATGAAAATATTCTTATTCATAAGACATCCCTATTTGAAATGACACTGGTTACACTGGCCTTTAGAATAAGGACCAGAACCGTTTTCTTCATGGCACCCCATGCAAGACTGATGGTACGCGTCCATCAAGCTAGGTACATCCGGATCATCAGACGCTTTAGAATGGCAGTCGCTACATGGGGTAGGCTCAGCGTCATCCAGCAGGTTGCCGTCATCGTCAACTTCATCTGAAAGCTCATGATGACAGGCCACGCAACTTTCGCCGTACCCATCTACGTGTTTGGCATGATCAAATATGACCATACCTGCGCTGTTATCTAACAGCACACGCATAGGAACGGCCGCAGTTTCTGCGGGGCGCAAAAAGCCGTAGCATGCAACGGCAATAAGAATCGCAGTTAGTATTGCGATTGGAAAGTATCTCGTTGGCAAGGCACACCTTCCTGATACTGGTGTTAAACCCGACCGACCGAGTAAGGGGATAAGATAGTCTGTTGGCGCCTTTTAACTAGAACATTTTTTCATTTTTGAAAAGGCTCACAAGTCCCTGTATTCAGGAAAAATAACGGTATGTTATGATTATCAAAGTTTTTTATTTGGCTTTTTAATCAAATCAGTGCGTAATTTTTAGAAAATTTTTTTTCTAAGATTTTTCCCTTTTATTTCGAAATGTTGTAAAAAAAGCTACTTGTTTTCAAAGCACCAAAACTACGATACAACACCCGCACTTCAAAGAAATACACGGTGCAATATATGCTTACTCAGACCAGTCCACAGGCGTTTAAAAAAATATTTACTTTTTCTGCTGGCTCCGAAACTTTCGGACTACCGCTACACCTCCTGCACGAAGTCATTTACCCAGAACACATAACCAGAGTCCCGAAGGCACCCGCCTTCATGGCAGGGATTCTGACATATGGCTCTGAAACGATTTCCGTGCTGGATATAAGCAAAAAGCTATGCCTTGCAGCGCCGTCCATCCGCGTTCATCATCCGGCAATCATCATCAATACTATTATTGAAGACGAAACAATGCAACTAGCTTTACTTGTTGAGAGATTTGGAAAAATTGTTCAATACAAAAGCTCGGAAACAATAAAACGGAAAAACATTCCATTCAACACCAACTCAAACAAGAATAACCAACTTAGACAAAAATCTGCAATATACACACAGTCCCGTGAAGCCATCAGGAAATTTGTAAACGAAGAACTTTATCGCGCGGGAGTGCGAATACGACTTTTGAATGAAGACACACTTTTTTCCATAGCAGAACTTACATAACAAAATCTTTATTTAATATCCTGCTGAAGCATTTCGAATGCTGTTCTCGTAAAAAGCAATGCTATGCCATAATTGATAACTCTTAAAGCAATGCAAGAACATTTATCACAAGGCTAAGACGTCTTTGGAGCTGCTCTTAAAGCCTAACATATGATGATACCATTATTCTTCACTTAAGCACAAAAAAAAAGGGCCATATGACCCTTTTCTGTGTGCGTAAGATTCTTTCTATGCTCTGCGTTCCCACAGCCGCATATCTTTCATCTTTTTGCGTCGCTCTCGCTGGAGAGATTTACAAACCAGCGGAGTATTTTTCTTGTATCCACAACGAGCGCGGTACTCTTCTGGTGTAAGCCCGTGAGTTGCGAGATGCTTCTTAGTTAATATTTTAAAGGACTTTCCACATTCAACACAGGTAATAGACTTTTCCTTAATCGCCTTTTTAGGATCAATCATTTTACCTGCAGAATCATCATCAACAGCACAGCTTGCACTAATTTCCTTAATTCCCCCTGCAAGCTTACGAACCATTGTTGTGATTTCTTCTTCTGTCATTGTCCGTACACTAGCTTGTGCTTTGACAATTTCCAGAGCTTCCTTCAAATAACTTTCCATGTAAAACTACCCCTCCTATCCATTAAATGAACAAGTATTATACCCAGAAAATAGAAAAATCTTTAAAATAATACCGCCATGGCACAACTTACGTATTTAAATGCTAATTAATAACGACTACTAAATTGCACATAGGCACTATTAAACTTATGTTAAATGCACTGAAGACATACTACAGAACTGCATATACACACAATAGAATTTTTTGCAGTTTTTTTTATAACAGCATCACAACTTAATTACATTTTTCTATCTTTATAAATACACAATTACTGCATTTTATACAGTTGAAGCAATAGTGGGCAAAGAGGCGACATCTACAATTCCCATTGTTTTGAATTTTTTGATGTATTTTTATTTTTTACCCTAATATAATTATATTTTTTATGGCCAAAACAATGCTTCACATGGCTAATCCTTGTCCCTATTGTAGAAAAAACATGACAAGCTCTACCGCTGCATTGTACCTTTTGATAAAAAAACATGCATTGTCCTACCAAATCAGTGAATAAAGCAAAAAATAAACAACAATATTGTTATATCCTCTGAAAACTCAAACACCTTTTCACGTAATTATATATTTTCTTGGCTTTGTTTATTTCATAATTACGAAGAATGACAATACGTTTCAAAAATATAACCGTAAAAAAAATGATGCAAATGCAAGCAGATACAAAATAATAAAAATATTTTTTGTTTTGTGCACAAGAAGCGAGCCAATTTTTTTGACTTTTTACCACAAAAAACGTGACTTACATGCCAAACGAATTGCAAGCGACTTTTGATGTATAATTAGACAGCTTCAATCTTCTTTAAAATTTCTATACTCTCATACTTTGGGTAAATATAGTTTCTGTTTGTCCCAAAAAAGTTACGGCAAAATGCTTTGCAATATTTCTTGGAGAATTATCTAGATGGCAAAAATCATTGTAATTGGCGGGACACAAAGTGGCAGCGGCAAGACACTCATCAGTTTAGCTATTATGGCCGCTCTTACACGTCGAGAATTAAAGGTTCAGCCATTCAAGTGTGGTCCGGACTTTATTGATCCCGGACTTCATAAAGTTATCACAGGTAATACAAGCATTAATCTTGATGGATGGATGCTCTCAAAAGATGCCTGCATCAACGCCTACAAAAAGGCAATGCACCCCTCAACAGGAAAAGCTCCCGATATTGCGGTTATTGAAGGAGTTATGGGACTCTTTGATGGAGCAAGTGGCAGCAATGATGCCGGTTCAACAGCGCAAATAGCAAAATGGCTTGAAGCCCAAGTTCTGCTTGTTATTGACGGACGTTCCATGGCGCGCTCTTTTGCCGCTATAGCTCATGGCTTTACAACCTTTGATCCCGACCTTATCTTTGCAGGGTGCGTTGCTAATAACGTAGGAAGCCCCAATCACGTGTCCCTTATCCGCGAAGCCATGCATACATACTGCCCAACGACACTGCTTGCAGGGTGTATGCCGCGCAAAGAAACATTAACCCTTCCGTCACGCCACCTCGGCCTTGTAACGGCAGAAGAAGGCATTCTAAACTCAGAACGTATTACCGAGCTTGCACAGTGGGCGGAAGAACACATTAACTTTGACCAGCTACTTACAAATTTACCAGAACACACAGAGCCATTATCGCCACAAGATCGTTGGGAAGCTACACCCAGCAAAATGGTACGCATTGCCGTTGCTCAAGATGCAGCATTTTGCTTCTGCTATGCAGATAACCTACGGCTTCTCGAAGAGCATGGCGCTGAAATTATCCATTTTTCTCCGCTTAATGACGCTTACTTGCCAAAAGATATTGACGGAGTTTACTTGCCCGGTGGCTATCCGGAATTATATGCAGAAAGATTGAGTCTCAATACTTCAATGCGCTCTGCCATCCGTGCGTTCTCACAATCAGGGAAGCCGGTGTACGCGGAATGCGGTGGCTTCATGTACCTTGCACGGGAAATCACAACAGATGCTGCAACAACATATCCAATGTGCAATGTCTTTGACCTGCACTGCACAATGAGCACCCGACACAGGGCACTCGGCTATAGAGAAATCACAACAACTGCCGATTCAATTCTAGGTAGCAAAAATACGACTGCGCGCGGGCACGAATTCCACTACTCATTCGCAGAAGAAAATACTGCACACAACTCGCTCTACACAGTGACAGATAGAAAAGGTGCAAAAACATCAACGTCCGGCTATGTTACGCGCAACACTGTCGGCTCATACGTACATCTACATTTTGCCTCGCAACCATCCGTTGCAAAAGCCATTGTAGAAGCTTGCCTACGCACAAGGACTCTTCATGACTAAAACTTCATTGCAGCCATATTTTTCACCAGACAACATTGAACACCGTTCTTTCGAAATTATCGACAGCGAAGTCCCTGAACCACGCCCATTTTCCGGGGACGAATGGACAATCGCCAGACGCCTTATTCACACTACCGCAGATTTTGACTTGCTGAATCACATTATATTTCACCCTGAAGCCATTGCTGCGGGTGTAAATGCAATCAGAAACGGCTGCACCATTTTTACCGATACCGAGATGGCGCGCTCCGGCATCCCTGTTCGCCGTACAACTCCGTTCGGCTGCAGTACCCAGTGTCTACTCAACCGTCCTGACGTTGTGCAAAAAGCACAGGAGACCGGCTCCACTCGCGCACAGGCGGCAATAGATGCAGCATCTCCGGAAATCGCTGATTCCATTATGGCAATCGGAAATGCTCCGACGGCCCTTATACGGCTTATGCAACACCTGAAAAACGGTGGCACACCGCCTGCACTCATTGTCGGAATGCCTGTCGGATTCGTTAATGCCTCTGAATCCAAAGAAATACTACTTGCACAATCTACTATTCCTTATATAACGATTCGCGGACGGAAGGGTGGTTCGCCACTTGCAGCCGCGACAGTAAACGCACTGGCGATCCTTGCCGCAACTCCATAGATCACTATAATTTATCAACTATTTTCTCAGCAAGTTGCAGTAATCCACTACAGTTGCTATAGTGTTCTGTGGAACTTTGACTTTTGCTAATTTACAGTCTTTTTTAGACTGACAGGATGTACAATGACAGACGAACCTCACAACAGCGTTTCAGAAAATGCCCCGAAAAAGCAAAATAAAATGCTAGACCCTGCGGATAGAATCGCCGCAGAAATTACCGGCATCACTGAACCGGAAGATGCGCTGCCACCAATTTCTCTGGAGGATCTTCCAGAAAAAATCCGCGAAGCCTGCACTCGTGCCGGGTGGAATAAGCTTATGCCTGTTCAGGCACACGCTATGCCGTACCAGTTGGCTCGCAGAGACATTATGATTCAATCCCGCACTGGCAGCGGTAAAACCGGCACCTATCTTCTTCCTGCGCTGGAACGAGTAGATACATCTAAAATGCACACGCAGATGCTCGTACTTGTCCCAACCCGCGAGCTTGCCTTACAGGTTGAATACGAAGCCTCAACTCTTTTTGAGAATACCGGTATCACATCCTGCGCAGTCTACGGCGGTGTGGGATACGGTAAGCAGGTTGATAAACTTAACAGCGGCGCACATGTTGTCATAGGTACGCCAGGTCGCGTACTCGACCACCTCATCCGCCATACGCTGGATCTTTCCAAAACACGTATCCTTGTATTTGACGAAGCAGACAGAATGCTCTCCATTGGTTTCTATCCGGACATGGTAGAAATCAAAGGATACCTGCCGCGCAGTCGTTCCACTTTCCTGCTCTCTGCAACCTACCCTCCGCGTGTTATCCAACTCGCAGGAGAATTCATGCATAAGCCGTCCATGCTGAGCCTTTCGCACCAGCAGGTACACGTAGTAGACACGCCACACGTATTCTACAACGCAAAACCGATGGATAAAGACCGAGTACTCGTCCGTGTACTGGAAGTGGAAAACCCGTCCTCTGCTATTATCTTCTGTAACACAAAAGCCAATGTGCATTACGTTACGGCAGTACTTAAAGGCTTCGGATATGATGCGGATGAACTTTCTGCCGATCTGTCCCAATCCAAGCGTGAAAAAGTTCTCACAAAACTACGTGAGGGACGCGTGCGTTTTCTTGTGGCAACAGACGTTGCAGCCCGCGGGATTGATATTCCGGAACTCTCACACGTAATCCTGTATGAGCCACCGGAAGATCGTGAATCATATATTCACCGCGCAGGTCGCACTGGCCGCGCAGGTGCCAGTGGTGAAGTAATCTCTCTTGTAGACATTATGCAGAAGCTGGAACTGGAACGCATCGGAAGCTACTACAAAATTTCCCTTCAGGAACGCGAAACGCCAACTGATGAAGATGTTGCTAAAGTTGCCGGACTACGCCTTACAGCAATGCTGGAAGGAAGTCTTAGAGGTAAAACCAACCTGGAAAAAGAACGCATGAAGCGGTTTGTTCCACTTCTTAAAGAGCTTGCTCAAGATGACGAACAGCTCCTTCTGGCCGCACAGCTTCTTGACGAACTGTACCAGCAAACCCTGCATACGCCGCCTCCGGCTCCTGAAGCAGCCAAAGAGCAAAACCAGGGTGACAACAAACAAAATGACCAGCACAAGAAACAAGGGCAACAGCAGCGACGCAATACTCGTCCACGCCGCAGGAAACCGCCCCAGAACCGTGCTAACTAGTCATAGATACTTCTTACAGGATGGTGCAATTAGTGCTGCCAGTTTACTCTGAATCCGATTTATTCGACAACTTTGATGCACTGCTTGATACCTACGATGTGAATGACGAACTCACAGTTTTTGAACTGGGAAAATTTCATTTTCTTCGTAAGAAAAAAGCAAAGCATGAGCTTACTGCGCTGTTTTATGCTCTCTGGAAGCTCGCGCTAAAACAGTCGTTTCCAGATGACTATGAGCTCTATTTTTCAGATTACTGCGAAGTAAAAAAACTGAAAATGGACGCCGCCGGAAACGCTACCATGTTGTACCGTAGCATCGAAGTATTCAACACCCTGCTTGCAGAGCACGGGATAACGAATTTTTCTAATGTCGCAGATTTCTTAACAGATGAACTTGTTAATGACTCTGAACGAAGAGAATACATAACGTTAAAGCTAGCGCTTTCAATACGCTCAACATACAACGTTATTTTTCAAAATCTTATCTCAAACTAACGCACCTCCGACGTTGAATCTAAAAAAACCTCCCAAAAAAAGGCGACCTCGCAACTGGTCGCCTTTTTTTGGGAGGTTATCCCCATAGGTAATAAAACGTCTTTAGTTACAAAGCATATCGACATCCTGCAATTTGCCTTTACTTTTTTCTGCTATTTTTTTGACATGTTCATTTTTTATTCCGCAAAGTTATTTTTCACTAATCACCTCACCTGTTTTCAGCTTTTTTTCATTTTCATATTGACAAGAAGACTCACAATCCGATAAACACCGACTTCACACGATGTGGGGCTATAGCTCAGTTGGGAGAGCGCTTGACTGGCAGTCAAGAGGTCATCGGTTCAACCCCGTTTAGCTCCACCACATTGAATTTAAAAGCTTACAGAGAAATCTGTAAGCTTTTTTTGTATTCCCAACACACATTTCCCTCCCCCTCAAAAAGATCGATAACAGCTCGTCCGTTCAATCCTTGCTACACTTTTTTCATACAGCGAGTTATCTTAACCTAGATCATTGCAACCAACCCGCGAATTACAGAGCATACGGATACGCTGTCACCAACTATACTGTTTCATGATGCGCTAACCCCTTGCTACTCATACAGACATGCCCTCCACTATTTCACAGTATACGCCAGCTCAAAAAATTTATCCGTCAGACCTTACACAATTCACAGGTAGTAACATGAAAAAGTCATCTATAAATAAAACATCATCCAATTTGCCGATCTCCCGAAGGTCCTTTCTAAAAGTTTTCGGAGCTGCCGGAGCTACTGCATGTGCCTCTACGGTGCGCCCTGCTGAAGCTCAAACAAAACAACCTAAAGAAGAACTTATGACCGTACTCGATATATCAAAATGTATCGGCTGCGGGGAATGTGTTGCTGCCTGCAAAGACTCCAACGCACATAAGTTTCCTACGGTATCCAAACCTATTCCGAAGATGTTTCCTCCACGCGTAAAAGTTGAGGACTGGTCAGATAAAAAAGATGTGGACGACCGGCTCACCCCGTACAACTGGCTCTACATTCAGACAGCAGAAGTGGAACACAACAACGAAGAATACGAAATTAATATTCCGCGCCGCTGTCTGCATTGTACCAACCCGCCGTGCGCAAACCTCTGTCCATGGGGCGCTGCGCGCAAAGAAGATTCAGGCATAGTCCGCATCAGCGAAGATATTTGCCTTGGTGGCGCCAAATGCCGAACGGTCTGCCCTTGGCATATTCCACAACGCCAAAGTGGTGCAGGTCTATACTTAAACCTTCTCCCCCGCTTTGCAGGAAACGGAACCATGCTCAAGTGCGACCGTTGCTACGATAAAATAGCACAAGGCGAGCAGCCCGCATGCATCACCGTCTGTCCGGAAAATGTGCAGCGCATAGGCTCCCGCAGCAAAATGATCGCCTATGCAAAAGATCTTGCAGCTTCTATGAATGGATTCATCTACGGACTTGAAGAAAACGGCGGCACCAACACAATATATGTATCTCCAGTACCATTCGAAAAGCTCAACAAAGCCATTGAAAAAGGTAAGGGGAAGCCGCATCTTGCGCCGGTGGAGAACTCCATGGCGAAGGAAGAAACACTTACATCAGCACTTATTGCCGCTCCAATCGCCGGTGTCGCAGCAGGCGTACTTAAAGTTCTCTCTGATGCACGCAAGGAAAAGAACAATGACTAACATTCTTCGAAAACTCTGGGTGCCCGTAATGACACTCATGGCCATAACCGGCATGGGCCAGATGCCAATATTCAAACGCTACTACATTGCAGATATTCCCGGTCTCGCATGGTTAGGACAGCCTTTCACTGTCCATTGGGTGCATTATATAGGCGCAGCTGTCCTCATGTTCATGATCGCATGGTTCACAACATTATGGTTAGCCAAACAGCGCAAGCTGACAGCGTCAGGCAAGCTTCGCATCATACTTCTCGCCCTGCTTATAATCACGGGCTACGTACGTGTAATAAAAAATCTACCTGATGTGCACTTTTCACCAACATCCACCATGCTCATCGACTGGACGCATCTGCTTTTCGCCATATTGCTCGGTGTAGCCGCCATCTGGAGTGCGCAAACCGGTCGCAAGGATTACGTCATAGAATAAGTTTTTCCATCCGCGGAGTTTTTTGTCTCCGGCGGCCTATGACCCTTTCTAATAGAGCAAGTTAGGGATCTTCAAAAATCCCGAGATGTGATTTTAGAAAATTATCTACGAAATTTTGCAGCTTAGTCCCTACTATCTATCGAAAAAAAGGGCTGTCCTACATACATAGGACAGCCCTTTTGCTATTCGAGTCAGTGAAATAACAGCGCGTAAAAAAATTAAAAACGAGCGTTATTCACGGAATAAAAGTTTAGGAAATGCTTAAGCCATAGGCAGCAGTCCCACTACACTACGAAATCAATAGCTTTTCGTGAAGAAACAACTTTTTTGATAAATGTTCCACATTCTACGTGCAACGGGTGGTTCGCGTAGCCTGCAAGGCCTGCTTCATCATCGTGCGTAGAAAGGAGGATTACCTGTACATCTTCAGTAGTAGTGCTTGCAAACTCCATAGAGACGTCGAGAGTTTTAAGAGAAGGAATTTTTCCTTCAAGATCACGAAGCATTGCTACAATTTTGGCTGCATTATCTGCGGCGGATGCACCTTCTGCCTCTTCTTTAAGAGTAAACCAAACGATATGCTTAATCATGAGATTGTCCTTCTATAAAATAATGTTGTACCTTGTTCCATATGCTTAAAGGGACAAAAAGGTCAATTGGCATGCCGTTACAGACAACACGAATGCAACAGACAGCATTGCAGACTTGTCAATCTTCGCGTACAGACAGTTCGTTTAGCAGTGAACAGTATTCATTGTTTTAAAAGGATTATCTTTTACGGAGCGCCCATGTACCCACTTACTACATATACCCTCACCGCAATGCTCGAGCGCAGTGCTGATTTATTTTCAGATCAACCGGCGCTCTCAAATGTTGGTGGAGTTCCTGTCACCTACAAAGAGTTTGCGGCCGCCGTTCAGGGCTTGCAGGGCCTTCTTGCCAAGCATGGCGTCGTTGCCGGTGACAAAGTTGCAATATTAAGTGAGAGTACACCGAACTGGGGCATTGCATATTTTGCAATTACCACTATGGGTGCAGTAGCTGTTCCTATCCTTCCGGACTTTCATCCGGATGCCATCCATCATATCATCCGCCATTCTGAAGCAACCGCTGTTATTGTTTCTCAAAAACTGTTTAACAAAGTTGAAGACGGCCAATATGATGAACCGCCTACACTGTTCCTGATGGAAACCTTTTCTCCGGTTGCTATTGATGAAGAGCCACAAAAGCTGAAGGAATTAAAAAAATTAGGTTTGCGTGAATTCCGCTCTATTATGGATAAAGCGCGCGACCTGACACAAAAGTTCATCGACCGCGATCACGCAGACAAAATCAAAGGCACAATCAGTCTTTTTTCTGCAGGAAACACCGTTTCACCAGACGATGTTGCTGCGATTATTTACACCTCCGGTACCACAGGGCACTCCAAAGGGGTTGTTCTTACTCACAGCAATATTGTTGCAAACGCATATGCCGTCCGTACTATTGTTGAGCTAGGCCCCGGAGACAGACTACTTTCTATCCTTCCCCTTTCCCATACATATGAGTGTACTCTCGGTTTAATTTTACCCCTGATGAACGGTGCACATATTAACTACCTGGACAAGCCGCCTACAGCACGCGCATTACTGCCTGCTATGGCTCAAGTTAAGCCTACAGTCATGTTATCAGTCCCGCTTGTCATTGAGAAAATCTTCAAGACTGCAATTTTACCCAAACTTACAAGCAGCTGGGCAAAACGACTGCTGTATAAATTTGCGCGTCCTAAATTACATGCTATTGCCGGTAAAAAATTGCTGGAAACTTTTGGCGGCAGCCTACGAGTTTTCTGTATCGGTGGCGCTGCAATTGCACCTGAAGTTGAACGTTTCTTAAAGGAAGCCCACTTCCCGTACGCTATCGGATACGGGTTAACGGAAACCAGCCCGTTGCTTGCAGGTTCCGGCCCAGCAGAAACCCGTCTCTTATCTACAGGCTATAGTCTTGATGGTGTTGAACTGAAAATTGATGACCCGAATCCAGAAACTGGTGAAGGTGAAATTCTCGCAAAAGGGCCCAGCATTATGCGGGAGTATTACAAAGCGCCGGAGATTACTAAATCCGTGTTTACGCAAGATGGCTGGTTCCGCACTGGTGATCTGGGTAAATTTGATAGTGATAAATTCCTCTACATCCGAGGACGCCTCAAAAATGTTATTGTAGGTCCAAGCGGTGAAAACATTTATCCTGAAGAACTTGAAGGCATGATCATGCAGTCCCCATGGGTGCTGGAGACTATTGTATATGAGCAGGATAGAAAGCTTATCGCCCGCATTCACCTTGATAGAAATAAAATTGACGAAGAGTTCGGTTCATTGCATGCAACAAAGCTTGAAGAAAAAGTTTTGAAGCTGCTTGAAGAAATTCGTACCAACGTAAACAGCAAAGTTGCCGGTTTCTCACGCATTATGAAAGTGACAGAGCAGACTGAACCGTTTGAAAAAACGCCGACACAAAAAATTAAACGCTACCTGTATGTAGACTAGTACATTTTCTGGCACAGAGCATAACCTCCTCCAGTTCAAATTTTTTGCAGCTTTTCCCTGCTAATAGCAGAAGCATTTTACGGAGTATAAATTACTTTACATTTTTAAAGGCTAACGCCTAACGGCAGACACACCTTACCTACTGATTTTACAGTTCTTTTACAAAAAACACGCCATTCCAAAAAGTTGGCACGCTGTTTGCTTAATTAAGAGTACCTTCTTTCTTTCATAGGTATTTCATGGCAAGGGGTGGCTCCCCAAAACCCATATTTCTAAAGCGGAGCGCTTAGCACTCCGCTTTTTTTATTGCTGACAACAGCTACACGCTCTGTACCTTAACTTTTTTCTTCGCTACACTCTACGGCACACCAAAAACGTAATACACAACGTGCTGCCATAGAACGTGCTGCCCATAGAAGGAAGAAACATGACTGCTCCTCAAAAAAAATTATATGGAATCATCGGACACCCGTTAGGTCACACTATGAGCCCCGCCTTACACAATAGCGGGTTCAACATGTTTTCCCTTCAATCGGTATACATGGCGTTCCCAACCCCGCCGGAGAAACTTGCTGACTTTATGAAAAGCTTCCGCACCGTGCCGATACACGGAGCAAGTGTTACTATTCCGCACAAAGAAACTGTCATGAGGTACGTTGATAAAGTTACGCCACGGGCAAGTGCGGTTGGTGCTGTGAATACGCTCTACTGGGAAAAAGATCTTATCGTTGGTGACAACACAGATGTTCTCGGCTTTATGGCCCCGCTCAAAGACAAAAAAAATACATCTAAAAAAGCACTTGTGCTTGGTGCGGGTGGAGCAGCAAAGGCTGTTCTGGCAGGATTACAGGAACTCGGTACAAGTGACATCACCATTTGCAATCGCACACTCCAACGGGCTGAAAAACTCGCAGCAACGTTCAAAGTTAACACCATTACGTGGGATGAACGAGGTTCCGTGGTTGCAGACCTTGTCATCAACACAACCCCTATGGGTATGGCTGGAGAACATGTAAACGAAACACCATATCTTGCAGAAATGTTTACAGAACATGGCGTAGCATATGACCTTGTCTACAATCCTCTTGAAACAACATTCCTGCGTGCGGCAAAAGAAGCCGGCTGGGAAACAATTGACGGTTTGCACATGTTTGCCGCACAGGGCGCTGAGCAATTCAGACTCTGGACTGGAAAAAAACTTCCGCACGACCATATTCGTAAGCTGGTTTCAAATCTTTTACGCCTTTAATTTTACGCTTGTTCCAAAATTTTTACTGCATAACGATTGCCTCTTACCTCACACCATTCTGCATCTACCTCTATGCCATCACACTAAGCCCCTCCTGCCTATTCTTTCTGCAACAAAAAAGGGTAGAGTTTTTACACTCTACCCTTTCTACGTTTCTTCAATCAATTGGATCTGATGCAGATATGGCTTGTTATCCGCAGCTATTACAAAGAAGCTTTTGTCTGCTACAATGCCTCGCCAGTTCGAATTCGTCTTACGCCTTCGATGTTATAAAAGTAGATGATACCATCACCTTCATTCTGAGTTCTGGCGCCTTTTTCAATGGCTGCAATAGCGTCGTTAAGTCGTTCTTCCTGAACAACAAGTTCAATACGCAGTTTCTTAAGAAGGTTAACTTCCTCAGTTACGCCACGATAGGTTTCTGTAAAACCTTTCTGCTGGCCGCTACCGAGAATATTTGTCACAGACAACCCAAAAAGATCCTTGGCGAACAACTCCTGCTTAACCTGCGGGAGACGTTCTGGTCTAATAAAAGCAACGACATTTTTCATTGTTTTTCTCCAATCAGGTTATTCGACACTAAAAATCTGGAAACCGTTGTAGGCCTCTGAGCCATGTTCGGTAATATCCAGTCCCTTAATTTCTTCAACGCGGCTAACGCGTAATCCAACCAACTTATCAATAAGTTTAAAGCATACAGTGCCAACACCGAACGCCCATGCGAAGAAGACGACAACGCCTAAAAGCTGGACTCCGAACAATGACAGATCTCCGGTATAGATAAATCCACTTGCAGAGCCAAAATCCGGTGATGCAAATAAGCCAACACTAAGGGTACCGAGTGCACCGCAGACACCGTGAACAGAGATAGCACCTACAGGGTCATCAATGCATAGAACGGAATCAATAAAGTGTATAACCAAAACAACTGCTACGCCGCAAATTGCACCTACAAGGATTGCACCTAACGGTGAAAGTTCACTACACCCTGCGGTTACACCTACCAGTCCGGCAAGAACGCCGTTCATGGTCATAGATGCTTCTGGTTTGCCAAAGCGGACCCATACAGTAATCATAGCTGTAATCATACCTGCACAGCCGGCTAAGCTTGTATTAAGGGCAATGTAGCCAATGCTGCCATCTGCCATTGTTGTTGAGCCAGCATTAAATCCAAACCAGCCAAACCAGAGAATAAATACACCGAGACCAGCCATAGGCATGCTGTGCCCAAGAATAGCACGAGGTTTTTTGTCCGGCATGTACTTACCAATTCGTGGACCAACTGCCATTGCGCCAGCCAACGCAACCCAGCCACCGAGAGAATGAACAACCGTTGAGCCTGCAAAATCTATAAAACCGAGCGATTCGAGCCAGCCGGCATTACCGGTAAGTCCGCCCCACGCCCAGTGTCCAGCGATAGGATAAATGAACCCTGTGATAACAATACTAATCAGAATGTATGCGTGAAATTTAGTACGTTCAGCAACACTACCGGAAACAATAGTTGCCGCCGTTGCAGCAAATACAGACTGGAAGAACCAGAATGTAATATCGAAATCCCTTGTAGCTGACGGAGCAAGAATGGAAGAAAGGAAGAACCCATCAGTTCCGAATATTCCGGAAAAATCTGCACCAAACATTAACCCGTAACCAAACATAACAAACAGCATAGAACCGACGCCGAAATCCAGCATATTCTTCATGAGAATATTGCTCGCGTTCTTAGATCGAGTTAGACCACATTCTACCATAGCGAATCCGGCCTGCATAAACATTACCAGTATGGCACCTAGCAGGGTCCATACTATGTTCGCGTTTGTTTGTGTCAGATACACTACAGCCTCTTCTTCAGCATGTACTAACGATGCGCTTGCGCCAAGCGCCAAAACTGTCATTACCGCAATCAACCCATTTCGGGATAACGTGCCTTTGCACACAGACATAGCAACCTCCTGCTTTTTAGATTTTGCATAATATAAAGCAGACTCTGTGCCAAAAATGTAACTACCTGTTTTTACTACACCACGTTTTTTTTGTTTTTACAATTTTGTAAATAACGACATTTTTGAAGCTTGCTTTTTTATTCAAATTTACAATTTTGTAAAAAACTACATTTTTGTTTTCTTCTAATTCTGTCTCATGATTCAAAAGCATAGATTAGTATTTTTATAGAGACAAAAACATAGAAATTATCCCTCAGAGACCTGCTAAACGTCTGCAACAGGATGTGCTTCAGTTTATTTCAAACTATACGCCGGCGCCCCACCTTCATGGCTGCCAAGGATAATACAATAAAAAAAGGGCGACCCCAGAGAGGCCGCCCTTTTGAAAACTTTATATGGATAAATAGGACTACAAGAGACTTCCCACCAGTTCACCAAATGCCTTACAGCCGATGGTCTTAGCGCCTTCCATCTGGCTAGCAAGGTCACAGGTAACAGTTTTTTCAGAGATAGCCTTGCTTACAGCTGCGTGAATAGAGTCAGCTGCTTCAGTCCAGCCAATATGCTCGAGCATCATTGCACCGGAAAGAATGAGACTACCGGGGTTTGCCATGTCTTTACCGGCAATAGTCGGAGCTGTGCCGTGAGTCGCCTCAAAGAACGCAAGTTTATCGGACATGTTCACACCCGGCGCCAGGCCGAGTCCACCAACCTGCGCAGCGAGTGCGTCAGAAAGGTAGTCACCATTAAGGTTGGTAGTGGCAAGTACGGAGTACTGCTCAGGTCGAATAAGCGCTTCCTGGAACATTGCGTCAGCAATGCGGTCTTTCACAACCACTTTACCCTCTGCCGGAGCATCTTCTGTGGTTGTCTGTCCAGCAAACTCTTCACTGGCAACATCATACCCCCACTGGCGGAACCCACCTTCGGTGTATTTCATAATGTTACCTTTATGCACAAGAGTCACACTCGGCTTACCCTGTGCCACCGCAAACTCCAAGGCTTTACGCACAAGACGCTTAGAGCCGTTCGGAGTAATCGGCTTTAAGCCGACACCAGCAGTAGGATCCACAGTTACGCCAAGTTCATCACGGAAGAATGCAATGAGGCGCTTTGCTTCATCGCTGCCGGATTCGAATTCGATACCAGCATAAACATCTTCAGTATTCTCGCGGAACACAACCATATCAACAAGATCGGGCCGCTTTACCGGTGACACAATACCATCATAGTAGCGAATAGGACGAATACATGCGTATAAGTCAAGCGTCTGTCTCATGGTAACGTTAAGGCTTCTGAATCCTTTCCCGACAGGCGTCATCAGCGGGCCTTTAATAGCAAGTTCTGCATTCTGCAATGCAGTCAACGTATCCTGCGGCAGGTATTCACCTGTCTCATTAAATGCTTTTTCTCCGGCGAGAAGCTCCTCAAATTCCAAGGAACGTTCTTTGCCGTACGCTTTTTCAATCGCAGCAGTAAGAACCGGACGTGCGGCTGCCCACACTTCTTTGCCGATTCCGTCGCCTTCGATAAAATACACTGTTTTCTGCACGGATGAACCCTCCCAGCATAAGCTAAATTTCTAATTCGAGACGGGACGATAGCCTGAACTATATCAACTTTGCAAGAGTTCTTACTCCACTATTTTACTCCGTTTGTTTAATATCTTCTTTTTATTACATTTTTGTAAACCAGCTCGATGTATAAAAAAAGCCCCGAGCTGATACTCAGGGCTTAGCATACTCAATAACACCCGCAACAAGGCAGGTTTCAAATGCAAATTCTATTTCTTGTTTTCATAATCCAATGCAATTTCAACAGCTTCAGAGTACAAATCAAGTGGTAAAGCACCACGAATAAGAATATTATTCACGAGAAAATACGGAGTCCCTTCCAGTTCCAGTGCTTTTGCGTCTGCCATATCTTCATCAATAATTGCGTTCACAGCTTTTGTGCGGGCTTCTTTAGCGAGTTTTTCAGGATCAAGCCCTACTTTCTTCGCAGTTTTCTTCATGAAAGGCTCACCCTCGGCAATAAGCGTTTCACGGTTAGCAAAAAACTCATCATACAGCTTCCATGCTTTTTCAGAGTCAAAATTATTTGCTGCTACAAAATACTGAGATGCCAGACGCGCATTTTCATGGGACACAAGCGGATAATTCTTAAAAATAAATCGCACGGTTTTACCATAGTGCGACATAAGACTATTTAATGTAAAGGCCGCCCGCTCACAGTAAGGGCATGTAAAATCAGAAAAAGCAACTATGGTTATCGGCGCATCATCATTTCCACGAACCGCACGGCCTTTAGTTGCAACTTCTTTAGGGACAGCAACATCCTGCTTCCACTGTGCCTTCATGGCAGCAATTTTTGCTTTAGAATTGCCTTCACGCAGTGCCGTCAGCACCTGCTCACTGTTTTCACGAATAATACTAAGTAAAATTTCCGGGTTATCACGCAGGATGGATTCTACTTGAGCTTTTAATTCAGGAGTACCAGCAGCAGAAACACTCTGCGGAACCAAAAGCAGCAGTGAAAATACTGCCATAAAAATTCTTTGAACCATATGTCCTCCGGACCGGTCTTTCAGAAAGTTAATATGCATAAAAAAGAATCGTCGTGACAGGCGAATCAGAGTGCGTTGAGAACTCAGGTTAACGCTCAACATTTTCTGTACTGTTTGCACCAAGCCGTTGCAAGTACGCAAGCCCTTTCTTTTCAAATTGATATCAATTTCAGAGCATACGGAGACTTTCCTTGTTACAAATCTCATCCTGCTCCTTTCATTTTTACTTATCAAACAGCAATATTTCAATGTGACGACAACAGTTCAAAAAAACAGAGGAAGGAGAATATCTTCCTAACTGCAAGTAATATCAAATTGCAGTGGACTTGCAAGTCAGTTATAGAGCGTAAATACCAAGTAAAAAACGATACCAACTATGGTTTCGTATACCGCTATACGACTGTAAGGAGACAGGGACATGCGTAGAACCCCCATTGTTGATGCATTGCAGGCAGAAGAGGCTTCCAAAGAAGTAAAAATTTGCGGATGGGTACGTACCCGTCGTGATGCAAAAGGTTTTTCTTTTCTTGAGCTGAATGACGGCTCCTGCCTTAAAAACCTGCAGGCTATTGTCGACGAATCCATACCGACCTACGAGATTATTAAAGATGTAACCACCGGCGCAGCTGTTGAAGTGCTTGGTGAACTTGTACCATCTCCGGGTAAAGGACAGAAATGGGAAGTTCGCGTTACAGAACTCAAATTGCTCGGTACTGCAGATGCAGACGAATTTCCTTTACAGAAAAAACGCCATTCTGATGAATTTCTTCGCCAGATTGCGCACCTCCGCCCACGTACCAACAAATTCGGTGCCGCATTCCGAATCCGCTCCGAAGCAGCATTCGCAATACATAAATTTTACCGGGACAAAGGGTTCTTTAACGTACATACCCCTATCCTCACCGGTTCTGACTGCGAAGGTGCAGGTGAAATGTTCAGGGTTTCCACATTACCTGCAACCGGCGTAGAAGTTCCTAAAGAAGGCTCTGTTTTCGAAAACGACTTCTTTGGTCGTGAAGCAAACCTCACTGTATCTGGACAGCTTGAAGCAGAACTACTCGCAATGGGACTTGGCAAGGTCTACACCTTCGGCCCAACGTTTCGTGCTGAAAACTCCAACACCCCGCGCCACGCTGCCGAATTCTGGATGATCGAACCGGAAGTTGCCTTCGCAGATAACGAAGACAATATGGATCTCGCAGAAGAAATGACAAAGTATGTGGTAAAGCATATTCTGGATAACTGCGCTGACGACATCGAACTCTTCGCTAAGTTTGTCGACAAAGAGCTCATGGGTCGTCTTGAAAACATCATCAACGAACCGTTCGCACGCGTAAGCTATACCGAAGCAGTTGAACTGCTTTTAGCTGCTAAGAAAAAATGGGAGTTCCCTGTTGAATGGGGCATTGATCTTCAGACAGAACACGAACGTTATCTTGCAGAAGAACACTTCAAAAAACCTGTAATAGTGTACGATTACCCTAAAGATATTAAAGCATTTTACATGCGCATGAACGACGACGGTAAAACTGTTGCAGCAATGGACGTTCTGGTACCACGTATCGGCGAACTCATTGGCGGTTCACAGCGTGAAGAGCGTATGGACGTACTTCTGGAGCGCATTAACGAAATGGGCCAGAATCCTGAAGACTACTGGTGGTACACCGACCTCCGTCGCTTCGGCTCCGTGCCGCACGCCGGCTTCGGTATGGGCTTCGAACGTCTGCTCATGCTCGTGACCGGTATCACCAACATCCGTGACGTGATTCCGTTCCCACGTACACCGCAACATATCGAGTTCTAAACGTTGCTTCGAGATACGTACGTCTCAACAGACGGACTTCGTCTAGTCTAGGATGCTTGCTTCCTGCGGCCCGCATAACGTTCTAAAGCGAAATGTTATCAGAAATATCTAAAGGCTTTTTATTACGAGTTCACCGTGTTGTTTGCGTAACCTCGCGGCTTGCGTTCCACGACCTATCATAAAATAAAAAAGGGCTGTCCTTTGTACGAAGGACAGCCCTTTTGCTCTTTAATTCTGTGGTATTTGGTTAGAACCTATAGCCGACAGTAAAACCGATGAGATGTGCGTTACCGTCTTTAAATTCCACATCCTGAGTGTACATTGTTGTATTTGCTCTAGCTACGTCAACAGAGGCAGAGCGGTCTACAATCATCAAGTAAGAGTAGCTTGCGTCGACAGACCAGTTTTCGTCATGCCAACCCACGCCAAAACCAAAAATGTGACGATCATTAGCAGGCACCATGTAGCTCAGACTGTTACTGTTAAGCGGAGATTCGTCATACACATAGCTGGCACGTAAGTCCCAGTTTTCAGTAAGATTGTATTCCGCACCAATATTGTAACGCCAAGAATCTTTATAGTCGCTCTGCTTTACAAACGGACCGCCATCGAATTCTACTTTAAGTTCGTCGTAGCTGCTCCACCCAATCCATGTAGCGCCAATTTCCACACTCAAGTCTTCCATTGGCTTCACATTAATACCAAAACCAATCTGCTCCGGCAGAGTAATTTTTCCGGACGCACTGGTATCCTTGAGGGTCATGCTGCCAGCTTTCATCTTGACTCCGCCTTTAACATCCTGAGCTACCTCAGAACGATAGCTGGCGCCTAAAGACAGCCAATCCGTACACTGATAACGCATTCCAAGAGCAAGACCTACGCCCCAACTGTCGCCGTACATCTTCGCATCACCGAATTGTGCACCGAGAGCAGTTTTCTTTTTAAGCATAAAGTCAAACCACATGATCTCCGGTCCGACAGCAACAGTAAAATTATCGGTTACATTATAGGCAATAAGCGGATTAATGGAGACTGTCTTAATTTCCACCTTGTACACATCGGGTGCACCCGGCCAATCACTGTCAAACTCAGTGCCAAGACCAAAGCGTGAAAACACCCCCACGCCTAAGGAAATTTGATCGTTTACCATATGAGTTGCATACAGATGCGGCATAGTCCAAAGGCTACTTTTACCATCATAGGAGCCCGCATCTTGTGCAGGAGAATCAATTTCTACGGTAGCACTCGGGTAAATTCCTGTTACACCAGCAGCAAGTTGGGTTCCTTTAAGCTGACCCAACTGTGCAGGGTTAACAGCAATAGAAGAAGGATCTGCTTTACCAGCCATTACAGAGTTGCCAAGCGCGTTCCCGCGGGCACTGAATTCATAAATACCAAACCCTGCAGCTTGAGCAGAAATGGCAGTTATTAGCATAAAACAAAAAGCAATAAGTTGGATTACACGACGAGTCACATTCTCTCCTAATGTGCTTTGAGGATAAAGCAACCGTTCCCCTTAGTTGCTTCAATAATCATGTTGTCCCTCGTTCAATTCAGTCGTTTTTATAAAATTGAAGTAGCACTCACCTAATAGCTACCCATTAAATTTGCAAGAAAAATCAGATAATTAGAAGCATGCAAACACTACAAATGACAATCGCAAACACTTTTGAGAGTGTCACTCACATCTACATAAAAGAGAGCGTCTCTATATTTTTTTAAATCGTTACAATTATATTGGGCATACTATTCTCACGAGACCTGAATGAACAGTGTTTAGCTATTCTAGTAAGATAGAAAAAACGTTTGAGAAAAGCTTGCTTCTCAGCCGAGATTTTGATTGTGTGCAAGACACTGGTGTCGAATACTTAAAATTGTTTTCTCCCAAATGTAAAAAATTGTTTAAACCGCACTGTTGGGGTCGAGCGGCAGACAGTTCTACATTTGAGATGGAGATGAACTGTTATGAAATCCATTCGTGAATTGTACAGAATTGGTGTCGGGCCTTCTTCTAGCCATACCATGGGCCCAAAACGGGCAGCAGAACTTTTTTTACAACAGTACACGCATGCCTTCAGGTATGTTGTACACCTGTATGAAAGCCTTGCCGCCACAGGCAAAGGACACCTTACAGATCAGGCAGTGCTGGAAGTTCTCGGCAAGGAGTACACGACAATCAAATGGCATCCTGAAAAATGTTTGCCTCAACACCCGAACGCTATGGAATTTGAAGCGTTTGACAAACAGGGAGAGCTGTTAGGTTCTCGGACTTTCTTCAGCGTAGGCGGCGGAGAAATCCGCGAGCTTGGGCAGGAGGAAAAAGAAAGCGACGCTGTTTACCCGATCACGACAGTCAAAGAAATTATGGAGTACTGTTCGCAAAAAGGCATCACGTACTGGGAATATGTAGTGGAATGCGAAGGGGAAACTATTTTTGATTTTCTGGAGACTGTCTGGGAAACAATGGAAACAGCAGTAAAACGCGGGCTTGAAAACCAAGGTGTATTACCGGGTTCCATCGGGCTTAGCAGACAGGCATGGCGATTCTATAGAAGATGCCGCAGTGCCTCCGAAGAAATGCAGCAGACAGGGCTTATTACTGCTTATGCGCTTGCTGTATCAGAAGAAAACGCAGGTGGCGGAATCATCGTCACCTCACCGACATGCGGCGCCAGTGGCGTTGTTCCAGCAGTTCTCTATTACTTGCAGAAACAACAGCAACTGACGCGCCATGATATTCTGCGGGCACTGGCAACCGCAGGTCTGTTCGGTAATGTCATTAAATTTAATGGCTCAATTTCCGGCGCAGAAGTTGGCTGTCAGGGCGAAGTTGGTTCCGCATGTGCAATGACAGCAGGGGCTGCAGCAGAATTGCTTGGCGGAACATTGAGACAAATTGAATATGCAGCAGAAATGGGTCTGGAGCACCACCTGGGGCTCACATGTGACCCGGTTGACGGATTGGTGCAGATTCCTTGCATCGAACGCAATGCCTGCGCTGCCACACGTGCGCTGTCCTGCGCGCAGATGGCCATTCTCTCTGACGGCACACACCACATCACATTTGATGAGGTCGTGCATGTTATGAAACAAACAGGGCACGACCTGCCAAGCCTTTACCGTGAAACCTCCACAGGAGGACTCGCCAAGGCATACGCAGGACGAGGCGTTACTAAGTAGAAAAAAAGGCTGTCCCGACAATGTCAGGGCAGCCCTTTTTCTATATAGCCTCACAAGCTACAAAGTACATCTTACCCCTCAAGCCATTTTTTTGCTAATTCATACTCATCTTCTACAAATAATTTTGCTTCAAACGGCATCATAGGCAAAAGATATCCAGCGGCTTTATGAATCCAGTGAATATCTGTCACAATAGCAATTCTATTCCACGAGAAAAGATGTCTGATTCCAAACACAGCATCAGTTGCCAATGCCCCCGTAGAGTACTCTGTGCCTTCAGTAAAGTGCATAAAGCAGTTTACCTTTTCATATGTTTTCAAAATTTCTTTTACACGTGGGATAATCACGTCTTCATAATCCTGACGTGTAATTTCACCCTGTGCTTCCACGGCGAGCGTCGTGTCATCGAATCCTTCCAAAAGCTTTAACATACCGACCTCACTTATGTACTGATTGGTTAAGAAGCGGATCCGTTTTTTCAGATATAATTGGTTCCCACGCTGCTGCCATCGTATCTGCCTCAAGGATCTCTTCGTCGGACATATATTGTGCCAGAACCTCGGCGTTACGTCTTGCTTTGCTGCTTCCGCTTGATGCTGCAAGTCTGAACCATTTCAGCGCTTCAATAGAGTTCCTTTCAACACCTTCGCCGTTTCCGTACATCACACCCAGATTAGTTTGCGCTGCTGCATGCCCCTGATTAGCCGCTTTGCTGTACCACTTCACTGCTTCAGCCAAATCTTGTTCCACGCCAAAACCTGATTCGTATGCGGCACCAATACCAAATTGAGCATTAGGATGCCCGTTTTCAGCGGCACGTGTCAGCCAATAGATTGTCTTAGATGTATCCTTAGCAACACCTTGTCCTAAATGATACAGAACGGCCAAGTTAAACTGAGACTGCGGATCACCTTCTGCTGCCATCGAGCTAAGGCATTGATAGGCTTTATCATACTGAGCAGAAAAATAGAATTTGTCACAATCCTGCTGAGTATACTCCGCTGAAGCGATTGAAACGCTGCACAAACATAAACATAAAACCAGTGCGAAAAATTGAATTTTCTTTGTCATACCATGCCCTCCCGTGGTCATGAACGAGTACCTGTTTCAAGTACACATAAGTGTAGCACTCAGGATACAAGCACACGTTGATAAAACGGGTTAGGGTTGGGATAACTGAAAGGATTCTAGGGAGTATCAGGATAACAAAAAACCTACGATACCTATAAAGCACCATACGCATTATAAAGTCTAGAAAACTAACGACAGCAGCGTGATACGGAAACATTCTGTACTGTCAATCACATTCGTTCAACACCATTTTCAGTCACATGAACCATGTGTTCCCAACGAACTCCACCCCATTCCGGATAATACAATCCCGGCTCAGCAGTAACGACCATTCCCGGTTTCAAAATAGCGTCAGAACGCATGTTCACAGAGGGTGCTTCATGCGTTTCCAGCCCGATACCGTGGCCAAAAGAATGCGTAAAGTATTCAGCGACACCTGCATCTTTAAACACATTAGTCGCAATAGCATGAACCTCTTTTACTGGCATTCCGGGTTCCATTGCTGCAATAGCTACATCCTGCGCAGTACGGACAAACTCCATCGTGCGCTTAAATTCGTCTGTAGGGCTTGAGCCTACCCATATTGTACGGGTCTGGTCAGAGCAATAATCATTAAGACGACACCCTACATCAATAAGCACCGGACACTCTTCAGTAATCACAGTGTGCCCCGGAATAGCGTGAGGCAGCGCAGCATTCGGCCCCACTGCAACAATCGATGAAAAAGCCAGTTCGCTTGCACCGTTATCGCGGAAAAACTTTTCAATGTCCCACGCAACAGCCTGTTCAGTCCGCCCCGGTCTGCATACAGAAGGAACCCACTGCATAAGCTTATGGTTCAACGCACAAGCCTCGTTAAGACACGCGATTTCATGGTCATCCTTTACCATGCGAAGCTCTTCCACCAACCCGTCCCCTTCCACGCAATGCAAATCATCAGCAAATGCTTTTTGAAACGCATACGGAATAGTTCGGGCTTCAAATCCGACTGTCGTATAGCCAAGCTGCTTTATATGGGCATTAATAGAAGCCGCAGCATTTGTCCGGTAAATATAAATTCGAGATTCATCCCACAATCGTTTTGCTGCGTCCCAATAGCGGGAGTCCGTAAACAGCCAATCTTTTCCGTCCTTCGTAATCAGCAGATAGCCGGCATATTCATTTTTCTGCCCGTCATGCAACTCAAAGCCAGACAAGTAATAACGATTTGTTTCGTGACTGATGAAAAGGGCATCAATCCCTTTTTCATCCATGAGTGCGCGCAATTTTTCGCGTCTTGCTCCGCATACTTGAATCATAATCTATCTATCTCCTTCAACGAAGAATTTCAAAATGAGGGGGAGTAAAAAGATCAAACAGCAGCATTTTTCATAAACATGCCTTTGATCCTATGATTGTATCTATATATCCCCAGCATATACCCGTGATTTACATCAAGCAATTACTTCAAATTAGGAATAATTCCTAATTGACGACACACATGCACTACGCTACCTTCTGGCTGCAAATTTTACCAGCTTGAGGAAATAGAAATGAAACTTACATCCTGGAATGTGAACGGCTTTCGCGCGGTACAGAAAAAACCCGAGTGGCAATGGTTTAAAGAAAATGATGCAGACGTAATAGGTGTGCAAGAAACCAAAGCAATGCCGGAGCAGATTGCCGAAGAAGACAGACATCCTGATGGCATTTACAGCTACTGGCTTGGTTCTACCATCAAAAAAGGATATTCTGGAACGGCTGTTTTTTCCAAAATCAAACCGCTTAGTGTAAGCTACGATCTTCCTGACCCCAAATATCAGGGTGAAGGACGAGTTATCCATCTTGAGTTCGAGGCATTCCACTATTTCAACATATACTTCCCGAACGGACAGGCCGGTGAAGATCGTCTAGAATATAAACTCGGTTTCTATGACGCGTTCCTCGAACACGCAGAGGAGCTGCGCAAAACCAAGCCTATCGTCGTATGCGGAGACTTCAATACCGCTCACAAACCTATCGATCTGGCACGGCCAAAGCCAAACGAAGGCACCTCAGGCTTCCTGCCAATTGAACGTGCGTGGCTCGACAAATTTGTTGAGGCTGGTTACGTGGACACTTTCCGTCATGTTAATCCAGATGCCAAAGACCGATATTCATGGTGGTCCTACCGCTTTAACGCCCGCAAGAACAACACCGGATGGCGTATCGACTACTTCTTTGTTTCTGAAGAACTTAAAGATGCCATTAAGGACGCATGGATCGAAGATACGCAATTTGGCTCTGATCACTGCCCTGTCTGGCTTGAATTGGATATTTAACTGCCTTCTTCGACAACCCTGCGGTACTTGTTATGTCTCCGCCGGAGCTTCGACGAGCCTTCGGCAGCCAGAATACATGTTACACTGTCACTATCTGTAATCTCTCATTCTTCGAGAACAGCTACCGCTTTTGAAAAATGCTTCGCTGGACTCTCCAGAATTTTTTAGTTGCGAGGCTAACACATTTTATTAGCTAACCTTGCCACTTATGTTCCATTACCTTTCTCGAGATAAAAAAAGGGCTATCCTACTTAAGTAGGATAGCCCTTTTGCTATTCAAGTCAGTGAATTTAAGCCGCATGAAGAAGTAAACAACAAGTTGAAGTCACAACAACTTCGCGGTCAAGGGGGCGTCCCCCTTGCGGGTGCAGGGCAGAGCCCTTGCCCGTGGGAGACTCTTCAAAGAGGCGCCCGAGGCACCACCTGTGCCGTCTCTACCAGCTCATGCGCATTTTTGCGCCCATGGCGGACATCTGGCGCTTGAGTTCAGGAATGGTGTATTCACCATAATGAACGATTGATGCGATGAGCGCTGCAGTTGCTTTACCTTTGGTCACGGCATCGTACATATGCTGTGGATTCCCAGCACCGCCGGAGGCGATGATAGGGATATTTACGGCTTCTGCAATGGTGCGGGTAAGATTCAGTTCGTAACCGTCTTTCGTTCCGTCTGCATCGATGGAGTTCACGCAAATTTCGCCTGCACCAAGTGCTTCAGCGGTTTTTGCCCATTCAACCGCATCCATATTCATGTGCTTTCTACCACCATGAATAACGATTTCATAGCCGGACGGGATATCTGCGGTTACCGGAACCTGCTTTACATCCATACCGAGTACAATTGCCTGATTTCCGAAACGAGCTGCGCCTTCACTGATGATATCAGGATTTTTAACAGCACCGGAGTTAACGGAAACCTTCTCTGCACCAGCGTTAAGGGCATCACGCATATCCTGTACGGAATTGATGCCACCGCCTACGGAAAACGGTATAAAGATAGTTGATGCAACATTTTCTACAACATCAAGAAAAATACCACGTCCTTCATGAGACGCTGTAATATCGTAGAACACGATTTCATCGGCACCCTCTTCGTAGTACTTTTTGGCAGTTTCTACGGGATCACCGATATCGACGTTACCTTTAAATTTAACACCCTTAGTCAATCTTCCATCGCGTACGTCAAGGCACGGGATAATACGTTTACTTAGCATTAGCGGCCTCCTCGCAGTAATTGTAGAAGTTTTTGATCAGGCGAAGCCCTGCACGGCCACTTTTCTCCGGATGGAACTGAACAGCCCACAAGCCGGGACCACCGTGTATGGAACAAAACTCATATCCATATTGTGTCGTTGCAATCACGTACTCAGGGTCTGGCTCAGGGAAGTATGAATGCACAAAGTAAAATTCATCTTCATCGCTAATGCCTTTAAGCAACTCGCATGGTTTATGCTGAGTAATCTTATTCCAACCCATATGGGGAACACGAATCGGATCACCGTTCACGTCCTTCCATTCTTCATTAAATAGATTACATTGACCCGGGATAATGCCAAGTGTCTTGGTATTACCTTCCTGGCTGTAATCAAGCATGATCTGGCAACCAACACAGATACCGAGCAACGGTTTTCCCTGCTCAATGGCATCACGAAGTACAGCCTCAAGGCCGGAAGCTACTAATTCTTCCATTGCCTGACCGGCAGCACCGACACCAGGGAAAATAATTCCATGAGCCGCCAACACTTCATCTGGGTTTGCTGTAATTTTATTTGGGATACCGAGATGGTCAAGCGCACGCTTTACACTTGTCTGGTTCCCCGCTTTGTACTCAAGAATCGCGAGCATGTGAGCGGCCTCCTTATGTAGTATGATGGTCTTCTACGCTGTTTTAATTGCAGGATACAGCTGTAGTTTACAATGAATCAGCTTCGGAGTAACAGGCGGATACGAGAAGAGCAAGTATTTAGGGCACAGCTTGCATTACATTGCACGGCAGGCTATATTTTATCCCAAGAAAAATTTTTTTTATTTGCTTTTTAATTTCCGTTAACGTAAGACACGGAGATTTCTGGCGAGGGCACGAGATTCAATCCGCTCCTTGTCTTTTACAGGTTGACGGTAATCTCGGATTCTTACGTCATTAATCTTTGCGGGGAATTCTTTCCCGCTATTTTTGTGCCCGACAGTATTTTCTGTCTTCACCGAGAAGGTGCAACCTTATACAACCAGAGATTTTTGCCACCATGCCAAAAAGGACAGATTTAAAGCGCATTATGGTTATTGGCTCCGGACCAATTGTTATTGGTCAGGCGTGTGAGTTTGACTACTCCGGAACTCAGGCTGTTAAAGCCTTGAAAGAAGAAGGGTACGAGGTTGTGTTGGTTAACTCCAACCCAGCTACTATTATGACCGACCCTGAGCTTGCCGACCGGACGTATATTGAGCCAATTGAACCTGCAACGGTTGCTGAGATTATTCGAAAAGAGCGACCTTGTGCTCTTCTGCCCACACTTGGCGGTCAGACCGGCTTGAACACTGCGCTTGCAGTGGCAGAGTCCGGCGTACTTGAAGAGTGTGGCGTTGAACTTATCGGGGCAACCAAGTCAGTTATTGAAAAAGCGGAAAGCCGCGAGCTTTTCCGTGAAGCAATGGCAAACATCGGCCTCAGCGTACCCGCTTCTGACATTGCAAGAAGCATGGACGACGTGCGTCGAATCGGCGAAGAAATGAACTTCCCGATTATTATCCGCCCTGCATTTACCATGGGTGGTAAAGGCGGCGGTATTGCCTACAACATGGAAGATCTGGAGACTATTGCCTCACAGGGTCTTGCAGCATCTATTCAGTCAGAATTGCTTCTTGAGCAGTCCATTATCGGCTGGAAAGAGTACGAAATGGAAGTTATGCGTGATAAAGCAGACAACTGCGTTATCATTTGTTCCATTGAAAACCTTGACCCGATGGGCGTGCACACCGGTGACTCCATCACAGTAGCACCAGCACAGACACTCTCTGATGTTGAATACCAGAAAATGCGTGATGCTTCTATCGCCATCATGCGTGAAATTGGTGTTGAAACTGGCGGTTCAAACGTACAGTTCGGTGTAAACCCTAAGAACGGCGACCTCGTGGTTATCGAAATGAACCCGCGTGTTTCCCGATCTTCCGCTCTTGCATCTAAAGCCACCGGCTTCCCTATTGCTAAAATTGCAGCAAAGCTTGCAGTGGGATACACTCTTGATGAGATCCCTAACGATATTACCCGCGAGACAATGGCTTCCTTTGAACCGACCATTGACTACTGCGTAACCAAGCTTCCTCGCTTTACTTTTGAAAAATTCCCGGGTGCGAAAGACGAACTGAACACCGCGATGAAGAGTGTCGGTGAAGCTATGTCTATCGGACGTACCTTCAAAGAATCCTTCCAGAAAGGCATGCGCTCTCTTGAAGTTGGTGTTGCTGGATTTGGTAGCAATTACCGTGAAAAACTTCCTGAACTGGAAGACATCATGGGCTTGCTGCGTACACCAAACTCCAAACGCGTTTTCGCTCTGCGCCACGCATTCCTTCTTGGTATGACCATTGAAGAAATGCACGAAATCACCCACATCGACCCTTGGTTTCTCCACCAGTTGAAAGACATCATTACAATGGAAGAAGAGATTAAAGATTTTGGTCTTGCCAACTCTCTTGCTCCTGAAAATGATGAGCTCTACCCGCTGATGAAACGTGCTAAAGAGTACGGTTTCTCTGACCGTCAGCTTGCAGAAATGTGGAAGCAGCCGGAAACAGCAATCCGCCAGCTGCGTAAAGAACTCGGACTCGAAGCTGTGTACTACCTTGTAGACACCTGTGCTTCCGAATTTGAGGCATATACCCCGTACTACTACTCAACCTACGAAACAGGAAACGAGATAGAAGTTGCGGACAAGAAAAAAGTAATCATCCTCGGCGGTGGTCCTAACCGTATCGGTCAGGGCATCGAGTTTGACTACTGCTGCTGTCATGCATCCTTTGCACTGCGCGACATGGACGTACAGTCCATTATGGTAAACTCAAACCCTGAAACAGTTTCTACTGACTACGATACGTCTGACCGCCTCTATTTTGAGCCGCTCACCTTCGAAGATGTTATGAACATTGTAGAACTGGAAAAACCGGATGGAGTGATCATCCAGTTCGGCGGACAGACCCCGCTGAACCTTGCTGTGCCATTATTACGCGCCGGCGTGCCTATTCTTGGCACTCATCCGGACTCCATTGACCGCGCAGAAGACCGCGAACGCTTCCAGGCACTTATCAAAAAGCTTGACCTCAGGCAGCCTGCAAACGCGACCGTTATGTCTTTGGAAGAAGCTCGCAAAGCAGCCAAGACCATCACATACCCACTTGTTGTCCGTCCTTCATACGTACTTGGCGGACGCGCAATGGAAATTGTATTTGATGAAGAGCAGCTTGCTGAATACTTTGGAAAATATGTTCCAAACAACCTTGAGCACCCCATTCTCTTAGACAAGTTCCTTGAGAACGCGACCGAGGTTGACGTGGATGCCATCAGTGATGGTAGCGAAGTATATGTTGCCGGTATCATGGAACACATTGAAGAAGCAGGTATCCACTCCGGTGACTCCGCATGTGTTCTCCCTCCGCATACTCTGCCCGCAGAAATTGTAGGTGAAATTCGCAGACAGACCATCGAACTCGCTAAAGAGCTTCGTGTTATCGGCCTTATGAACATTCAGTTTGCGGTAAAAGATGCACAGGTATTCATTCTTGAAGTGAACCCTCGTGCGTCCCGAACCGCTCCGTTTGTATCTAAAGCAACCGGCGTACCGTTGCCGCGTCTGGCTACTCAGGTTATGATGGGTGAAAAACTTACCGATATCGACCCTTGGTCCATGCGCAAACATGGCTATGTTTCTGTTAAAGAATCTGTGTTCCCATTCTCCCGCTTCCCTGGTGTTGATATCCTTCTCGGACCTGAAATGCGTTCGACCGGTGAAGTAATGGGGATTGCAAAAACAGTTGATGAAGCGTTCATGAAAGGACAGGTTGCCTCAGGACAAGTATTGCCTCAGGAAGGCAAAGTCTTCATCTCAGTTAACGACAGCGACAAACCATACATTCTGGATGTTGCAAAACGTTTTGTTGATCTTGGATTCGAGGTACTCGCAACCTCAGGTTCCGCTAAGCTGTTTATAGAAAACGGCATTCCGGCAACCAGAGTTGCAAAAGTTTACGAAGGGCGACCAAACATAGTTGACTTTATAAAGAATGGTGAAGTAGCTCTGCTCTTGAACACGGCTTCTGGTAAACGCACTGTGCAGGATTCCAAGTCCATTAGACAGGAAGCACTGATTTATGGAGTGCCTTACTCCACAACAGTTTCCGGAGCTCGTGCTATATCTATGGCCATAGCAGAACAAAGAAATTGCGAACTGACAGTTCAAAGTTTGCAGGAATACTACGCTGGAGAATAATTCTCCGTAAAAGGCTGGAAGGGATGCCATGAAACGTGAATATTGTGGTGTGTTCGGGATCTATAATCACGAAGAGGCAGCCCGCCTTACTTACTTTGGCCTCTATGCTCAACAGCATAGAGGACAGGAAAGTGCCGGTATCGTAACATGGGACGGCACCAAGCTTCGTGAAGAGCGTGGCATGGGACTTGTTCCCGAAGTGTTTAATGAAGAGCACCTCGGCAGAGAACTGAAGGGCAACATCGGCATGGGACATATCCGGTATTCAACTACCGGTGGCTCATTCCTGAGAAACGCTCAGCCATTTATGGTTCAGTACAAAGATCTGGAGCTTGCCATTGCGCACAACGGAAACCTTGTAAACACTATGGAACTGCGCGCTCAACTTGAAGAGAGCGGTTCTATTTTTCAGACCACAATTGACAGTGAAGTTATTGTGCATCTGATTGTTAAACATCTGCGCACAAAACCGCTTGAAGAAGCGGTACTTGCTGCTTGCAAAGAAGCCCAGGGGTCTTACTCGCTTTTGCTTATGGTTAACAATAAGCTTATTGCTGTACGTGACCCACACGGTATTCGCCCATTAGTACTTGGACGTCTCGGAGATGCTCATGTAATCGCCTCAGAAACTTGCGCATTCGATCTGCTTGAAGCAGAACTCGTGCGTGACGTAGAGCCGGGAGAAATGATCGTGATTGACGGAAACTCTATTGAGTCCTACAAAATGGACGTAACAGTAGAGAAAAAACGTCATTGTATCTTTGAGCTTGTATACTTCTCCCGCCCTGACTCCCTTGTCTTCGGCGAGAATGTATATAACTGTCGTAAAGAAATGGGACGCCAGCTCGCGCTGGAATCACATGTTGACGCTGATTTTGTCATGCCGTTCCCCGATTCCGGTATTTACTGTGCAGTTGGTTATGCACAGGAATCCGGATTACCCTACGAGCATGCAATGATTCGAAACCACTATGTGGGACGAACATTTATTCAGCCTTCACAAGATATGCGAGATTTTAGCACCCGTGTTAAAATCAACCCTGTAAAAAGCCTTATTGAAGGTAAGCGCATTGTCATCGTGGACGACTCCGTAGTTCGCGGTACCACAATTCGCTCCCGTGTTAAAAAGCTGCGGGAACTCGGCGCAAAGGAAATTCATTTCAGAGTGAGTTGTCCGCCAATTAAATTCCCGTGTTTCTACGGCATCAACTTCTCCTCCAAAGGAGAACTCATTGCTGCCAATAATTCTGTAGAGGAGATCGAAAAATTCATCGGTCTGGACAGCCTTCATTATCTTTCCATTGAAGGTCTGCTCAAATCGGTTTCATCTCCTGATGATTACTGTCTTGCATGTTTTAACGGGGATTATGCAATCCCTTGTCCAAGCGGTAATTGCGGGTCATGCAACTGCTAGTTGCGGACACGCTGGAGCTTACTAAATAATGAATAAGTGTATTTGCACACCTGCTGGCGACTGGCTGGCGAAAGGCCGTCAAGCCATCCAGATCGAAATAGAAGGTCTGGAAACCGTTAAGACGAACCTTGATGAGTCTTTTGTCCGCGCAGTTGAACTGCTTGCAAAATGCAAAGGCCGAGTTATTATCACCGGTCTTGGCAAATCCGGCCTTGTCGGCCGCAAGCTCGCAGCAACCCTGTCTTCCACAGGGACTGCCTCTTTCTACCTGCATCCTGTTGAAGGCGCCCACGGTGACCTCGGCATGATCCGTGAGGAAGACGTTGTGGTGTCCATATCCAACTCCGGAGAAACTGACGAGCTTAACGCAGTTCTTCCGGCAATGCGCTCCCTTGGAGCATCTGTGATTTCTTTAACTGGCGGCACTGAATCCACTATGGCGCGGCTTTCAGATATTGTCATCAATACCGGCGTACCCAAAGAAGCCTGCCCGCTTGATCTTGCTCCAACAAGTTCAACCACTGCCACAATTGCTATCGGCGATGCCCTTGCAGCGTGCTTGATTGAAGCAAAAGCATTTACCGCGGCAGACTTTAAACGCTACCACCCGGGTGGTGCGTTGGGCCAACGTCTGACCATGCCCATCGATGCATTGATTCTTCGCGAATCTGATCCTGTAGTAGTACAGGAGACACCGCTTTCCGATGCATTGCGTGTTATGGATAGAGGGCGTCTCGGAACCGTCGTATTTACTGACGATAAAGGCTGTCTTACAGGCATCCTCACTGATGGCGACCTGCGCCGCCTTATCTGTAAAGGTACACTCGACATGGAGCAGCCTTCTTCTCAAGTTATGATCAAGGAGCCCTACAGAGCTCAAAAAGGCTCATCAGTAGCAGAACTTCTTGATTTTATGGAAGAAAAAGAAATAACTGTTCTACCAGTGGTAGAAGAGAACGGAACTCTCTGCGGCATCGTGCACATGCACGACCTGCTCGGCAAAGGGCGCGTTAAATTCAGTAGATAGCAAAGCTTCTCAGTCTATATACTACCCAAAAAGGCGACATGAAAATGTCGCCTTTTTTTATGTTAACCACGTAACACTCTAACCTCACACGAAGTCACTGTCTGCTCTTACGCGGAGGAAGCTTAATACGACGTCATCTCACAGGTTTCGATAATAAAAAGGCTGTCCTGCATAACGAGGACAGCCTTTTCCATTTAACAAAACAAGTACGGCAGGTACGCCGCGAGGCGATAAGACCGCCTACAGGGTTACTTTTCAGCTCCCTTGAATGATTCAACGAGCTCTACGGCTTCTTCGTTCCCTAAATAACGTTTGAGGGTACGCAACGGTGTTTCAGAAAGATCAATCATGAGGAACGCATCAAGACTACCAAACGCGGTATCAACATGGAAGGCACCGATTTTTCCAGCAAGACGCAAGTAGTGCTTAAAGAGAATCGGCATTGTCCGACCATCTTCCATATCCCGTACAAGCCCGTTGAGGCCTGTAAAGCTAAGGTCTGCTATGTTAAATGCAGCAGGAATCCCTTTGGGAAGCTTCAGCTTAGGAGCTTTCTTACCGGCGACAAGGGTAGCAAGCTCTGTATCAATATGGTGCTCTTTAAGGTAGTTTACAGCCGTCACAAGCGTAAAAGGATTGAACTCAAGAGGCAAACTGCATGGCCCGAATAAATAACGGGTGCCGGGCCGACGCAAGATGTACTGCCCAATGCCTTTCCAAAGCAACATCAACGGGCTGTAATCTTTCTGGTACTCTGGATGCACGATAGCGCGCCCTAACTCTACTGCGTGCTCAAAACGGGTAAAGAACTCCGGTTTGAACTTAAACAATGTACTGCAGTACATGCCTTTAATGCCGCTTCTAGGAACAATTTTATCTGTACAACCAAGACGGTATGCACCGGCGATACATTCCTTTTTGTCATCCCATAAAATAAGATGGTCGTATTCGTAATCATAGGTATCGAGATCAAGATCAAGCCCGGTACCTTCGCCTACAGGGCGGAAAGTTAATTCGCGCAGGCGACCAAGATCGTGCAACATGTTCGGAATTTGAAATGCTTGTGCTTCGAATACGGTAAACCCGTTCTCTTTTGCAAGAATCTGCTCTTCCGGCAGATTATCAATTTCTCTCAGGAGTGACTCGTGCGGGCGTGCTCCTGCAATCTCCATTTGATCTTTTTCTTTTTTGAACGGAATAAAGAACTTTTTAGCTGATGGACGCTTGGCTAGAGAGTAACTACGGACACGCAGGTAGTTCATCACATCATCTTCTGTTGCGAAAGTTTTCAACATGTTTGACGGTATGATGTTTCCGACGCTGTAGGTAATTTTTTTATTTCGTTTGTTATACAGTTGCGCAGGGAGCAATGCTGTGCGGGCGAGTGGATGCACCATGCCCATCATATTAAAGAACAGGCTGTTCCGTCCGTGGAAATACAATGGCAGGACATCGGCGCCTGTTTTACGAATAATTCGCGCAACGCTTCTATTCCAGGCAGGATCTACAATGCCGCCCATTTTAGGCTGAAGGTGGGAAACT
This sequence comes from Halodesulfovibrio aestuarii DSM 17919 = ATCC 29578, assembly GCF_000384815.1. Lineage (NCBI taxonomy): Bacteria > Pseudomonadati > Thermodesulfobacteriota > Desulfovibrionia > Desulfovibrionales > Desulfovibrionaceae > Halodesulfovibrio > Halodesulfovibrio aestuarii. Next base: position 844,039 of record NZ_ARQF01000020.1, read on the forward strand.
TCTCCTGCAGGGAACACAACAAGGCTTCCGCCTTCAGAAACATGAGAAATAGCTTGGCGAAGCCCGCGAATATTTGCTCGTCGTGCCTCTTTTGTTTCAAACGGATTTACTTCGATCATGCATGGACGCAATTCCGGCATGATTCCGAGCATAAAATTCGCAAGATACTTACATTCAGGACGCAACGGCATAATTTCTGCCATAAGCGCAAGTCCTTCAATACCACCAAAAGGATGGTTAGAAACAATTACAAGCGGCTTATCTAGCGGCATATCGCGCAGCCCTCTGCCAAGAGCTTCAACTTGCACATTTAAAATTTCCAACCCATTCTGGCAAAATTCGAGCGGGCTTTCTCGTCTAGAGATGCTGTCGTACACATTGAATAACCCGTCAACACGAGTCATGTGCATCAATGGCTTTTTGATTGGTGCAAGCACCTTCTTAACTTTAGGCGGAATAAAATCTAGATTGAGATTTCTCTCTTCACTCCGTCTCATCATGGCCAACCTCTCAGGGCTAAATTCACTTACTACATTTTATGATTTATGAATGTAACTTCATCATACACTATATTTTCAAGCAATATAGCAAAATAGTTACGCCTGTGTTTCAGTCAAGTATCGATTTTTGAATAAAAAATCGACTAAAAAACCGTAATTCCAATCTATTACAACTTTGGCAAAAAAACTTGCCCTTGAACGTCGTAAACACAATTGTGTTGTGTGCGCGGATCCCACTGTCATCATGCACGTCCACTCAATCACATAATTAACATTTTTGTTATTTAGCTTTTCTTACACAATACCCTTTATGATTATTTTTTTACATAATTGTCAAAATGCTCATTTTTCGGGTTGCAGTTCTAACATTTTTGTCATACACAATAAGCAACGTACAACAGCATTTTTTATAAGCACCTGATTTTACTACACTGGCATCATCTGTGCTTTATATTTATCAAAAGAAGAATGCAGATGCCTCACAAGGCGTGTACCATTTTATATTGCGCGAATCTGTTTAAAGGAGAGATTTTCATGAGTGGATCTTTAGCAAGACTTAAAGCCATTTCGGCAGTAAACAACACAACTTCAACAAGCAAGCCTTTAAACTTCATTGAAGAAAAGCCAACAGAGCTGTTCGGCTGCAACGTGTTCAATGACAAGGTCATGCAAGAACACCTTCCTAAGGCTGTTTACAAATCTCTCAAGCGCACAATCGAAAATGGCGAGCAGATGGACCCTTCTATTGCAGATGCAGTTGCTTCTGCAATGAAAGAATGGGCTCTCTCCCGAGGTGCGACACATTACACACACGTATTTTACCCGCTGACCGGCCTTACCGCTGAAAAGCACGACAGTTTTCTTGAACCTGACGGACGCGGTGGTGCAATTGCCCAGTTCTCAGGCTCTACCCTTATTCAGGGTGAACCGGATGCATCCAGCTTCCCGAACGGTGGCCTGCGTACTACCTTCGAAGCTCGTGGTTACACCGCATGGGATCTTACAAACCCTGCATACCTCTTAGAAAACGACAACGGCGTTTTCCTGTGTATCCCGACCGCATTCGTTGCATGGACCGGTGAAGCGCTTGATAAAAAGACCCCGCTTCTCCGCTCTAATCAGGCAGTCCACACACAGGCCAGCCGCCTGCTCAAACTGCTTGGTCATAACAATTTTGACCGTATTCAGAACTACGCTGGCGTTGAACAGGAATACTTCCTCGTTGACCGCAACTTCTACTTCGCCCGTCCAGACCTCTACCTTTCCGGCCGTACCCTTTTCGGTGCGAAACCAGCGAAAGGTCAGGAACAGGATGACCACTACTTCGGCACTATTCCGAAACGTGTTCTCGCTTTCATGATTGAAGCAGAACGCGAACTTTACAAACTTGGTGTACCGGTAAAAACCCGTCACAACGAAGTTGCTCCCGGCCAGTACGAAATTGCTCCAATGTTTGAGAATTCCAACCTCGCAAACGATCACAACCAGATGATCATGAGCGTAATGAAAAGCGTTGCAAAACGTTATGGTATGGCGTGCCTCATGCACGAAAAACCATTCGCAGGCATCAACGGCTCCGGTAAACACCTTAACTACTCTATCGGTAACGGCCAGTTCGGCAGCCTCTTCGATCCAGGCGAAACTCCGCATGAAAACGCTCAGTTCCTGCTCTTCTGTGCTGCTATGATCCGTGCAGTACATAAGCATGGCGAATTACTCCGCTGTAGCGTTGCATGTGCAAGCAACGACCACCGCCTTGGTGCCAACGAAGCACCTCCAGCAATCATGTCCATCTACCTTGGACAGCAGCTTGCTGAAATTTTTGAACAGATCAAAAAAGGTGATGTAGCTACCTCTAAAGCAAAAGGCATCCTGCGTGTTGGTGTAGACACCCTGCCTCCTCTTCCAATGGATGCTGGAGACCGTAACCGCACAAGCCCGTTTGCTTTCACCGGTAACCGTTTTGAATTCCGCGCAGTTGGTTCCAGCCAGTCTATTGCTGGAGCACAGCTTGTACTGAACACCATGCTCTCTGACTCTCTGAAATACATTTCTGACCGTCTCGAAGCACTCATGACCAGCGAAAACTGCGAACTTAACGACGCCGTAACAAAAGTTATTCAGGAAATCGTTAAAAAACACGGCAACGCAGTATTCAACGGCGACGGATACTCTGAAGAATGGGCTAAAGAAGCTGAAGAACGTGGTCTTGCGAACCTTCGCACTACCCCAGAAGCACTTCCAGCACTTAACAGTGAATCCAGCGTAACCCTGTTTGAAGAATTTGGCGTTCTTTCAAAACGGGAACTCGATAGCCGCACATCCATTTTCTTTGAACAGTACATTAATACTATTCAGACTGAAATTGAACTGGCTATCAAAATGGCTCGCACCTCTATTCTCCCTGCAGCAGTTCGTTACCAGACAGAACTCGCAAAGAACTGCCTGAACATGAAGGAACTTGGTCTCGGCTGCATTCAGGGCCCACTGACCAAACTTACTGAAAATCTGAATGGTCTTGAATCTGCGGCAGACGAACTTGAAGCAATGCTTGCAAAAGGACATTCCGATGAACAGGAGCACGCTCGCTTCCTGTGCAACGAAGTACTCCCAGTAATGTTAGAGCTTCGCGAATATGCAGATAAACTGGAAGATGTCGTAGCAGATGACCTCTGGCCGCTGCCAACTTACCAGGAAATGCTGTTCATTAAATAGCTGTCTCCACCATATAGCCTCCACTTAGGCAAAGTTGCTCCCCTGTTTTTAACGAAACAGGGGAGTTTTTTTTACATTAAAAAAAATTAATTCTGGAAAAAAAACTTTTTATGTGACATTTTTGTCAACAAGGATACTTTTATCTTCTTGCTATTCACTTGGATGCTGTTTAATGATGCGCCCGTGAATAACAGGGATGAGCCTTAAAAAAAATCACTTTTAAGAACACTCAATTGTATCCCTTCAAAATTGTATGAGTTTTAGGAGCAGGCCAATCATTCCTGTCACCCATATTAGCAGACTTGCCTTTTTGGGAGGTACTTCATGATGGAAGAATATACTGTGTTTAATTGCAAAAACGGGGACGATGTTGTCCGCGCAGTAAAAGAACACCATGTTAGTTTTATTCAGTTTTGGTTTGTAGATATTTTGGGCACGCTCAAAAGCTTCCAAGTGACGCCTAAAGAACTGGAAGCCGCTTTTGAAGAAGGAATGGGGTTTGACGGTTCTTCAATTCTCGGTTTTACCCGCATTGAAGAGTCCGACATGGTAGCATATCCGGATGCAACCACATTCCAGATTTGTTCATGGCGTCCGACCGAGCGCCCTGTTGCGCGAATGTTCTGCGACATCAAAAATCCGGACGGCACTCCGTATGAAGGCGACCCGCGCTACATTCTGCGTAAGCTCATCGAAAAAGCAGCACAAAAAGGGTACACCTACTACGTAGGACCGGAACTCGAATTCTTTCTCCTTACAGACTCAAAGACCCCACAGCCGATTGATTCCGGTGGCTACTTTGACGCACCACCTCTCGATATGGGGAATGATATCCGCCGCGAAATCATTTTTGCTCTAGAAAAAATGGGTGTTGATGTTGAATACTCTCACCATGAGGTTGCACCATCACAGCACGAAATTGACCTTCGCTACTCAGAAGCACTCAAAATGGCCGATATCGCAATGACGTATAAAGTCATTGTAAAAGAAATCGCCCGAAAGCATGGCTGCTACGCGACCTTTATGCCTAAGCCGCTTTTCGGCGAAAACGGCTCCGGCATGCATGTGCACCAGTCATTGTTTAAAAATGGTAAAAACGCATTTTTCGATGCGAATGATCCACACAGCCTTTCTGCTGAAGCCCGCAGTTACATTGCCGGTCTGCTGACGCACGCCAAGGAATATACCTGCATCACAAACCAGTGGGTAAACTCCTACAAGCGTTTATTACCGGGATTTGAAGCACCTGTGTATATTGCATGGGCACAGTGCAACCGCTCCGCGTTAATCCGCGTTCCTATGTATAAACCTGGCAAAGAGCAGGCAACACGTATTGAACTGCGTAGCCCTGACCCTGCAGCAAACCCTTACCTCTGTTTTGCGGCAACCCTTGGTGCTGGTCTCGAAGGTATTGAAAACGGATACGAGCTTCCAGCAGCGGTTGAGGAAAACATTTTTGCGATGGAAACTGAAGACCTCACAGCAAAGGGTATCGAGTCTCTTCCCGGCTCACTCCACGAAGCGGCTGAACTGTTGGAAGGTTCCGAACTCATGAAAAACATCCTTGGTGAGCACATGCACTCCAACATTGTGAATAACAAGCGCATTGAATGGGACGAATACCGTACCCATGTCTCTGAGTTTGAACTTCGCAAATATCTTCCTATTCTGTAATCACAGACGTACGATACAAAAAAGCGTAGCCAAGGCACTATTGCCTTGGCTACGCTAAAAAAACTTGCAGTCTCAATACGCTAAAGGCAATCTAACTGCCGCGCTACATGCGTCTTCCCCCATCCCGATCATACCGACTACCAAACCTGCTGTGGCTACCATGCCCACCATGCATTCCGAAAAAGTTACATACTGAATCCCACATAGACGTTGAATTACACTTAGCCTGATCGGTCAATCGGAACATATGCTGTCCATGCCGTCCGTACTGATCATGGTATACATTGTGCTGTGCGTACTGATTATTCATCATTGGCATCTGGCGATTTGAATTGTTTGCAGCAAATGCAAAAGAACCTGTCAAAACCATCATTACCGCTATAATCGCAATAAATTTTTTATTCATACGTAACTCCTGCAGTATTAGTTTTATATATCTTCATAAAGCAACCCACATGCCAAGAGTCATAAGATCCTATTTTGACTACTATAAATTAGTATTCAAGAATCAACCCGCGCTTATCCTGTAAAAAAAGCATACGCTTCTTTGCGAGCATTATATCTTTACTGTGTAAATTTTATTCATGCGTTCAATTTTCATACACCTTGTTTAGCGCCATGTTCAAGAAGGCACTATCATCCCGAAACACTGACCACTTGCCCGTAACAGGTAAGGGTGCTAGGGCAACACAAGAATCGTTAATAATTCATGGAGCATGTATGATAGAATACGTAGTTAGTGCCTGTCTCGCAGGCTGTCATTGTAGATACGACGGAAAACACACTGCGAACGAGCAGGTGCAGCAACTCATTCGAGAAGGACGTGCAATGCCAGTATGCCCTGAACAACTGGGAGGCTTTTCTACCCCGCGCATGCCGTTTGAATTAAAAGAAGGCCGTGCCATTTCGAAGGATGGAGAAGATATTACGGAAAAGATGCAGCACGGTGTGGAAGAAGCAACCAATCTCGTCAAACTGGCTGGATGCACTAAAGCTATTTTAAAATCCCGTTCTCCGTCTTGCGGTGTCGGCATTATTTATGATGGTTCATTTTCGGGAGTGAAAATCGAAGGAAACGGGCTCTTCGCCGCACGGATGCTTTCAATGGGGTTGAAGGTTACTTGTACAGATTAACTTGTGCAGTTATGTAGCCTGCACATTATTCGCACAGGTGCACATGTGCAGATATTGCACATATAGAGTTGCACATGTGAGGGTTCAATCGTCCAGAATTTGCACATGTTTTTATTCACATTTAAAACGATGCAAGTAACTATCTTATTTTAAAAGATTATTATATTTGGCACGCTGTATGCTTATACAAATTCAAACAGCATAGAGAACGCAAGCAACATTGCAAACAGAGCTTGCTTCTTACAGCATTGTGGCAGATGCAAATAAGATAGCAATACATACTCCTCGTTAAAAAAACGTATTGAAATTCAGTCCCCCCCTTACACCCCGGGGCAGACTGAACGCCTCTAGCAAAGGCACTCTGCTGTATCCCCCACACTGATACAGCTTAAGGTAAGAAAAAGGAGATGGTTCATACCTCCTCACCATTTCCATCAGGTCCCAACGGGGGTTGGTCACTCGACCCCCGCTTACTGAGCAACTAACAGTTCTTACTGTTTTTATATATAACAACAAGCATAGACACTCATACTAACCCACGTTAAGTTTCCTCCTTTAGCAAGGCCTCTTCTGCTCCCCGGCATCTGTCGGGGAGCACTTTTTTTATGCAGGATACAAACCCGAGAAGCACCTGCCAGTGCCCCAATATAATCATGAATTATAAAACGTTTCTTCGCCTTTGCTTTTCATAATATTATTAGCCCATTGTAAAAATTGAGCTGGAACCATTAGTATTACAGCCCAGAGTAATCATAGAAGCTATAAAAAATGGCTGTGTACCATACAAAAATGGAACAGAATCTTTATTACATGATGCACTCAACCCACGACCATAAGATAGAGCTGCTCAAAACTCTTTCTTCGCTTAATAAGCAGTACGCGGGCATACTACGGCGCAAACCACCAGGGGAAGACAGGTGGTCACCCATTATGGTTCTTGAACATATAGTTCTTGCAGAACGCTCACTTCTTGGCGGGCTACCGGAACCCGAAGATATGGAGCTTCTGCACAGAACCTTTGCTCATAAAATCTCGTACGCGATCACATCGTATGTTTTTAACCTGCAACTACTGTTACCCGTACCAGAGTTAGCTATGTACCCTAAAGGTGAGTACGATATTTATGAATTAACAGACATGTGGGATGAAAACCATGCATGGCTTCGTTCATTCATTACTGAAGCACCACGGGAATGCCTTTCTGAAAATTACTTCAGGCATCAAATTGCCGGGCCTATGAACATTGAACAGGTCATGGGATTGAATCTTGCCCATATTGTGATGCATGAATTTCAACTTTCGCACATTTTTATGGAGTTAAATGTTGAAACTTCGCATCTGCCCTATGAATCTTCAGTATGACAAATCTACGCAAAGTGCTTCACAATCAACTCACGTAAAAAAAGCTCTGCTTCCTTGGAAGCAGAGCTTTTTTTACGCACTATGTCGTTAGGGCTACACAAAAATCACATAAAGCCATGTCAAAAGATTAGCGACAACAGCAACCCCAACAGCAGCAGAACCTGCGTCTTTTGCGCGTTTTATAAATTCGTTTTTCTCGGGCATCACTAAATCTGCAATATTTTCAATCGCGGAATTGCATAACTCAAAAGCACAGACTATAAGCCACATGCCGGTCAGCAACAGCGCATATGGAAATCCGAAGAAGAACCACGCAACAATCAGTATTACTGGAACAAGCGCAACTTCTTGTTTGAATGCAATTTCAGAACGATACGTGGAAACAAGCCCTTGTATCGAATATCCTGTTGCTTGAAAAAAGTGCGCAACACCTGTTACAATTGATTTTTTTATCGGCACGGTGCCCCCTGTCCGGTATAATATACGCATTTTTTATGCAGCATTACAAAACTATTATGGTAACATAACCTGCACTGTACTAAGACATACGATCAAAATATCAATAAGTTTCAAAAAGTTGTCGATATCCATACAACTTTCAATTTACGTTTTACTAAAAATACATACTGTTTGTGCCCAGAATGTGCAAACGGCTACACACAAGGCTAGATATGGCAAAGGTATCACCGAAGAAAGCAATCAGACGATTTTGTCTCACATGTCAGGGAGGCTCTTCCAAGCGGGTAGAAGAGTGTGAGGACAACTCATGCCTGTTCTTCAACCATCGTCTTGGAACTGAACCGGAAAAACCTCAACGCAGCTCAGTACAACAAATCCGGCAATACTGTCTTATGTGTTCCGACAACAACCGGACGGAAGTACGTTCTTGTAGTGCCAGAGAACATTGCGACCTGTGGTCATTCCGTTTTGGATGTACTCCAAAAACATGGACTCGCGTTAAACAACGGGTCAATCAGCCACGCAAGCTACTCTTACCAGGTCTTAGTTAACAAACACTCCCCCCTCTCCTCCAATAATGGAGTCGGGGGAGTATCTTTTATCTATACAGAGTCTCGTAACTGTATCCCCACCACAGATTGGTCATACGCAGCAAGCACATCCTGTTCCCGTAATGTACCTACTAGCTTTCCGTCATTACCCACCACTGGTAATTGCGATATGCTGAACGCCGCCATTCGGTGTAACGCCCCCAACACCACATCTTCGCCCCGGACAGTTTGAATACAGGTTGTTGCGATGTCTTTTGCAATAAGCAGATTGTCCAGATATTCGTCAGCAAGAACACTCCGCAAATCACGAAATGAAATAATGCCGCTCAGTTCACCATTTTTATCCACAAGATACAAATATGGTGCATTTTTTCTTTGAAATGTTTCAAAAACCTGCTTTAACGTTGCACCTTCATACAACATGTCGGGTTGCGTATGCATCAAGTCCTTTACCTTATACTTTTTCAAAATATTCTGCTCCATTCCCCCCCGAAGATCGACACCTCTGCGAAGCAATTTCATCGTATATATTGACCCGGGACTAATGGCAGACGCTAAAAATGTGCTTATGATGCATGTAAGCATCAACGGTAAAATAATATGGTAATTGCTGGTAAGCTCAAAAATAATGAGAATCGCTGTAATCGGGGCATAGGTAGTTCCAGCAACAAGCCCTCCCATGGCTACCAGAGCAAAAATACCGGGTGAAGGAATTACTGCTGGAAAAACATAATGCACAGCAAAGCCGAATGCACCACCAATCATTGCACCAATAAAAAGAGAAGGCGCAAATATACCACCGCTGCCACCGCTGCTGATTGTTAATGACGTTGCAAAAATCTTTAAAAATGCGAGGATAAGCATCGTTCCCCATGCCATCTTATCCATAAGGCTCAGGTTTATCGCACCATACCCTACGCCCATAATTTCTGGAAAAAGCAATAAGATCCCACCGATGCATAAACCACCTAATGCAGCTTTTAAAATCGGGGGGATGGGTATCAGATCGGCCAAGTCTTCCATTTTGTACAAGGTAACGACAAAGAGAACCGCCATTAAGGCAGAGAGGACACCAAGAATTGGAAACAATCCCAGTTCCCATAGTGATCCGATCTTGTACACGGGCGAAATAAATGCAGGAAAGTCTCCAAAGTAATAGCGGGAAATAGCTGTAGCAGTAACGCTTGAAAGAACAACTGGCGAAAAAGCCGCAAATCCGAAGTCACCAAGCAGTATTTCCAAGGCAAAAAGAATTCCTGCAATAGGTGCATTAAACGTAGCAGCAATCCCCGCAGCAGCACCGCACCCGACAAGAGTTCGCTGATTCGTTCTATTAACCTTCAAAAATTGCCCGATTGTAGAACCTATGCCGGAACCAATCTGTACGATAGGCCCTTCCCTCCCAACGGAACCTCCCGAACCGATACAAATAGCCGAGGCTGCAATCTTAACAACAGCAACACGTTTCCGGATCACGCCGTCACGTAAGGCAATAGCCTCCATGACTTCCGGAACACCATGTCCTTTTGCTTCCGGTGCCCCTTTAGACGTAAGGAAACCAACAACCGCTCCCCCGATAGTAGGAGGGAGCACAATGGCATACCACGGAAGCGTATTGTAAAACGTTAAAAAATCCGTGCTGTTTTGATAAAAGACAACTTGCACAGCATCAATGGCATACCGAAACACCACTGACCCATATCCCGCCAGCACGCCGACGCCAAGTGCCAGCAAAAGCATAGGCGTATGCATGTTAATCCTCGACGAGACTGCAAGCCAGTTATGGGAATCGCATACATTCTGCTGCGGCATACCTTTCCTCCAGTGCTGTAAATAGAAATTAGGCAATCATAACAAAAAGATAGTACCGCATCCAGACATTAAGCTTTCTTCTCTGTATAAGAAGCGTCATGCAAAGGCATACTTTTCAGAAAGCACAAACGATAGCAGACACTGTCGCGGTCTTACCCCCTTATTACCCCCGCTCATGTCCTTCTGTTCTCTTTAAAGAGGAGCGCTATCATCTGCATGTAATTTACAAACAAAACAAGATAGTTATGCTTTTACCTACACCTTCCACATCTTTTCCTTGTCGAGTTTTTGCCTTGCATTTGATGATTTCAATGAGTAACACAAGATACAGACGCCCGACGTCTATTATTGTCCGTTCGCACTCTGAAAAGAGTGCCCTACATAATCTTCAATGATCACTTGCCAGAGGAATACATGGCGTTTTCTACTCCTGAATGGGATTTAGTCCTCTTCAAACTCATCAACATGCAATGGCGTACAGAGATTCTTGATGTTCTCATGCCTATTTTTTCAAATCGCATGTTGGTATGGGTTGTCACCATCCCTCTTGTTTTGCTCACCGGGATAAAAACTAAAAAATGGCGGCAACTTCTTATTGGCCTAGCTATGATTGGCATAGTTGTCGGCATTACGGATTTAGGAACAAACATCATCAAAAATGCAGCAGGTCGCGTTCGCCCAAAAAATGCTATCGCGCAGGCAAACTACTACAACTACAAAAAAAGTGAGTGGCTTCAGCAGCCTGCCGACTTTGTACAAACAGACACCCGGGGGTCATCGTTTGTTTCTGCACATGCTGCAAACTCAATAGCTTCAGTAGTTATTGCAATGTTTCTTTGGCCTAAACTTAGATCTTTTTTATGGTTACTCCCTCTATTAGTTGGGTATTCCCGAGTATACCTTGCAAAGCATTACCCAATGGATGTACTTGGCGGTTGGATTTTCGGCTTATGCCTCAGTTACATGCTATGGAAAACAGTTCTGTATAGGCTGGCTCCATTATGGGAAAAAAACTCGCAGTCACCAATCAAGTAATCAGACATAAAAAAAGGGTGGAGTTACGTAACTCCACCCTTTTTCTATTCGTATATTTATGACGTACACGGTATCGCTAGAAAGCCTTCTCATCCCCGAGCATCAGAACAAACTCCTCGGCAGCAACCGGTTTTGAGAATAAAAAGCCCTGTGCTTCTTCACACTGGTGATTTTGCAGAAAAACAAGTTGCTCATCTGTCTCAACACCTTCCGCAACAACGTGCAGCTTCATTTGTTTTGCCATAGAAAGAATTGCCGACACAATATTTCCGTCATTTTCATCTTCTGGGATGCCGTCAATAAATGTTCGGTCAATTTTCAAAATATCAATCGGGAAAATTTTCAAATAGTACAGAGAGGAGTACCCAGTTCCAAAATCATCAATGACTATCTTTACACCAAGTTCAGCCAATTCACGGAGAATCTGAGCAGTTTTTTCGAGATTCTTCATCATGATTGTTTCAGTGATTTCAAGTTCAAGCTTGACCGGATTAATGCCTGATTCTTCAATAGCACTGCTTACGGTATCATATAAGTCTTCAGTAAACTGCACCGCTGAAATGTTAACGGATATCGTTAAATCAGGATTCCCCATCTCATGCCATGCATGCATTTGCCTACAGGCATCAATCAGCACCTGCCCGCCGAGCTCACGAACAAGGCCTGTCTCTTCTGCAACCGGAATAAACTCTGCAGGATTACCGACGCTGCCGTCAGGACGAATCCAACGAACCAGAGCTTCAGCACCAACAATGTCCCCACTCTGCACATCAAAACGTGGCTGAAAATATGGTATAAACTCATGGCGTTCAAGCCCTTCACGAATCAAGCGCTCAAGCTTAAGCCGTTCTTTCACCTGCTCAAGCATACAACGGTCAAAGCGCATCCAGCTGGACCGTTTCTGCTCTTTAGCGCGGTACATGGCAATGTCGCTACGGGTCAGCAACGTATTCGCATCGTGCCCGTCATCCGGGTAACACGTAATACCGATAGTCACAGACAAATGAAGTTTGTGTAATGCTACATAGAACGGCTGCTGAAAAACTTCATTCAGCTTCTCAGCATGGTTGGAAATAACACCTTCTTCTATGACATCCGGAAGCAATACAAGGAATTCATCTCCGCCGACTCTGGCAACCTTACCGGTTGTTCCGACTATGTCTTTCAAACGGATAGCAACAAGTTTAAGAAGTTCATCACCAAGATCATGCCCAAGACTGTCATTAATTCGTTTAAAATTATCAAGATCTATAAAAAGAAGGCAAAATCTTGTAGTTCCGGAATCCTGTTCAAGAACTTCACGCAAAAAATTTACTATATAAAGGCGGTTCGGAAGCGTTGTCAGTTCATCATGAAAAGCTTGATGTGCAACAATTTCTTTTTGCGCTTTAAGTTCTGTAATATTATAGAGCACACCCAGCGTATGAACTTTTCCTTCATGTCCGTTCGTAAACGAACTACGGTATAGCACATAATAGGAAATACGTTTGTCTGCACCTACGTATGTAATTTCGCAATCGCCGCTATTGTTGTTTTCAAATACATTGCTACAAAACGCATCGGCACAGGTCGTATTTGCCGCAAGCAAATCTGAAATACGTGCACCGAGCACTTCGCTTTTATCAAGCTGGAGCATGTCACAAAAGGCTTTGTTGCAATCAATACAGACAGCATTTTTATCACTGATATATAAAGGGCTGGGAATTGCTTCAACAAGGTTGTTTACAAAACTACTATTTGACCGCAATAATTGTTGATAACGAACAAGCTGGTCATTAGTTGACCGCAATTCGTGAGAATGATCTTCTAGACGGGATTCAAGTAACGCATGGTATTGGCTGCGTTCAAGTAAAAAGCTCGCTCGCTCCAAGCATTTTTTAACAGCATGATCAAGTACTCCATGATCAATTATCGGCTTTGTAATGAATTCCCAGGCACCTTTTTTTAATGCCCGGACAGCTTCATCAACAAGGTTAACGCCGGAAATAACAATTACCGGTACATATGGCGCTGTTTTCTTTACGTGCTCTACAACTGCAAGCCCACCTGTATCCGGCATCAGCAAATCAACCATTACTATATCAGGTTGATTTTGTGAGAAAAGTTTAATCCCTTCTGTACCATTACAGGCTTGCGTTACAAAAAATCCGCTGTCTTCGAAGTAAACCGAAATATTACGGCGCAACATTGTATCATCATCTATAATTAATAGATGCAGTGTATCCCCTTGCATGCGTTCCAACCCTCTTTCTCTTACGCGATGTGTAAACGGATAGAGCAACCTTCGCTGTAAAACTATAAATATATACAGAACAATCGTACGAAAGATATTTCGAACATATTACATGGATTACTAGATACTGAAAAGCAATTGTTACAAGCAATTATTGTACTGGAGGAGTGATGTCGCACAGCGTACTGCGGAAGCAGATTGGGTTAAAAAAACGCATTGACGAATTTTTAGATCAGGTGAGTGAAGCGTCTTTACTTTTTAAGCAAGGCGTAGGATTTTATATTGATGAAAAACATGAGCAATTTGAAGAAAAGCTAAACCAGATATCCACGGTAGAACATCATGGCGATGAAATGCGCCGGGCAATCGAACGCCAACTGTATCTCAAGACACTCATCCCCGAATCGCGAGGGGACGTGCTGCAACTTTTGGAACAACTGGACACTCTGCTCGATTGTTGCAAAGAAGTTCTTTGGCAATTCCAGATTGAACTGCCAGAAATTCCACACAAATCGCACGAAGACATGCAAGAACTCGTCTTGTACTCTGTGGAATCTGTTGAAGCGATCGTGCGCTCTGCCCGTGCATTCTTCCGCAGTTCAGACGTATCCGACCACCTTCACAAAGTATCATACTGGGAAAGCGAATCTGACAAAGTTACGACCCGTATGCTCATTGAAATTTATCGACGCGACGACTTGAGTTTGTGCCACAAAAGCCAGCTCAAAGACCTTGTCCGACAAGTTGCACAAATTGCAGACAGGGCAGAAGACGTGGCAGACAGACTCACCATTTACGTTATCAAACGCATGCTCTAAGGACGGTTTACTATGTTGCCTGTCTTCCTATCCAGCGGCCTTTTCCTTGGCTGGTCACTGGGCGCAAACGATGCAGCAAACGTCTTTGGCGCTGCTGTGGGTTCACGAATGGTGCGGTTCAGAACTGCTGCCATCGTCAGCTCACTCTGCGTTATTTTCGGCGCTATGTATAGCGGCTCCGGCACGGCGGATACCCTGGGTAAACTGGGGGAAGTGAACGCCTTAGCCGGTGCATTTATGGTCGCATTTTCCGCCGCCATCACCGTATACCTGCTCGTCAAAGCTCGTTGTCTTGTTTCCACATCACAGGCAATCGTTGGTGCTGTTGTTGGCTGGAACTTTTTTAGCGGTTCTGCAACAGACCCTGCTGTTCTAAGTAAGATTATGCTCACATGGGTAGCCTGCCCCGCTCTGGCTGCGGCCTTTTCAATCCTGCTCTACAAGTGTGTAGCAGGTCTCATTCGTGCTGCCCATCTTCACATTTTCACGTTGGATGGAATGACACGCTGGGGACTTATTCTAGCCGGCGCATTTGGCTCCTACGCCTTAGGCGCAAACAACATGGCAAACGTCATGGGGGTTTTTATCCCCGTCGCGCATCTACAGCCTATACAAATTTTTCCGGGACTTATCCTGTCCGCCACGCAGCAACTCTTTTTCCTCGGCGGCCTTGCTGTATCTGTTGGTATCTTTACTTACTCGCGAAGAACTATGCTGCTCGTCGGCGGCGGCATCGTCAAGCTGTCTCCTGTTGCATCCTTTGTGGTTGTTATGGCGAACTCACTCGTTCTGTTCATGCTGTCATCACAAGAGCTTTCCAACTTTTCTGTATCACTGGGCCTGCCTCCAATCCCGCTAGTACCAGTGTCCAGTTCTCAGGCAACCATTGGCGCAATTGTTGGCATCGGCCTTCTTAAAGGGGGCAGAGGCATCCGCTGGCGCTCGCTTGCAAACATCGCATTTGGTTGGATTCTTACCCCTATAATGGCGGCGACAATCTGCTTCATCTGCCTGTTCTTTTTACAAAACGTATTCCAGCAAACCACCTTCCGACCTGTATCATACGAACTGACACCAAGCGCATGGGAAAAGCTTACTGAACTTGATAATATCTCACAGGACACATTAGACCGAATTGACGACCTGTGGCTTGAGCGCTTCCCGAACTCTTCGGAATTCCGTGATGCACTGCAATACCGCCTTGGCAAAAAGCCAAAACAAATTCAGACAATTATGAGCTACGCACGACGTGACTCACTTAGACTGTCACCAAAGATTATCGAAAGACTCGGTACTGACAAATTCACTGAGGCTGAATTGGCAGTGCTGAACGAACTGTCCGGTCAGGTCTTTATCCATAGCTGGCGACTTAAAGAAACCCTCGGAGACTTATCACCATTATGGCGCTATTCTAAGACAGATACGGAACATAATAAAAAACTCGATGCCAAATTCAAATATTTGGATTCCAAGCTGCATATTCAAGAACATGACAGTTTTTAAACAGCTGCAAACTATAAAATGCATCTTTGGCAAATATAATTACATGCCCGGTTCAAAAGGACAGTACCATGAATAGCCTGGCCATTTACGCAGTCACCCCCAAGGGAGTCACCTTGGCGCACCGCATCGCAGGCTCCCTCGGTGGCAGTGTTTTTGTACCGATGCGAATGCTTGGCACTTCTCCAGTGGCACACGAAGTCGGCTTTAAAAATCTGCGGGAGTGCGTTACCAAAAGTTTC
Source organism: Halodesulfovibrio aestuarii DSM 17919 = ATCC 29578 (assembly GCF_000384815.1). NCBI lineage: Bacteria > Pseudomonadati > Thermodesulfobacteriota > Desulfovibrionia > Desulfovibrionales > Desulfovibrionaceae > Halodesulfovibrio > Halodesulfovibrio aestuarii. Next base: position 860,074 of record NZ_ARQF01000020.1, read on the forward strand.
AGCGAATTTTCCGCTCATGTGTTCATTACTGCAGCAGGAATTGCCGTCCGTGCTATTGCACCGCATTTGGTAAGCAAAGATGTTGACCCAGCGGTTGTTGTAATGGATCAAAACGGACACCACATTGTGAGCCTGCTTTCGGGTCATCTGGGAGGCGCGAATGATCTGGCAAAAGTTATAGAACAACTCACAGGTGGCGTTGCGGTTATAACTACGGCTACAGACACAGAAAAACTACCATCGCTGGATTTGATTGCTGTTAAGGCTGGCTGCGCTATTCATAATCTTAGCGCGGTAAAGCATGTTAATGGCGCGTTGCTAGCAGGTGAAAAGGTTCTTCTGGATGATCCTGCTGACATGCTGGGAATAAAACATAGCACCGTAGCGGAGTTTTTTATTCCTGCAGAATTAGCACCGCTTTCGAAAGATAATCTTCCCAGTGTCGTTGTTTCATGGCGCAGTGCAAAAGCACTTGAGCCAGAAGAGAACACGTTACTCCTGCATCCTAAGGTACTATGCGTAGGCGTTGGAAGCAAACGCGGTGCACCTAAAGAAGCTGTTCTCGAACTTATTAACGAAGTATTTACTAAGCGGAATCTGGCGATTGAAAGCATCGCTTACTTAACATCTGTCGATGCAAAAGTAGATGAAGAAGGAATTATTGAAGCAGCTGAAGAGCTGGATGTTCCTTTTGTAACGTTCGCAGCAGATGTACTTGATGCCGTCGACGTCCCAAACCCTTCAGAAACGCCCAAACAGGCAGTCGGCACCAAGAGTGTAGCGGAGGCTGCAGCGCTTCACTGTGCTTCGTTAAAACATAAGGCACGGCTGATTGTAGAAAAAGAAAAGGGTGACGGCGTAACATGCGCTGTTGCGTTGGAGATATAATTAATGAGTTCCTCTTTAAAGATAGTTGGACTTGGCCCTGGCGACAGTGCTCTACTGACACCTCAAGCACAAAAAGCGATTGCAGATGCCGACGTAATTGTCGGATACACGCTATATGTTGATCTGGTTCCAGAAGCCTTGAAAGAAGGTAAAGAGATTATTTCAACAGGCATGATGGGCGAGATAACGCGCTGTGAAAAAGCTATTGAAGTTGCCCTAAGCGGCAAAGACACTGCTGTTGTGTGCTCCGGTGATCCGGGTATTTATGCTATGTCCGGTCTAGTTTACGAATTGGCTGAAAAGCACCTTGATACGCTTGAAATTGAAGTTATAGCCGGTATCCCTGCATTATCCGCAGCCTCTGCGTTACTTGGTGCACCGCTTATGCACGATTTTGCTGTCATCAGCCTTTCCGATTTATTAACGGAATGGGACGTTATTGAAAAACGTTTAAAAGCTGCCGCAGAAGCAGATTTTGTGATAGTGTTATACAACCCGAAATCCAAACGCAGAGACTGGCAGCTAGGCAAAGCGCTTGAAATTGTCGGGACAGTGCGAAGCGCCGATACTCCGGTAGGTTTAGTGAAATCAGCCTATCGCAATGAGCAGAAAACACTTGTGTTTTCTCTGAATTCTTTTGACATAGACGAAGTAGATATGCTCTCTACAATAATAATAGGCAATTCTACGACACGAATGATAGGTGAAAAGATTGTAACCCCCCGTGGTTACCTAAAAAAGTACCGAAAATAAAAACTGGGGAAATACCATGTTGCATCGCCATCTTATCCCTTCCGTTCCATTGGTAATATCGCTTTTTTTTGCAGCTATCTGTCTTGCTGCAGCGCAGGAGGCTCCGAAAGACCCTGTCATAATTGGAGCACCAGCCGGAGCGAAAATAAAAAAACCAAAGGTAGCATTTCCGCATGCCACGCATGCTGCGTTACAATGTGAAACATGTCACCATATGCTGAAACAAAATCCCGAAGTCTATTCTTGCTCATCCAAAGGCTGTCATGATTTAGCCACCCCGACTTCATCCGAAGAGCGCAAGTCCATTGCGTACTTTAGAAACGCATTCCATGCGAATAGTAAAGCAAGCTGCAATGGTTGTCATAAATCCCGTAAGAAAGAGGGTAAGTCTGCAGGACCAACCGCTTGTAAGGGATGTCATACAGTAAAATAATACAAAACAGTTTGAATGAGCAAACAATACACATTATACACTGCCTATTGTGCACATTCTTTATATGCAAGGAATGTCATGTGATTACTACTAAGTAGGTCACGTTTGCTTGACAGTGTAATAGAGGTACAATATAGCCTAATGTGAAAATCATAACATGCCTTGTGAAGGAGGTTGTACTGTCATGAAAAGAGTAATGGTACTCGCTATGGCTGCAGTGCTTTGTGTTGCTTTTACCATGGTTGCCTACGCAGTTGATGCTCCATCTTGTCCAGTTAAGATGGAAGCAACCAAAAAGCCGGTTGTCTTTAACCATGCAAGCCACGCTGATTCCAAATGTGATGCATGCCACCATCCAATCGATGGTAAAGAAAATTACAAAAAATGTGCTACTGCAGGCTGCCACTCTGCTGCTAAAGCAGACAAAAAGAAAGCTGGTTCTTACTACAAAATTATCCATAATAAAAAAGTTGGTAAATCCGGTCTTTCAACCTGTATGTCTTGTCACAAAGAAGCTGCAGGCAAAGACAAAGCAATGAAAAAAGCTCTCACCGGTTGTAAAAAATCTAAGTGTCACTCCTAGAGTGTACTTTTAATGACGAGCATAAAGGCCGCCTGAAAAGGCGGCCTTTTTTTATGAGCATAGACAGAAGCAATGATATTCCGCACTAGACCTAATGAAAGATTTCTGCATACCGATGAGGATTTAGCAATGCACACCATACCATGATGTTCATTGCTGCATACATTGTGCACGGTTATATACCTAAAAGTTGTAGTATTCACTTTTCGCATAGAAATGATGTTATTTCGCGTAATGCATGATTCAATACCGTGCCATGGATATAACAAAAAATCTCATGCATATAACGCTACGTATAAAAACGATAAACTGGGACAATACGAGACTAAACATAATCTAATGAGCGGCATCGCATCTTGCTTTATGCAATAATGTATGGTTAATTTCGTCAACTAATATATGTTGCGATGTATTCTGTTGCACGCATCAACGCACAATAAATTTGTGTTCAAAACTGCCTAACCGAATGTAAAGGTGTGTCATGTCCGATAATACAAAGAATGGAATTATCGATCTAACAGAAATAGTAGAGATGGGGACACCGCCTAACCCGGCGTCCGAGAAAAACATCCCTGCCAGCCCCGCAGGCACTGTTGATTTTGAAAGCGAACTGGAAGACCTTTTCAGTAGCACAGATTTTTCAGAGTTTACTGACTCTTCCGATGCTAGCCCGCAGCCTGCAGGAGCATCCGTTGATGACTTTCTAACAGACACACCTACAAGTGGGCCTGCAGTAGAAGATTTTTTGACAGACATAACTCCAGACACTGAACTCGCAGCATCAGGAAAAAATACGACAGCCAAGACAGATCCTTCTTTTGAGCCTGACTTGGACGATTTACTTGATTCCGAAGACTCAAAAGACTCTTCAGTCAGTTTTGATGCAGACTTTGAAGATCTATTAAGCGAATTCTCAGATTCATCATCTCAGACAAAAGAGACGGTTCATCAACCAGATTTTGACGAAGATTTATCTGCAATGTCCTTCAGTTCTGCTGACCCTGAACCTGTAGCCGCAGCGCAAGCTCCGCAGCCTCAGGCAGTGGCTCCGGAACCGGCACATGCAACAGAATCTAACATTGCAGACGTAGATAATGCTGATATTGATGATTTATTTTCCGATTTGGATTTTGAATTAGGTGAAGTTCCCTCTCAATCAGCACCAATCGAGACATCTCCAACACAATCTGTACCACAGGCTAATGCTTCAATTGAAGATGACCTGCTTGCTGATCTCGATTATGATCTGCCCCCCATGGAACCTACACAAATGACAACGTCATCTGCTGCCCCGGATCCGCAGAATTCCGAAGATGATGACTTGTTTGCTGACCTTAATCTGGAATTTGATTTGGATGAACTTGACGCAACTACAGAATCAACACTTGCATCTCAGTCCAAAGAAGTTCCAGACACCGTTCCTACAACAACGTCTGTTATTGCAGACGGAAGCGATACTGACGTTGACGATTTATTTACAGATTTTGATTTTGAAATAGAGGATGTGCCATCCACACCTTCTCATGAGCCCGTTCCTGCCCCTGACATGTCTGCGAGCCTGTCTCTTGCTGAAGAGGTCTCTCTGGACGATCCATTTGATGTAGAGAATATCCTAAACGAATCCAGTGAAGAGACTCCTCAGACAGCATCGACTCCTTCTAATGATTTTGATTTCACAGACCTTGATGAATTGCTCAGAGTCGATAATGAGCCAGCGCAGGCCCCACGTACGGACTTGACAGCTGCTGATGGCAATACGCTTGATTCAGAAGAAGTTGATATGGATGATATTGGGTTCCTCTTAAGCGAGCTTGATGAAGCCAGTGGAGCACAACCCAATGTTGAACCAGCATCAGCACCCGAGACCACGCCAGAACCAGCAATTGATCCAGAACTAGCGTTTGAACCAGATGCTCCAATGGAACCGGTTGTATCTGAAAAAATAGAGTCAGCTGACCCTGTTGATGGTTCGATGTTTGATGAAGAAATTGATGCGCTTCTGGATGATTTGGAAATGGCATCCGCCGAACCTGTAGCGCCAATTTCACAAGAACCACAAGCTCCTGTAGTTAACACGGAGCCAGAGCCAACTCAGCCTGTGGAAGCCCCCGTGACCGAAGCATTACTTGAGGATGTAAGCCCCCAAGTTGAGCTAGCGGATGCCCCACAAGTACCGGAAAACGATCTGGCCACTGAGCTTGATGCGATGCTTGACAGCGAGCCAGTGGATCTTGCTGCAGCCGAAGAAGCACAGTCTGATGTCGAGGATATTGCTCATCAAGCTCAGGTAGAGCAAGACGCTGCTTCTACATCAACCCCATCGGATGAATTAGAGTCACTTCTTGATGAACTGGATTCACTTCTTGATGAGACAGACATGGCTGCTCAACAAACTGAGCTTGCTTCTGACAAGCCAGAATTTGATTTTGATCCGGATGAACCAGTTACGGAACTGAATCCAGTAGTTGAATCTGTTTCCGGGGCCGAAGATGACATGCTTGAAGAGCCTACATCTCTGGAAGAAGATCTAGGTTCAACTCTTGATCGAATTTTGGGAGAAGACCCGCTTTCCTCTGACATGATGGGAGACGGCGTTGAAGAGAAAGTTGAACCGACTATCGAACCAGCAACGTTCAACCATGAAGACATTGACGCTCTACTGTCTGATCCAGAACCTGTAGAACAAGCGGCGATGGAAGAACCTTCTGAAATGACCGTTGAGTCTGAAATATCTTCAGATCCAGCCGAAGAAGATCAGGAAGCAGAAACAGTTGTTAACGATCCTGCTGATACTTTCGCAGAATTTGTCCAAACAGAAGAACCACAGACGCCTTCTAACGAATTGAATCCGGTATCTGAAGCAATGGATGCTATAGAGAATGAAGCTCCTATCGCAGATATTGCTCAAGAAGCGATGGCAGATCTGGAATCATTTGCAGAGGTTCAGCCGGAATATGTTGAAGCATCGGAAGAACTGCCTGAGCATGCAGAGGTATATGTCGATCCAGATCTGGACATGACAGACATTAATGAGAATGCAGCGCCTGTACCGCCTAATGCAAGTATTGAAGACCTGATGCGTAAGGCTCAGGACTCTTCAGACGCCTCTTCAGAGATGCTGGATACCAGTCCGGCAGTTAATCCTGCGATGCAAAACAATGAGCCGTTAGATGTACCTCCAATTCCGGCCATGACACCGGAAGAATTTGCAGAACTCACTGAACGCATTTATTATCTGGAAAGCACATTACAGAATATTGTTACTCAGCAGGAAGCTCTTGCAGACCAACAGCCACCTGTTGTGGAAAAAAAGGTTCTGATAGAAGCCATTGATGACGCTTTTAATATGGACGGTCCGCTGATGGCACGCGTCCTGAGTGCAGTTGAAGTTCGAACAGAGAGTATGATTGAATCAATGAGCACCCGCATAGAACGCAACATAAAAAGTGCTATCGAACAGACTGCCGCGAAGTCCGCAGCACAAGTTATCCGTGAAGAGCTTGAGGCTCTATTGACTGATGGCTTAACCTAATTAACAGAGCTGTAACTCAATTGTAACACTATTGTAACAATTGCTTGGTTGTTTACTCGTATCTAAAGAAGGGCTGCGCATAGCGCAGCCCTTCTTTTTTATAGTAACAGTGATGTGTGTAGCCGTGCGCCCCTTTTTTATAAACACTTGGTATCAGAAAAAAGAAGTGTTATTTTGCTTGAGTTTCTAAGGAATATAGCTTAGCTGTTCATTCAAACAGCCTTTTTATGAGGCATACGACTTTTTAGTTACAGGAGTAGGTTGATGCGTGATAATTTAGCGAACCCAGCACCACTCGGCCTTATGGGCTTTGGTATGACCACAGTGTTGTTGAACATTCACAATGCAGGATTTTTTCCAATTTCTTCTATGATCCTTGCAATGGGTATTTTTTACGGCGGGATTGCTCAGGTAATTGCCGGCATTATGGAATTTAAAAAGGGAAACACATTCGGTACAACCGCATTTACTTCTTACGGTTTATTCTGGCTTTCTCTAGTCGCTCTTATTGTAATGCCTAAGCTTGGCTGGGCAGAGGCAACTCCTCATGCGTATATGGGCTGCTACCTTGTAATGTGGGGAGTTCTCACCTTATTCCTGTTCCTTGGGACACTTAAAGGTAACTTCTGCATTAAGTTTATTTTCGGCTCCCTGACTGTTTTGTTCTTCCTGCTTGCATTCCGTGATTTTACCGGTTCTGCACTTATAGGCACTATTGCAGGATACGAAGGCATTGCTTGCGGCCTGTCTGCAATTTACCTTGCAATGGCAGAGGTACTTAACGAAACTTACGGTCGAGTTGTACTGCCAATCGGCTAACATTTCAGTGCAGAAAGGAGCTTGCGTAGCTCCTTACCAGCCTTTCTACTTGTCCTGCACAGGTACAAGTGTTTTTTCACTCTTTGGACAAAGTGAAAAATTGAAGACCGGAAAAGTATAGCTTTTCCGGTCTTCTTTTATGTAATTTGTCAAAAAAACCATCAGCACAGTTTTTGGAATCAAATGTAACCGTTTTCATAAATATGAAAGGCTATATTAAGCACCCCCTGCCTCCAACCGTCTACCCCATTAACCTTTGGGTAAGCAGTGTTTTATGAGAGTATTCCTCTTATCTTTACACCATAGTTGCAAAAGTTTTAAAAGCACCATATAAAGCAAAAAATGAAAACAAATTGTTTTGTTTGTTGCACGGTTTTCATTGCACTACATGATAACAGTAACACAGCTTCCTATACTTTTATCATGGCGACATAACTTACGATGCTTCCCCTCTAGTCCAAGCGCGCGTTTTGGGGATTAAGCATCCAGTTTAAAAACCATAACGCGTTTATGACTTATGACTATGAACAAATCTTTCCAGCCAACAATTAGGGACATCGCCCGAGAGGCAAAAGTTTCCATTGCAACCGTTTCGCGTTATTTAAATATGCCGGAAAAGGTGCGCAAGGAAACAGGAGAGCGCATTCAGCGTATTATCGATAAGCATAATTATCGATGCAACTTTGCTGCAAAAGCATTGGCTACTCAGCGCACAAAGACAATCGGGTACATCATTCCGGCTGTTAACAACCAGATTTACAGTGAATGCGCACGTGGTGTTCAGGACGAAGCACAACTACATGGGTACCAAGTTTTTATCGCCAGTGCGGAATACAACCGCCAGCGCGAAAAACAGATGGTAGAAAACTTTCTTGAGCGTCGTGTGGACGGTATTATACTTACGGTCTCTGATTCCATGGGGGACATTGCACAAAAGCTCTATCAGGAAAAAATCCCTGCAGTTAATCTGTTTAATAAGCAGGGCTGTCTGCCATGTGTCTCTGTAGACAACGTGCAAGCCAGCTATGATGCTACCAAGTACCTGATCAACCTCGGTCACAAGAGCTTTGCAATGCTCGGAGTACCGTTTACGGCATCCGACCGCTGTCGCATGCGTTACGAAGGCTTCCTGCATTGTTTACAGGATCACGATATCCCAACTCATCCACAAAGCTTTGTGCAAGTGTCTTCTAACACTTTAGACTGTTCTGAAGGCGTTGAGAAGTTGATGAACTCCTCAAACCCTCCAACAGCTATTTTTGCTTCAAACGACCTTGTAGCAATTAATACCATCAGCGCACTACGCCGTCTCGGATTTGAAATTCCAAAAGATGTGTCTGTTATCGGGTTTGATGACATTCCTATGGCAAAACATGTCTGGCCGCCGCTCACCACTGTATTACAGCCGGGCTACCGGATGGGACGTCAGGCTACCACAGTCCTGCTCGACATTTTGCGCAGCGGTAAGCACCCTGAAGAAACAATTCCTTCTGTTCAACACGATCTCATTATTCGAGAATCTTCAGGCGTTCCGCCACGCTAACACACCTGTACATTTCATAAAAAAAGCGCTTCAGACGTATACGTCTGAAGCGCTTTTTTTGTATGCGTTACTACGGAGATCTTGTTTGCTTTATATTGTATTATATCTTTTCAGTTTACTGGCTTCTGGAACCATTAGTTACAGAAAAAACAAGAATGTAGTGCTGCATCTCTTACTGTCATATCATACTATTTTTTTTTGGAATTTGACTACAACGTATGTTTATTGTATGTATTATGATACCGCAAGTTACAAACGCAAACACAATACATAAACCCTTTATGCATTGTTATTAGTAATGCAGAAATCATATTCTGCATTATTTTTTGTCTATATTGTTTGTTGTACTTATAACTAGTGCATTACGCACAAGCATAGGAGGAGCTTTGAGTTCTAGTTCAAACCTCACCAACCGTGATGGGGCGAAATTAAAATTTGATGTCCATCCGTATATTTTCTTTATTTCTGCTGGATTAATAGTACTTCTTGTAGCGCTCACCATCTATCTGGGCAAAGACATCAAAGATTTTTTCGGAATAATCCAGACGGGCATTTCAACGTACACAGGCTGGTTCTTCGTTCTAACCATGAATATCATTCTGGTTAGTACTTTTCTTTTCATGTTCTCCCGATTCGGAGATATCCGGCTGGGTGGCGATAACGCCGTGCCGGAATTCAGCATGATCGGATGGTTCGCCATGCTCTTCAGTGCAGGCATGGGCATTGGCCTTCTATTTTATGGCGTTGCTGAACCTATGTTCCATTTCATCTCGTCACCATTTTCAGACACTCCCGGCTCCCCGGAAGCCGCACGAAGAGCAATGGATTTTACGTTCCTGCACTGGGGGCTACACCCATGGAGCGTCTATGCTTTAGTCGGCCTTTCCTTGGCATTTTTCTCTTTCAACAAGGGATACCCACTTACAATCCGTTCAGCTTTTGTCCCTCTGCTTGGTGATAAAGTAAACGGCCCGCTAGGCTATGCCGTTGATATTTCTGCAACTGTCGCCACTCTGTTCGGCGTTGCGACCTCTCTTGGTGTTGGTGTTCAACAGGTTAATGCTGGCCTATTTCATGTCTTCGGTATTCCGCAAACAACTCACGTTCAACTCATTTTAATATGCGTTATTACGCTGATAGCTACCTATTCAGTAGTAAGCGGACTGGATGCCGGCATTCGCAGGTTGAGCGAACTTAACATCAGCCTTGCATTCCTGTTACTACTCTTTGTTCTTTTGTTAGGGCCAACCTTGTTTATCCTCAATGCTCTTGTGGAAAACATAGGTATTTACCTGCAAAACTTCATGCAGCTTTCAACTTGGAATGAAACGTACGAAAACTCCTCATGGCAAAACGGGTGGACCGTTTTCTACTGGGGTTGGTGGATCGGGTGGTCACCATTCGTAGGTATGTTTATTGCCCGAATTTCCAAAGGCCGCACCATTCGCGAATTCATAGCAGGCGTACTTCTTGTACCAACGCTCGTTACGTTTGTATGGATTACAGTTTTTGGCAACAGTGCTCTGTATATTGACATGTTCGGTGGTGGCGGTATCGCCAAAGCCGTACAGGAAAACGTGCCTGTGTCCCTGTTTGTTCTTTTGGAACACTTTCCGTTCTCCTCTGTAACAAGCGTACTTGGCATTCTTGTTGTTATCAGTTTCTTCGTAACCTCTTCGGATTCCGGTTCGTTGGTTATTGATATCATAACAGCAAACGGAAACCAGGATCCCCCTATCCCGCAACGTGTTTTTTGGGCATTGCTGGAAGGTGGCGTTGCTGCCGCACTGCTGTATGGTGGAGGATTAATAGCTCTACAAACTGCTACAATCGCGTCCGGCTTGCCGTTTGCAATAATCCTTCTCTTTATGGCGTACAGCCTTTTAAAAGGCCTTAAAGACTATTCTGGCCCTCAGCAGTTCTATATCGATACGGAGAAAAAGCCTAAAAAAGTAAGCATTACACCAAAGGCGTTTCCGGCCAAGCGCCGCCGCCATAAAATTCGCTAGGAGGACTTATGTATACAACTTCTGCCGAAAAATTCACTGGCGGCTGCATGATGCTCATGCGTCAGGACAAATGTGGCGCCGCTTTTCTCGGGTCATGCTTCCTCGTACACGAGGATGGATTCATGCTGACAACAGGACACATTTTTGGTGATAATCATCAAGATCTTTGTGTGGTACCATACTCACCTGAATCAACAGACTTTCAGACTATCAGCCGTGAGCATGTGCGCTCTATTCCTGTTGAAGTAATCAGCGTCGATAATGAACGCGATATTGCCCTGCTTGCGATGGATGTCGACGCAGACATTGTTATGCCGGACTTCCTGCTTGGTAACACAGAAAGCCTGCGCCTTGGCACACCGCTCGTGAGCCTCGGCTACCCGTTTGGTTTTCAGAACATGCACCACCTTACTGCCGTCAGTTCTATTGTAAGTTCCAAGCTGATGTCTCCACTCGGGAACAACCATATTCTTTTTGATACTCGTGTTCATGCAGGAGATGTTGGCGGGCCGCTCATAAGCATCAATGAAGACTGTATTGTAGGTGTTGTTTGTGGTCGTTACTGCCCGATGGCAGACGGTAGCTCCATATCTGCCTACTCACGGGAACAGGCTCTTGATACGGATTTGTCATACGCGATTGCTATTGAACACGGAATCGCGCTCATTGAGAAAGAAGGCCTTGACGTTATTTAGCACTTAGCAGCAGCCGGAGGCTGACCTTCACTATGCTAATGAAACGTTCTCGGTCTGGACTCTGAATAAAAAACAATGACTCACTAATTGTAATGCTTCCCACCAAGCATTATTAACATGCATTAAATAAAGAACGCCCGTCAGCTGGATCTGACGGGCGTTCTAATTTCTTCGCATTGAGGAAAGCCCCTACCATTTACACACAGTTGCAGCTATGTGAGACATGGGGAGAGCCATACTACGAAATATATTCTACTTGGCGTAACGTGCTTCCAGTTCTTCCGCGCTTTTAATAACAGCGGCCTTGCCTTCTTCACGTGCTGCTTTGAGATTTGCTGCAATGCTGGTGTCTGTAAGAGCGATCATCTGTGCAGCAAGCCATGCAGCGTTTTTTGCACCAGCTTTATCAAGCGCGACAGTTGCAACAGGGTATCCCGGAGGCATCTGTACCGTCGCAAGCATTGCATCCAGACCGGAAAGGTTGGATGCAGTAACAGGTACACCAATAACAGGCTTAAGAGTACGAGCAGCTACCGCACCGGCAAGGTGTGCAGCCATGCCTGCGGCGCAAATAAATACCTGACAACCGTCAGCTTCCAGAGTGTCCACCAGATGCTCTGTACGCTCAGGTGTTCTATGGGCAGAGCTAACGGTAAAAATGTACGAAATCTTAAGTTGATCTAATAGCTGAGTACAGGGGCGCATTGTCTCTTCATCAGAGGCACTACCCATGAAAATAGCAACTTGAGGCATAATCTCTATCTCCTGAGGGTCTTATTTAAACCCCTTAAAACCAATATCCTTACGGTAATAAGCATTATCCATTTTGACAAACTTAAGGGCTTCGTAAGCGCGTTTTTGTGCAGCGGCAAGGTCAGCACCAAGTGCTGTTACACAAAGCACCCGTCCACCAGTAGAGACGGTCTGCCCATGTTCAATGGCTGTTCCACCTTGAAAAACTTTCACGTTGCCGAGCGCTTCTGCCTCTTTAATACCTGAGATAGCCATACCTTTAGGGTAGCTTCCCGGATAGCCGTCGGCAGCAACAACAACGCCAAGGGTAGTTTCATCTTTAATAGGGAGCGGAGTTTGAGCTAGTTTGCCTTGAACGCACGCCATCATCACGTCAGCAAGATCACAGTCAAGACGCATCATCAGCGGCTGACATTCCGGATCACCAAAACGAACGTTGAATTCAAGCACATACGGTCCGTTTTTGGTCATCATAATGCCTGCGTAGAGAATCCCGATAAACGGTTTGTCCTTTGTTCCCAGAAGATTCACGACTGGTTGCATGACAGATTCAATAATTTCATCATAGCGGCTTGCAGGCAAAACAGGAGCTGGGCTGTAAGCACCCATACCACCAGTATTAGGCCCTGTATCGCCCTCGTAAACTGCCTTGTGATCCTGAGAAGAAGGAAGAGGCTTTACTGTATGACCATCGCAGAAGCAGATAAAAGATGCTTCTTCCCCGACAAGACACTCTTCAACAACAACATGTTTCCCTGAGTCGCCAAAAGACTTCTGCACCATAATTTCTTCAAGCGCCTGAATAGCTTCGTCGGTGGACTGGGCAACAATAACCCCTTTGCCTGCTGCAAGACCGTCAGCCTTAACAACAATCGGGGCGCCTTTATCCAACACGAAATCACGGGCTTCAGAAAATTCTTCAAATACTCCGAACGCAGCAGTGGGTACACCGGCTTCCTGCATAATATTTTTGGCAAATGCCTTAGAGCCCTCAAGCTGGGCTGCAAAAGCATTAGGACCAAAGCAGGGAATCCCTTCCAGATCAAGTGCATCTTTGATTCCAAGAACCAAAGGTAATTCAGGACCCGGAACAACGAGATCAATAGCCTTTTCTTTGGCGAAAGCCACCAGTGCGGGCAGGTCGTCTACTTTTATAGGTACGTTTGTACCTTCGAGCGCAGTACCACCATTACCCGGGGCGATGAAGATTTCTTCAACTTTTGCACTCTGACGAAGTTTCCATGCGAGGGCGTGTTCACGTCCACCGGAACCCACGATAAGAATCCGCACGTCTGGCCTCCTAATTGGGAATGTGTTGGCATTCCTGTTTATGGTACTTTTATAGTGCACCATTGAAAATTCTTGATGAGCGCCTGATACTGTTTTTTGGCGATCAGTTCAAGGTAGTTACATTTTTTGTCTCGTACCGTCTCAAGTGTAAATGTACTGAAAAGGGCACAACTTACACGTATCCTTTATGTATTGCTTGAACAGTCTTTGAGAAAAAAGGAATACATATTTCTCGTTTTTTCAGTATCTTTTTACTTTTTTCAAATAACTATTCAACAACCTAGGTAGATAAAGATTGCACTACTGCAACGACCATCTGCTTACACAAGAGGACTTGGTTCGTTATTAATAATCGCGAAATCAACCACTATTGCCGACTGCGACAGTTAGCGTTAGCTATGCGTAATTTTGCGTTAAAAAACTTATTCATTAATTTAGCACAATAGAGAAAAGTGGAGAAGTATTTGAAACACAAGGAAGCCAGCGTTTGACAACTGATACTGTATTGAAAAATATTCTTGAACCTGCTATTTTTTATGTTGTATTATAAGCGACATATCTGTGCGTTGTGGCATAAATTAATACTTTTTAATTTTATTGAGTTCAACGCACCCTAAGACAATAAGCATGCGGAGGCTTACTCATGTTTTTCAAAAAAATTCTTGTTCCTGTAGATGGCTCTAAACATGCATTACTTGCAAAGCGTAGAGCGCTAGCTATTGCAGAAAGCATGGATTCTGAAATTGTGTTGGTACATGTTCTTGATCGCATTCCAGCAATCATCGGCGGACATGCTCGCGAAGAACTTCGCAAAGAAATGAAAGTTGAAGCTCAGAAAGTGTTCGAACAGTACACTCCGGGGTTAGAAGCAAAGGGTATTAAATACAAAACACGTATCGAATCCGGTCGTCCATTTGATGCTATTTGCACTGCGGCAAAAGAAGAAGCTTGCGACCTGATTTGTCTTGGTGCCCGTGGATTAAGCGAAGTTGAAGGCATGTTGCTGGGCAGCGTTTCCTCAGCAATTATTTCCCACTGTGCGATTCCTGTTTTAGTTGTTCGATAGTTTCGCTAGATAAAAAAACGCGGGGTAGTGACTACCCCGCGTTTTTTTATGTCTTGGAAAAATAATAAAACTTGCAAACAATAACTGCTCAGCGTTATTGATAACATACTGTCTTTTCTGTTGTCTTTTTCAAACGTCTAGCAGACATAAGTTACAATGGAGAGTACATGTCTCCTTATGTTTTATTATTCAATTTCTTTTTTGTGCTGTCACTTCTCGGGGCTGGGCATGCCCTATTAACACGCAAACAGCCGAATTCTGCCCTTGTCTGGGTTACTCTTTGTCTGTCATTGCCTGTTGTCGGAGTACTCGCCTATATTATTTTCGGCGTAAATCGTGTCAGACGAAGCGCTACCCGGCTACGTGAAGAATTCGAACAAAAAAATGTAATGGGACACCTCAAGCCACCAGACCACAGGGCACATACCTGTATGCTCAGGGAGCTTCCTGAAGAAATCGTGATGCTAGAAAAGATCGGGCGGGCGATGACGGGCACGTTTCCACTCAAAGGAAACAGCATTCAACCGTTGTTTAACGGACAACTGGCATATCCTGCCATGCTTGATGCGATCAAGAATGCACGCGAATCCGTATACCTTTCAACCTTTCTTTTAAACAAAGACACTGTTGGAAAACAATTTATTCAAAATCTAGTCGCAGCGCACAAGCGTGGTGTGCATGTTGCCGTTCTTATCGATGGTTTCGGCTTATTGCTTTCATGGCGTTCCGTCGTCCGGCTATTAAGAAGGCATGGAATTCCCTCAACAGTTTTTCTACCCCTAAGCCTACTTCCACCACAAATTCGCTTGAACCTGCGAAACCATAGAAAATTGCTGGCCGTGGATGGCAAAGTGGGATTCACAGGTGGAATGAATATCGGTGGAACTCATGACGCCAAAGGGCATCAACGACTCTCAGATATACATTATAAGCTAACGGGGCCCATCGTTTCTCAGCTTCAGCAAATTTTCATGGAGGATTGGGCCTTCGCAAAAGGAAAAGCGCACCAGCCTCTTCCAGCACCAATGGATCATACGGGAGAAATCCTTGCCCGGGTAATCAAAGACGGGCCTGACAACCCGGATAACCCTCTCCACACATCCATCATTGCAACAATCAGTGCCGCCAAGCATTCAGTGCGCATCATGACACCCTATTTTTTACCTTCTGCAGAGCTTATAAGTGCCCTTTCCATAGCATCCCTGCGTGATGTCGCCGTAACCATTATTCTGCCTGCTAAGTCAAACTGGCCTTTCGTACAGTGGGCGAGCAGAAACTATTTCAAAGGATTGCTTGAATCAGGCGTACGCATCTTCTATCAGCCGCAGCCTTTTTGCCACACCAAACTACTGATTGTTGACGACTGCTATGTTCAGTTCGGCTCTGCCAATATGGATCCGCGCAGCCTTATGCTCAACTTTGAACTGAATGTCGAAGTTCTCGATATGGACCTTGCGCAGCAATTGATTGCGCACGTAGATGATACAGTTCGCCGATCACAAGAAATCACCCATCGTGAGATGATATCCCGACCACTTCCAGTTCGTATTCGCGACGCATTTTTCTGGCTGTTTTCACCTTATTTGTAAGGAACAAGCCACCACTACCTTCAGTGACACTTCACAGCAGATTTTTCCGCCCCCTTTCTTAGCCTATATTAATATACATTAGTTAGGCATCTCTTCACACGGCGGTATCTCCACCTCTTTAACACAACAAAGGGTGGAGCGACGAACACTCCACCCTTCGATATATATTCACTAGTTGTTTGCCAGCTTGGAACCGCTAACAAATGACTTTCGGTCAATTATACACTGGCACGTCAACACAATGAAAGGATGTTCCTCTCACGGGTGCTTGCGCCAGCAGCTGTTCACGAGAAACGAATGGTACGGATACCATCCCTCAGGGAAGCAGTTCCCGCCTGTTGAAGACACAAACGCTCAGCAAGCGCGGCAGGCTTTACTAAAACTTCACATTGCGAGCAGCTGCAAGAGCTTTTTCGAAATGCTCGTCTGTATGCGCGAAGGAAACCATTGCAGCCTCAAGACCGAGAGATGCAAGGTAGATGCCTTGAGCACGCATCTGCTGGTAGTAAGAAGCGTACATTTTTGCGTTGCAAGCTTTTGCATGCTCAAAATGTGTCACTTTTTCATTCGTAAAGAACAACGTGAACATAGATGCAATAGTGTTATACGTTACGTCTACACCTTTAGATGCGATGATCGCGTGCAGTTCTTTAGCAAATGCTGCTACACGGGCTTCAAGAGCGTCATAATCTGCATTCTGAAGGACTTTCAGCGTTGCGATACCTGCGGCCATGACAACCGGGTTACCGGAGTTAGTACCAGCTTGAAAAATGTTACCGGTAGGTGCTACGCAATCCATAATTTCCCGCTTACCACCGTAAGCGCCTACAGGCATACCACCACCAATAATTTTACCAAGAGTGGTGAGATCTGGAGTAACACCGAACCGTTTCTGTGCGCCACCGTAAGAAAGACGGAAGCCAGTGATTACCTCGTCGAAAATAAGCAGTGCGCCATATTGGTCACACACATCGCGAAGACCTTGGAGGAATCCTTCTGCCGGAGGAATAACACCCATGTTACCAGCCATTGGCTCAACGATTACGCAAGAAATTTCGTCACCGTTTGCTTCAAACTGTTTACGGACTGCTTCAATATCGTTGTAAGGAACCAGCAGGGTATCTTGCACAGTACCGGAAGGAACGCCCGGAGTACCAGGAATTGCGAGGTCAGCAAAGCCGGAACCGGCAGCTGCAAGGAACGGATCACCATGACCATGGTAGTTACCAATAAATTTAATGAATTTGCTACGTCCGGTATAACCACGGGCAAGGCGCAAAGCTGTCATGGTTGCTTCGGTTCCGGAGCTCACCATGCGTAGCATGTCTACCCCAGGCATAGCATCAACAATCATCTCAGCAAGTTCAACCTCTGCAATACAAGGTGCACCGAAACAAGAACTGTTTGCTGCGGATTCCTGAATCGCTTTGGTAACATCGGGATGCGCGTGACCAAGCAACATTGGCCCCCAACCCTCAACGAAATCAATGTAGGTTCTTCCGTCTTCGGTCGTAAGGACTGCGCCGTCACCTTTTTTAATAAAAAGCGGTTCACATTCAACGCTGAGACAAGCACGGATAGGACTGTTTACGCCACCTGGCATAAGTTCTTTAGCACGTGCATATAATTCACTGGAGCGTTCCATAAGGTTCTCCTCTTGGATGGTATAAAAAAACTAAAACCTCGCGTTCTAAGCAGGCTTTATGCTGAAAATTTAAAAATAGGTCATGGATACTTTTTTAAGTTCTTTCAAAGACTTAAGCACGGCAAATTCGTCCAGTTCAGTCGTTCTGCGAAGCTCTTCAACAACTTCCATACATTCGTCTTCGTGGCGACCGTGAATCATTGTATAAAGATTGTACTTCCACTCAGGATGAGAGGTCGGACGATGATAGCAATGAGAGATAAGCTTGTGCTTAGCGGCTGTTTTGCCAATTTCATCAATAATGTCTTCGCTTACAATCCATGCAACCATTGCATTATGATTAAATCCTGCCTTCTGGTGCTTTAAGCTGGCACCGAAACGGCGAATTGTGCCTTCGTCTTTCATAAGCTGCAACAAGTTAAGAACGGTCTCTTCGTCTGTGCCTACTTCTTCCGCAATGTCTGCGTACGGAGTAGCGCTATCCGGAAGGTTAGCTTGCACAATGTGCAAAATCTTTTTTTCGATTTCCGTAAACTCGGTCTTCGCCATGGTACATCCTCACATTCCTTTTTTATTTCACCCAGTGTTGATACCTGTTAGCACCGCACGTTGCAACCGCTAATCATTCTTTAAATAAACACCTGCAACATACAGTAAATGCAGCACTGTTTTCGAATTTCACTATTTCAAATCGTAATATTTTCTTTACTGCTTTCTCCCTCCCCTCAGGTACCCATGTTGCATCTATGCTTGTTTCTCTGCCGTCCAGCGCATAAAACACAACACTTCCCAGAAAAATACTTCTGAGAATAACTAGCCTTGAGACTTGTCAGACGATACGATACATGAAGCGTGCACAGAAAATGTAACCGCATACATTCTATTGTTGAAATTTTACACCCATTACATCTAGATTAATATTCTGGAGTCCTACATGAACGTTACCGTAATCGGCGGCGGAAGCTGGGGAACAGCCCTTGCTCAGTTACTTGCCGAAAAGGGATATAAAGTACCACTACTCGTGCGTGATGCAAAACAGGCAGCGGCCATTAACAACACGCGGGAGAACGCTAAGTACTTGCCGAATGTGCCACTCCACGAAAACATTACCGCTACAACCAACGCCCAAAAAGCACTCACTGGCGCCCGCCATATTCTATTTTCAGTACCGTGTCAGGTGTTTCGCAGCACCTTAAAAACGCTTGAGCCATTCATTGAAGCAGGTGCAACTATCATCTGTTCAAACAAGGGCTTGGAACTTGATACGGGAAAGACCGTATCTGAAGTAGTCACAGAAGAACTCGGTCATAAGAAACCGGTCTTCGCCATGCTATCAGGTCCTTCCTTTGCGGCAGAAGTTGTGCGCGGCATGCCTACTGCGGTTGTTTTAGGCTGCCATGACCAAACAAACGGCAAAAAACTGCGTGAAATGTTCTCTAATGAAAATTTTCGGGCATACTCATCTACAGATATCCTCGGTGTGCAGCTCGGCGGTGCATTTAAAAACGTTATTGCTATTGCCGCAGGCATGTCAGACGGCCTGCAATTTGGTGCTAATGCGCGTGCAGCACTTATCACACGCGGCCTTGCTGAAATGTCCCGCCTTGGCGTTGCTATGGGCGCAAAGGCTGAAACCTTTATGGGACTCTCGGGCATGGGCGACCTTGTTTTAACGTGCACTGATGATCTATCTCGAAACCGACAGGTCGGACTTAAACTCGGGCAAGGAAAAACGTTGGATGAAATCCTTGAAGAGATGCAACAGGTGGCTGAAGGTATAAAAACGACAACAGCAGTCCACCGACTGGCGCAACGCCTTAATGTTGAGCTCCCTATCACTGCCACTATGCACGCCATTATCCATGACGGTAAAAATCCGCACGATGCATGGCGCGAACTCATGAAGCGAGAACTGAGAGAAGAATAAACAAAAAGACGATAGCGTTAGCTATCGTCTTTTCGAACTTTGACCATATATCATATGTCTATGAGGAGGATAAAGGTTACTCAATGGCCTTTCGGCATTCCATTATTACCATAATATCCAGAGAGACAAGTAACGTCTAAAAGAACAATCCCGTGAAAATGTCCCTCAGTATAAATAGTTATGCCTGCCCTACTCGTGCATCTTGCAAATTTGCCTCGATAACACGATAGAGCTTATTCTCTGTTCCGATTGTTTGTGTAATCGTTGTAAGCGCTTCATTAAAATAGGTAACAGCTTCCTGCTTTTTGCCTTGCATATTGAGAATAATACCAAAGTTATTTTTAAGCTTTGCTGTGTAGGTATCTACCCCGAGGTATTCAGCTCTGCGAATAGCCTGCTGCATCATAAATTCTGCGTTCATGTAGTTACCTTCAGACATTGCTGCCATACCTGCTTTGCTCAGCGCACCAATTTCTCTTGCAGCACACATTGTAATTCCCCTTTTATCGTAAAACCTGCTTAAGTGTGGAAACACCACAGGAATGAGCCATATGAACCGGAATATCTTTAGCTTTCGCGTACTGTACAACTTCTCGGCGTGCGGCGTGTGAAACTTTGTTGGTAAACAAGATAACCATATCAGGAGTACCCATTTGACCTGCTATTGAGTTCTCCTTTCCTGTAAACACCTTCAATTTAACGCCGTGACTTTTCGCTGTATTAATATACTCACGTCTAAGTCTATCCATTCCGCCTATTAACGTTGCGCACATGACGCCTCCAAATGTATTCCGGCCTCTTCGTTACTCCATGTTTAATTGAAAACGATTTTCATTGTCAACAAGAAAATGCTTTTTTTCATTTTTTTCCATTGCTATACGAAGCGAACATGGACCCAAAAGCGACCAAGATCCCAATATATTACCGGTTCCCGCCTACAATCTATATCTTTACAGATGGTTATAACATGAAAACTGCCCTATTCTTGCTTCTTACAGTCTGCCTCTGCTGCACGACGTTCACTCCACGCACCGCACATGCACACCCGCATGTTTTTATCGACAGTTCATTAACTCTACATTTTGAAGGCAACAGTCTGAATTCAATAAACGTGGTCTGGACATTCGATGATATGTCCAGCGACATGTTTTTGAGTGATCTCGATACCAATGCCGATGGCACGCTGACGCAAGCAGAGTGGAACAAACAACGTCCTGATATCCAAGGCTATCTTGCAGAACACAGTTTTTTTGTTCATGTAACCCTCAATGGTCAGAAACTTCCGTTAACAACAGTTACAAATTTTATTGCAACCTTTGAAAACGGTACTCTGACATACAAAATGGATATTCCACTTATCGTTAGCCAAAAAGCCACAGCGCAAAAAGTACAGATCGCCATTTTTGATCCTTCCTACTACTCTGATTTTTACACCCCGCTTGAATCTATAACTGTTACCGGCAAAAATGATTTACAGATCTCCATTGATGACGCGCCTGAACTGGCCTTTTATCAGGGACAAATTATTCCTACAGCCGTGACTTTCGAGTTTTAAGAATGCAAAAAATTCTTATCTTCACACTTTTTGTACTTATTTCAGTGACAACAGCGTATGCCAGCCCATTTACGGGGGGGCAAAACACTGGACACACAACCAGAGAGCATGTGGACCAGACGCAACATGAAGCAGGCTTTTTTGCGTTGCAATATTCAATACTGCTCCGCAACGTAAACCTTGCTCAACGTGCCATGCGTTCAAAAATGTCAACGCTTGGGCATGAAATAAAGACACATCCGAACGGTCAATCTTTCTGGTTTTTTATGTTATTTTCATTTTTATACGGGATCATTCATGCTCTTGGACCGGGACATGGTAAATCCATTGTATTCTCATACTTTCTGAGTAGAAAAGGAACATTACTTAAGGGTGTTATAATGGGACACCTGCTTACAGCTATACATACGCTTTCTGCCATCGTCATAGTGCTGGGAGCATACTTCCTGCTGGACCTCAAAGGAAGCCACGCCCTCACCTCTGCCAGTGAACCGCTAAAAGTGACAAGCTACTACCTTATCATCGGGCTAGGCATTTTTATCCTTCTACACGCCCTATATGAAGCTGTTGTACGGATTCGTACAAACGGCAGTGTCAAAAAAGAAGCCGATAATAAGGGACTCATCACTATTTCTATTATTTCCGGTCTGGTACCGTGCCCCGGAGCTGCCCTGCTGCTCTCTTTTGCATTGAGCTTAAATATACTCACAACCGGACTTCTCGGCGCTCTCTTCTTTACCATGGGGATGGGCATTACAACGTCACTTTTTGGCATAATCAGCATTCATTCCCGAAAAATACTCATGCATGTTGCGGGCAAAAGCTCTACTGCCATAGCCGTTCTCCACACCTCGTTTTCCGTCATTGCGGGATTTGCCATCATTGCCACCGGCTGGCTGCTCGTCGCCACTTCATAGTACAACCTAAGAGTCTGATATAAATAAAAAAACGTCGTTTCTTTTGAAACGGCGTTTTCTATTTCCAAATTTTAGTATCAAATAGGATGGAATCTTTTTTTACATCAAAAAGCAACTTTCACCTGAATGCAGGTTCTATTTTTATTCGAACGTTAAGAGAATGGGGAGTACAACTCGTCCTCTTTAGAAATCTTAACTCGGCGCGTTTTTTGCTTAATATTATTAAGCAGAAATTTTTACCGCAGGAGAGTACCTATGTCACCTATCAATGGTGTCGGACAAGACACCTTTTCTTTTAAGCTTGGCAACCTGATAAGCACAACCAGCCAGAAAATTCAGGAACAGCAGACCGACACAGCAACACCTGTACAGGCAGCAGCGGTGCAAGCTCGTTCTGAAGTTGAAACGGCAAAGATTGCCTACGGCAATACCGTAACTGCCCTTGAGAACGGCCAACAACCTACAGGCCAGACAGGACACGCGCTTGACCCTGCCCGCGTTGCAGCATTGCTGGACTTTTAGCCCGCACGTTTCAGGGAGTGTTCACGCACTCCCTGAAAAAATAAAAAAGCGCATTGCAAATGCAATACGCTTTATATCTATATCACAGGGTATACCCTACTCTGAGTAATCTTCCTGTAACTGCGCCTTTAATTTGGCAGCGCCAACTTTATCACCAGTAGCAACAACAGCATCCAGCAAAATACGTTTAGCCTTTCGGGTATCCGGATCAACTGCGACTGCTTTTTTTAAATATTTCATTGCCACTTTGGGCTGCTTACACGCCAGACACCACTCCCCGATCATACGAAACATGCTATGTTCGTCTACGTATAGAGCTTTCGCCTCTTCAAATGCTTCTGTCGCATCCTGCAGTTTACCACTGGAAAGATATCTCCTCCCGCGGTTTAACGCTTTATCAAGTGTAAGCTTACGGTTGCGCTGCTCATTATACGACTCTGAATCCTGAATTTTCTTTAACTCAAGAAACAGCTTCACAAGGCTGTCGTGAACATTTTTTTCGTGCCCCTTCGCATACAGGATGCCTCGAGGAAACATTTTTTTGACCTCGGTAACTCTATTCATATTGTGCAGCACTTCCTTAAGGGCAGAGTCAACCGTGATTCTGTCTATACCGGTAACCTTTCCAGCAAGAACCAACCTTAGTGAGGCAATGACTGAGGCTGTGGTTCGCAGGATATCATGTCGCTGAAAATATGCTTTTGCGCGGGCAATATGCTCTTTTGCAGCTTTGGAATCATCTTTCATAGAGTCACCTTACAAATTTTATTTCAAATGCAAAGTCACGATAGTTGAATAATACTGAAAGTCAAATATCATTGTACGAAGGTCAAAGCGTGCTATTCACAAAGAACACTCCGAAAAACTCTTATAGGGAGAAAAATATGGCTAAAAAGATACGCATTGATGAAGAAGAATGTATCGGCTGTGAATCCTGTGTGGAGCTTTGTCCTGCCGCTTTCCAAATGAATGCAGAAGGCGATAAGGCAATTGTAGTAAATGAAGACTGCACTGAAGACTGTGTCGAAGAAGCTATTGACACATGCCCGGTCAACTGTATCAACTGCGAATAATAGCACTTTTTTGCAAGCTCTCAAAAGCACTACCTTTACAGAGGCAGTGCTTTTTTATTATATTCAAAAAATACTACATACATACCAAAAGGTTAGAAACGATTAACAGCTTTCACTTTACCACAAACAGCTTATCCTGTAGAACGTTAGTACATATTATACTGTAATTTTCATCTTTAGTGGAGTGAGCCGTCTCAACGACCGACTGTTGCAAAAAGGATCTGTCTTTGTACGTTGGTACAACAAACACAGATCGCTCCGATTGGTCATGGGTCTTTTCCGGTGTCCTTCAACGCAAAAACGTATTAATGCACTGCCGCAGGAGTTGTTATGAATTCTGATGTTACCTTTGCTAAGCCTTTTATCAATGCTACGAGCAACGTGCTTAGCACAATGGCTGGCATCACTCCTGTTCCAAGCGCGCCTTTTGTAAAAAAAGACAATATTGCTTGTGGCGATGTCTCTGCAATCATTGGCATCACAGGTGAAAAGCGCGGAAGCATTTCTGTTACATTCACCAAGAAATGCGCTGTTGCTCTTGTTCGCGCAATGTTGGGTGATGATATTCAGGACATTGTCTCAGACACAAAAGATGCTGTCGGCGAAATATGCAACATGATTTCAGGTCAGGCTCGAGTCGGTCTTGCAGACATGGGCTTCAAATTCGACGGTTCAACACCATCTGTCATTATGGGTGACAACCATACACTCAGCCATGTGACTTCCAGCCCTGTTATCGCGGTTCCATTCTCTACCGACCATGGCGACTTTACGCTCGAATTCTGTTTTGGATAATTGTGTTTAAATTACAGTAGAATAGAGCATTTTTAAAGAACACCGCTCGCATCTGAATGCGAGCGTTTTTTATTACACAGCTCCAACGTAGCTATTCATAGTGGTTTCACGGCAAAACAGATTGTTTCACGCTGTTTTTACACACCATTTCCACAGCCATGAACCAAATTTGGGCACCTCATTATTACTTTTTTTTGTAAGCAAACCTGTTGAGATGTCTAACTTCTAAGCTGTAGCATATGACTATTAAGAAAAAGTCTATTGCTAAAAAACTGTCAGCATGAGTATGATTTACTTCTTGCGACTGAGTAATTCAAAACGCTCGTTTAGTTGCATTATTTCATTTATTTTAATTATTTACATGATATGTGATAACGCCTTCACATATCCAGACACACTCTTTTAAGGATAAAAGTATGGCTTCTGCTTGGTCACGTGTTTTTGGTTTTGAACGGGTTAGTCTTTGCGACTGGCCTGGTATGAATGCTAGCGTCATCTTTTTAGGTGGCTGCAACATGCACTGCCCAACTTGCCACAACTTTAATCTAGCCTGGCATAGCGACACCATGAATGTCATTCCACAAAAAGCGATTGAGTCATACCTGACAAAACGCGCGCGCTGGATTGATGGTGTCGTCATTACAGGGGGGGAAGCAACCATCACACCGGGACTTGTTGATCTCATTAAGGATCTTCGCAAGCTTGGCATGCCTGTCAAAATGGACAGCAACGGCATGCGTCCGGACGTGTTGAACCAGTTGCTTGACGAAGATCTTGTTAAGCTTTTTGCAGTAGATGTCAAAGGCCCTTACCAGAAATATCCTGTGCTTACCGGTGGTACTACATCCCCAGCAGAAGCGGAAGAAAACCTCTCCCAGGTTTTCGAGTTAGCCAAACAGTATCCTGACAAGTTCCTGTTCCGCATTACTAAAGTGCCTGTGCTGACAGATGAAGATATTCAGGAAGCTGAGAGCTACCTACCGGACGGTTTTACGCTTAAGCATCAGGAATACGTTCCCCCAAGGAGAGAGCATGCCGAAACAGATTCTGAAGCGCGACGAGTGTCTGGAGACATGGTCGCTTGAGCGAATTGCACACGCAATCCTCAAGGCACTAAAAGCAAGTGGAATTAAAGACCCGCTTCTTTCAAAACGACTTGCCCGGAAAGTTGAAATAAAACTTGGTGTACAAGAAATCGTACCACAGGAATTGGTACAGGACACCATTGAACAAGTTTTGATGGAGTCTCGCCTGTACCATGTTGCAAAGCGGTTTATTATTTACCGCGAGCAGCGCAGACAGTTACGCGAGCACAAAGCCGCGTATCTGGACATTAAAGAGACCATCAACAACTATCTGGATAAAGCAGACTGGCGTGTGAATGAAAACGCAAACATGACCCATTCTTTTCAGGGACTCATGCTCCATCTGTCCGGCACATTACAAGCTAAGTACGCGCTGGAAAAATATCCGGAAGAAGTACGTCTTGCACACGAGCACGGCTATTTCCATATTCACGATCTTTCTTTCGGCCTTGCAGGATACTGCGCAGGCTGGAGTCTGCGAGATCTACTGCTTGAAGGGTTCAACCTAGAAGGTCGTTCGAGTGC
This sequence comes from Halodesulfovibrio aestuarii DSM 17919 = ATCC 29578, assembly GCF_000384815.1. Taxonomy (NCBI): domain Bacteria; kingdom Pseudomonadati; phylum Thermodesulfobacteriota; class Desulfovibrionia; order Desulfovibrionales; family Desulfovibrionaceae; genus Halodesulfovibrio; species Halodesulfovibrio aestuarii. The sequence goes on from NZ_ARQF01000020.1 coordinate 886,071, forward strand.
AGGACCTGCTCACCACTTTGACGCCGTGCTTGGCCAGATGGTCAACTTCCTCGGAACACTTCAGAATGAATGGGCTGGTGCGCAAGCATTCAACAACGTAGATACATATCTTGCTCCATTCATCAGGCATGACGGTCTTTCGTACAAACAGGTGCGTCAGGCCATGCAGAAATTTATATTCAATCTGAATACCACTTCCCGTTGGGGCGGCCAAAGCCCGTTCACAAACCTTACTTTTGACATAGTTCCACCGAAACATATTGCCAAAGAAGCTATTATCATCGGCGGGGTTCTTCAGGACTCAACGTATGGTGAATATGCTGACGAAATGGCTATGATCAATAAAGCATTCCTCGAAGTTATGCTGCAAGGCGATCATCACGGCCGCATATTCTCTTTCCCGATTCCAACATACAACGTCACCACTGAATTTCCTTGGGAAACAGAAAATGGCGATCTGCTCATGCAGCTGACTGCAAAGTACGGAGTTCCTTACTTCCAGAACTTCATTAACTCCGATCTCGATCCGGAGGACGTTCGCTCCATGTGCTGCCGTTTACAAATGGATCTGCGCGAATTACGCAAAAAGACCGGCGGTCTTTTCGGAGCAGGCGATCTTACCGGCTCTATCGGCGTTGTAACGCTTAATTTGCCTAAGCTGGCATACCTTGCAAACAACGAAGAAGACTTTATTGATCTTATTACTGAATATGCAGAGCTTGCCAAAGACTCCTTAGAGTTTAAACGCAAACTCATTCAGGAAAATCTTGATCGCGGCATGTTCCCTTGGTCCTCCCGGTACCTCAAAAATGGTTTTAAAGCGCACTTCTCCACCATTGGTCTTATTGGCGGCCACGAAGCCTGTCTTAATCTTCTCGGTAAAGGAATCGACACAGAAGGCGGAGTACGGCTCATGCAACGAGTGCTGAACCATCTGCGGCACCTGACATCCGGTTATCAAGAAGAAACAGGCAGTCTCTATAATCTGGAAGCTACCCCAGCAGAAGGAACAAGCTACCGTCTCGCACGTATCGATAAAAAACTGTATGCAGACATCGTAGCTTCCGGCAATGGTACTCCGTACTACACAAATTCGACAGCACTACCCGTAGGCGCAACGGATGATGTTTTTGCAGCACTTGAGCACCAGGACCAGCTGCAACCGCTCTTTACCGGTGGCACCGTATTCCATACCTATCTGGGTGAAGCTGTCGCCGATCACGCAGCATTAAAAAAATTCATTATCAAAGCATTTACTAAAACCAAAATGCCGTACATTTCCATCACCCCGACATTCTCTGTGTGCAAAGACCACGGATACATTGCCGGTGAGCATTTCTCCTGCCCTACATGTAACGCAGATACTGAAGTATACACACGTATCGTCGGATACTATCGACCGATCTCACAGTGGAATAAAGGCAAGCAAATGGAATACGATGACCGCGTTTGCTACAACAGTGCACCAGTTGATTCCGGCACCAAGCCAACTATGGTGGACGAGGCAATTTAGAAAAGAACTTTCATCCGAAGCCGCTTGTAAGCAGAAAATCTGGTTGATTCATTTAACAACCAGCACAAATAAAACTGTTGCCGGCAAAGCCAGCATACGGGGTTTCCCAACCCTTATGGCTTATACCTCATAGCCTTGCAAAACCTATAAGAGGGTGGAGTATACTTACTCCACCCTTTTTTGGGCCTAAAAAAGCACTTTGTAGCCAAAAACATCACGGAAAACCATTAAGACATCCTCTCACATTGTTAACTAACTCTCTCAGAAAATTTTATGAACATTTCTACGAACAAGTTACCGACCCCTGTGCAAAACTTTTCTTCTTCCCTAGTACTAGTACTTTTTTCCAACTGTCTTGTTTTCAAGGTAATTTTGGAAAGACAGTAACGAAAAGCACACCATATTTACTGATATTTTTACGAACATTTTACGAACACCCTGTGCATAACAAAGATAACTGCCTAAAAAAGTAAGGGTGATAAAAAAACAGTATTGCGCAAAAAAAAAGTCCCCGTTGATAAAACAACGGGGACTTACTGAGACTAAGTAAGCTTACTGTTCTTGCGAATAATCGCTTGAAGCAGGCGTGTTAGGGTCGGCTTTAGCAAGATCAAGCGGGTAACCGAGCACCATTGTTTTACGGGCTTCAAAGCCGGTAGCACCCGGATGGGTGTTAATACCAACAACCAAGTCCATGATACCGTCGTTATCCAGGTCAGCGATCTGGTAAGCCATTACGCCGCCTTTAATACGACGAGTTTTCCACTGTAAAGCAAGACCTACGCCATCCCATTGCAGGGAGTGAATTTCACCCTGAGGGAAGAAACGGTAGCGATCAAAGAACTGAGCGGCTACAGAGATAGGCTTGTTAACCAGTACTTCGTATTTTCCATTATGGTCGAGGTCTTCCACAACGAATGGCATCGGAATGTAGTACTTGGACGGAATGAGAAGTTTGTCTTTACCAAGTCCAGGCATTGTGTCGTCATTTTCAATGCTGACAGTACTGCCAGAGTAAGAAACCGCAGAAGAAACCATACGGTCAAACTTAGAGTTAAACACAGCTACTTTTTCGCTATCAGGAAGAAGGACGAGAACTTTATCGCCTTCATCGTCTGGAACCCATACAAAGTTGTACAAGTTTGCTTTCTTAGGAACAGCAACTCGACGGCTGGAAACAACTTCACCGTTTACATAAGCGAGTTCTTCGATTCCCGGTCTAAATACGGTACCACCCTTACGGGTTTTCTGACCGATAAGAGTTGGCAGATAAGTAGGAGGAAGCGGTACAACGTTTACAAGCATTTTCACACTAGGAGCAAACTCCACAAGCTTTCCGCTCTTCATAGTGTAAAAGAATGTTTGAGACGCTTGATCTTTATCCATACCGCTTACAATAAGTTCGGAAACGCCATCACGATCGATATCGGCAGCACGAACAGTAAGCAGATCAAAACGACGCTGAGGCTTAACTTCTGTAAGAGGAACAAGTATGTTCTTTTCAAAATTAAAAACGCGCACAGTGTGCTTATCAAGCAGGACTACTTCGTTTTTCTTGTCACCGGTCAAATCAGCTACAGCCATACCGTGTGCTGCAAAACGCAATGCATTTGAGCGCAGGCGGTTCTCTGAATCATTATTGCCTGCATAACGGAACTGTGGGTTCAGGTATATTTCCTGATTTGCAGAGGTCTGGTTAACCGTGATTGCAGGGTTCATCTGGTTAACACGCTCTTTTGCCTGCGCAACAGCCTGCGCACGCGCATCAGGGCGGTCAAAAACTTCAGTATTAATTGCACCTGCGATGTTCTGCAGGGTAGGAATCATATCATTAAGAGAACTGGAAGCGGAGCGCGGCCAAACATTCCCTTTTTTATCAGCAACACGAACATCCAGAGAAGTCTGGTCGCCAATAATATTTACACTGCCATAAACAAGGTAGTCTGCGCCGGAAGCCGCAAGAGTTTTCTGCGCTTCAGCGTTATTAGCGGGAGTTACAACCCCATCCAGAGCAGATGCATCTACAGGGATGAACTTATCTTTCCAGAATAAACGGGAGCTGAGCATCTGCGGAATCGCACGCTCTAAATAGGTAAATGTCTTAGGTCCGTTCACAGTAAATGGAACAATACCAAAGGTTTTTGCCCCCTCTGCAAACGCTACAGACATGCTTAACATCAGCATAAGCACTGCCAAAATCACAGTGCGCATAACAGATTGCATACTATCTCCTTAAAAAAGTACTTGCCGAACAGCGAATTTGTCCAGCTTAGTCGCAAGGTTACGAGGGAAAGTCGAACTGCAGTGCAACGTACAGCGTGTTTACCAAAGCTTTCCCAAAAGTTCATTGCAGCATATAGATTTTGCTACAATGCCTATATCTGACTTTTTTTGTACGGAATTTTGTTAATCATTCAACAAAAAAACTCGTTTCACTCAGTCAGCTTCACATCCATAATATCACTTGATCGATGAAGCAACCATAAGGTACAGCGGCAAGCAGAATTTTAAAAAAAAATTGGATTGAGCAGGAGACTTTGTGACAGTAACAACCTCATCCCGTTCTTTCAGGCTTGTTTGTACCCCTGAAGAGCGACCACTTGTTGAAGAGCTTTTGCGCGTGCAAGGCTACGACTTTGAACCAGAACCATTTTCTGAATGGTCCCGAAAAATTACCCATGAGCCGAAACCACTGGGTTCCAGCCTCGCGGCATTTTTCGGTCTCATTTACATTCAGGACAGATCTTCAATGCTTCCGCCAGTGGTTTTACATCCAGAAGCCGGAGACGCGGTACTTGATATGTGCGCAAGCCCTGGAAGTAAAACAGGGTTTCTTGCTCAATTAGTCGGCTCAAGTGGTTTTGTACTGGGAAATGAACCCAGCCGAAACCGCCTTGCAACTCTACGCCAGAATCTCTTTACTATGAACTTGCTTCATACTGCCACCTGTTCCTACCCCGGTGAAAGTCTCCCTCTGCCATCCGGCGGATGGAAGAAAATCCAACTCGACCCGCCATGCAGTGGATGGGGGACAGTAAAACGCAATCCAAATGTTCTCAAACTGTGGCAAGGCGATAAAGTTAAGCCACTCATCGGCATTCAGCGCAAACTACTCCAAGAGGCATTTCGTCTTCTTGCCCCTGGCGGCAAAGTCGTCTTCTCAACCTGTACAACTAACGTACAAGAAAACGAAGAACAAGTACGCTTTGCAACAAACGAAATTGGCTTCAAGCTCCAACCAATCACTGCGCCGGAAGGCTTCACTTTTGAGGCACCATACCTTGATGGTTGTGAAGGAACACTCCGCGTTGATCCTGAAAAGTCGGGAGCGCAAGGGTTCTACATTGCCGCCTTCACCAAACCGGAAGACGCAGAAGCACCGGAAGAGTTTGAACCGGGTCTCAAAGCGGATATTATGCCGCGCCGAGCCCTTAGTATGCCGGGCGTGGATACCAGTTTACTTCCGGAAGGGGAACTCGCTCATGTTCGTGAAAACGCCCTCTTCCTGCCACAGTATGCTCTCGACAACTTTCCAGAAACTTTCCGATGGAGAGGGTTCCCGATTGGTAAAATGGCTCGTGGTGAAGTTCGACCGTCACCAAGGTTGCGCGCCCTTATGCCTGAATATGAAGAAGGCAACGGCATTAACCTTGAAGAAACCGAGCCAATCGAACGGTTACTTACCGGTCAATCTATGCAGGTAAAAGCAAAAGGTAAAGAATGCGGCCTATACTTCAAAGGTCTTCGCCTCGGACGTCTCAAAGTTAAGGGCAATCGTGTGCTTTGGAGCGAAAAATAAATTTTTTCCATCTGACTACGACGCACTTACAAGTACGACCTCTATATAAGCCATAGTTATAAACAGAAAAGGGTGGAGCTTTAACTCCTCCCTTTTTTACTACAGTATAGGGGTACCATTTTTACAACAAACCAAAGGGACTCATTCCCAAACAGACTCAGCTATTCAAAATCCTTCCAACCGACCGGCAGCACAAGCATCGGATTATGCTCTGGCGGCAGTTCGAGAAGGTCCATTAGATGTTCTTCTTTAAACGCCCCCACTTCCGTTACCCCAAGTCCTAGAGCTTCAGCTTGCAGATAGCAATTCTGCGCCATGTGGCCTGCTTCAAAAAACGTATAGGCTACGCCGCGTTCACCAAATTTTTGAGAAATACGATCAAATGCTGCTGTTATGACGATGATTGCCGGAGCCTTTGCTATCCAGTCCTGTTCCATACAGACTTCAGCAACTTCTTCGCGCAGATCTCCTTCTTCAACCTCTTCGAGAGAATGTCCGTGAGCGTCATAACGATACACGCCAGGCTCCAGACCTTCCACATTTCCAGCTACAACATAGACTTCCATCGGGTACATTGCTGCCGGAGACGGAACAGTACGCCGATTCCATGGTCCTTCTTCACTAACACCATACGTTGCCCACAGAATTTGCCCGAGGGAATCCGGAGTCAGGGGTTCATCAGCAAATTCTCGGATACTGCGGCGGTTTGCCAATGCCGTCTCAACGGAAATGGGCCCTTCCATGCTTGGTTCTGGAAACTGCATATATATTCTCCTTGCCCACACATCTCGTTACCGTGCATGCGCATTTCATATCTTTATTATTGTTGATTGATACAGTTGATCGAATATTCCTGCAAGAGGCACCTGTAGCAAATCTTATCCCCCCAACAATTTTATCAATTACACACAATGTCGTGATGTATTCTTGACGAGAAGAACTTCGGGGCACCGAGCCATCTATACCACAATTGCTTAATTTCATAACCAAAGTTAGCCAAACAAAAATGCACACACCTGAACCGCAGGTGCTCCCACACAACAGTCCCATCCATCAAATACAACGATTGAGACTGCTGCCCCTTCTAATAGACTAAAAGTACAGGCAAACAGCTTCAAAAAAACTACAAAATTGTAAAAACACGCACATTCTCAAGTTATTGGACCCCAACTTGCTATTCTATGTTTTTCTCCATCATTGGCATTTTTCCATACAGAAACAGGCTAATAGTTTATTTTATTTATTTTTTTAAAATAAAAACATACCCTCTTCTGCATTAACCAATAAACAGTGTTGCGAGAACACGCTCTTTTGAAACGTTACAGTACAAAACTCCATACAGCAGTACTGCTCTAAAAAAAGACAGTAACACTCCGTCAATATTTCACTTTCATCCCAGCATGATGGCGCAAAATGCATAGAAACATTGTTATTTCCCAATATATGTTGTAGTTAAATCCACACAGGAGGGTCGCTCAATTATCTTTACTCATTTGTTTTCAATAGCTGTTTACGTAAATGGCAATTATTGAAAATAAAATATGCAAAGCGCTTCTTTGCATACACCGAGCAACCATATCCTGCGTTTTTACTAAACGGTACGTAATCTTTATTCTCGCCCCCCCCTACGAACATCATTACGCTTACATACTGTTTTATAAGAATAAAATTTTTGCGCTTCTTTTTTGTGTACTTGCTCAAAAAACTACGCGCAAACCAGCATTATTAGCGGCTATCGGCTCTACTATCGCAAAAAAGCTTGACTTAAAAAGGTCTGACAGGTTTTTATTTCGAGCTTTATTATGTTGTTTGGGGTGCTCACTTGTATAACATACGCACGTTAAACAATTTTGTGGTCTCTATTTGTTTTAGGTTGTTAGAAGTATTTCTAGTTTGGAGGTTTTGGATGAAACGTTTGTTAACAGTGCTTGCTCTTGCTGTTGTTTTAGCATTTGCTGCAGCTCCAGCTTCGGCTAAGACTTTGCGCTTAGCAGTTGATGCTGACCCTGTATCACTTGACCCGCATGTGCAGCTTTCAGGCGGCATGCTTCAGTACTCTCACTTAGTATTTGACCCACTCGTGCGCTGGAATCAGGAGATGGGCTTTGACCCACGTCTTGCTACCAAATGGGAACGCATTGACGACAAAACCATGCGTTTTTACCTCCGCAAGGGCGTAAAATTCCATTCTGGCAATGAATTTACTGCTAAAGACGTTGCTTGGACTCTTGACCGCCTCAAGGGATCCATCGACTACAAAGGACTCTTCGAAGTTTTTGAACCTGCTGTTGTAGTGGATGACTACACTTTAGACCTCAAAACAAAAGTTCCTTACCCACTGCTTCTTAACATGGCCACCTACATCTTCCCGATGGACTCCAAGTTCTACTCCGGCAAAGATGAAAATGGTCAGGATAAAGGCGTAATCGGTAAAACTAGTCCTGCATTTGCAAACACACACGCTTCCGGCACTGGGCCTTTCACCGTTGCAGAGCGCGAACAGGGTGTTAAGATGGTTCTCAAAGCCAATCCTAACTACTGGGGTCCTCACGGCAACGTTGACGAAATCGATATGCGTCCTATTAAGAACGAGGCTACCCGTGTTGCTTCAATTCTTTCCGGCGACGTAGATTTCATCATGCCAGTACCTCCACAGGACTACGACCGTCTTGACGCAGCTGAAAACGTTGACCTTATTACCATGCCTGGTACCCGCGTTATTACATTCCAGTTGAACCAGAAACGTAATAAAGCTCTTGCGAACCCTAAAGTTCGTCAGGCAATCGTATACGCTACCAACAACGCTGGTATCGTTAAAAAAATCCTTAAAGGTCGCGGAACAGCTGCTTCCCAGCAGGGCCCTAAAGGCTACCAGGGATACGCTGCAGATCTCAAACCTCGCTACGATCTCAAAAAAGCTAAAGCACTCATGGTAGAAGCCGGCTATCCTGACGGATTTGAAGCAACAATGATTGCTCCAAACAACCGTTACGTTAAAGATGAGCAGATTGCTCAGGCTTTCGTTTCCATGATGGCTCGTATCGGTATCAAAGTTAACCTCAAGACTATGCCTAAAGCACAGTACTGGGATCAGTATGACGCACGCGCAGCTGACATTCAGATGATTGGTTGGCACTCTGACACCGAAGACTCCGCTAACTTTTCTGAGTACCTCGCAGTTTGTCCTAACAAAGAAACTGGCGCTGGCCAGTACAACTCTGGCGAATACTGCAACCCTAAAGTTGATGAGCTTGTAGCTCTTGCCAACTCTGAGACTGACCTCACAAAACGTCGTGCTCAGCTTCAGGAAATCGAACGCATCCTCTACAATGACGCTGCATTCGTACCACTCCACTGGCAGGACCTTTCCTGGGCTGGGGCGAAAAACCTTGAAAACGCTCAGAAGATCGTAAACGTAATGAACTTCCCTTACTTTGGCGATCTTGTAATGAAATAATATCTGTTCGGGGCGGCATCCGCCGCCCCGATTCAATGATGGAAACAAACAGGCATCGCCTGTACTACTCAGTTCTCCGTTACACAGCACGGAACCACATGAACCGACCATAGTGCCGGTTCTCTTAGGTTTTAAGATACTGAGACTTGGATTAACTTATAACCCCTAACACCCCATATGTTTGCTTTTATTGTTCGAAGAGTGGCACAGGCGTTAATCGTCATGTTTGTCATATCCATCATCGGATTCGGTATTAAATATTCGTTCGGTGATCCAATACGTGAAATGGTCGGCATTAACGTTTCCGCTGCAGAGCGTGAAGCGTACCGCGACCAACTAGGCTTGAATGACCCTGTCGTGGTTCAATGGGTGCGGTTTGTTAAACAAGCAGTACATGGCGACCTTGGCCGTTCCTTCTTTTATCGTAAGCCTGCAACTGAAGTAATTCTAAAAAAAGCTCCTGCAACATTGGAACTTGTTATCGCAAGTGCTTTAATTATTGTTATTCTCTCTGTGCCTATCGGCATTTACGCAGCGGTCAACCCTCGCTCATGGCTTTCCAGACTATTCATGGGAGCCAGTATCGTCGGGGTATCTATCCCCGTTTTCCTCACCGCGCTGCTGCTTATATACGTCTTTGCTGTAGAGCTTCATTGGCTTCCTTCCTATGGACGTGGTCCTACTGCAGAACTTTTCCCGGGCTGGGAAAGTAACTTTTTAAGCTGGAAGGCTTTTAGGCACATCATCCTTCCATCTGTAGCACTTTCGTCAATTATGCTTCCACTGTTCATCCGTCTCATCAGAGCAGAAATGGTTGAAGTCTTACAAACAGAGTACGTTAAATTTGCCCATGCAAAAGGTCTTAATCCGACCCGCGTTCTTATGGTGCACGCATTTAAAAACACCCTTCTTCCGGTTATTACCGTGGGTGGCGTACAGCTCGGCATTATGATTGCGTACACTATCCTCACTGAAACAGTATTCCAGTGGCAAGGTATGGGCTTCATGTTCATTGAAGCAGTAGAGCGTTCTGACACAGCTTTACTCGTAGCTTACCTTGTTTTTGTTGGTGTTCTTTTCGTAATTGTGAACACCGTTGTGGATGTTATTTACGGACTGGTTAACCCGATGGTCCGTGTTTCGGGGAGGAAGTAATCCATGCTGCGAAAATTTAAGGATTCATACTTTTGGTATAGCTTCCGCCGTGATCCTGTTGCGGTCGGCAGTTTTATTATTTTACTCATTCTGCTTGCGATGGCTATTTTCGCGCCATTTCTTGCAACACAGAATCCATATGACGGTTCAACAATCGATCTTATGGATGCTGAAACACCCCCAATGTGGACTGCTAACGGGCTAGATACCTTCTGGCTTGGTACTGACGCGCAGGGACGTGATATCTGGTCTACTATTCTATATGGTACCCGTATCTCTCTCCTCATTGGTATTGGTGCAGTTGCATTACAGTCTTTCATGGGAATCATCATCGGCTTAACCGCAGGCTATAAGGGTGGTCGTATCGACTCCTTCCTTATGCGAGTGGCTGATGTTCAGCTTTCTTTTTCATCCTACATGGTTGCTATCTTCTTTGGCGCAATCTTACAGGCTGCACTGGGCGTTTCCCGTTATGCAGATGTAGCTGTTCCATTCCTGATTTTTGTAATCGGGTTCTCTGAATGGCCTCAGTACGCACGTACTGTCCGTGCCTCCGTACTGGCAGAGAAGAAAAAAGAATATGTTGAAGCTGCCCGTGTTATTGGCCTTCCTCCAATGCGCATTATGTTCCGCCATATTCTTCCGAATACCCTGACTCCTGTTCTTGTTATTTCTACAGTACAGGTTGCTAACGCTGTAATGAGTGAAGCTGCACTTTCTTTCCTCGGACTGGGTATGCCTGTTAACCAGCCTTCACTTGGTTCGCTCATTAAATCGGGCTTTGCCTACTTCATGAGTGGCAGCTGGTGGATTACCTTGTTTCCGGGACTCATTCTCGTACTACTGGTACTATCCATCAACCTGCTCGGCGACTGGCTCAGGGACTTCCTGAATCCAAAACTGTACAAGGACTAAGGAACAATGGAACACCTTTTAGATGTAAAAAATATGGTTGTTCAGTTCCGTATGCGCGACATTGCGCTTACGGCTGTAAATGATGTTTCGTTTTCTGTAGATAAAGGCGAACGCCTCGGGCTTGTTGGTGAGTCCGGCGCTGGTAAATCTGTTACCGGCTTCTCCGTGATTAACCAGATTTCCAAACCGGGCTTTATTGCCAGCGGTTCTGTAATGTTCGAAGGTCAGGATCTTGCTCAGATGACTGACAAGCAGCTGCGTTCCGTCCGTGGCAACCGCATTTCAATGATCTTTCAGGACCCGATGATGACGCTCAACCCTGTTCTGACCATTGGCCAGCAGATGATTGAGACTGTGCTTGCACACAGCAACGTGTCAAAAAAAGAAGCTGAAAAAATCGCGCTGGAAAAGCTGCGAAAAGTGTACATTCCTTCACCGGAAAAGCGCTTAAAGCAGTACCCGCACGAATTTTCAGGTGGTATGCGTCAGCGTATTGTTATTGCAATTGCATTGCTGACAGACCCTGCGCTTATTATTGCAGATGAACCTACTACTGCTCTTGATGTAACTATTCAGGCTGAGATCATGGATCTACTTCTCGAACTTTGCGAGAAGGAAAACATGGGCTTAATCCTTATCACACACGACCTCGGTGTTGTATCTCAAGTTACAGAAAAGATTGCTGTTATGTACGCTGGCCGTATTGTGGAAATGGGCTCAACAGACGCCGTCTGTTCTACCCCGTCCCACCCGTACACTCAGGGACTTATTGCAGCACTACCGGACGGCGCTGAAGGTGACCGTCTTAACCAGATTCGTGGCTCTATGCCTAGCCTTACCAACATTCCGACAGGCTGTGCATTCAACAACCGTTGCGACTACTGTAAAGACATCTGTTTTGAAGTAGTACCGGAGCTCGAACGTAAAAAATCCGGCGTCCTTGCTGCCTGTCATGTTGTGGAGTAGGCGATGAGTAATACACCTCTTCTTAAAATTAAAAATCTTGTAAAACACTTTGATATTTCCGGCGGATTACTTGATCAGCTGGGTTTCGAAGATGGCAAGTTCACCCGAAAAAGAACTATTGTTCATGCTGTGAACGATGTGAGCTTTGAAATTCAGAAAGGCGAAACCCTTTCTGTTGTAGGCGAGTCCGGTTGTGGTAAATCGACTCTCGCACGTACCGTTGTAGGTCTGTACGAGCCAACTGGCGGTCAAATATTCTACCGAGGTGAACGAGTGGACAACAAGTCCGGTTCACAACGCAAGAAATTCCGTACCGCAGCTCAGATGATCTTTCAGGACCCGTACGCGTCTTTGAATCCACGTATGAAGGTTGCCCAGATTCTTGAAGAACCTGTTCGCTTCCACTTCCCTGAGTTCAGTGATGCTGAAGTAAAGCAGCGTGTAGCAGACGTAATGGAACAGGTTGGCATTAACCCAGTATGGGGCGCGCGCTATCCGCACGAATTCTCCGGTGGCCAGCGTCAGCGTATTTCCATCGCACGCGCACTTGTTCTTAAGCCTGAATTTATTGTAGCTGACGAGCCTATCTCTGCACTGGACGTATCCATTCAGGCACAGGTTCTTAACCTGATGATGGACTTACAGCGCGACCATAACCTTACATACCTGTTCATCAGCCATGACTTGTCTGTTGTTCAGCATATCTCAAACAGAGTCGCTGTAATGTACTTAGGTTCCCTGTGTGAACTGGCAGACGCAAAAGAGTTGTTTGCCAATCCGCAACACCCGTACACTAAAGCACTTTTGTCTGCGATCCCGCGTATAGGCAAAAAAGGCTTCTCACACATTAAACTTTCCGGCGACGTACCTACCCCGATCAACCTGCCTTCGGGCTGTGTTTTCCATGGTCGTTGTCGGCTTGCTAACCAACGCTGTGTAAATGAAGTACCCCATCCAATAACACTTGATAGTGGTACAATCTGTGCCTGTCATGCTGTTCAGGAAGGCCGCTCTACGACCATGCCGGCATAATAAACAGGAAGAGCCTTGCTCTTCACTGTGTTGTAAAACTAACAAAGCCCGCTCTAAGTATCTTAGAGCGGGCTTTATTCGTTACGTTTAAAAAAACGAACGCCTTATATGTCGAACCTAACGAGGACGGAAGGTAATACGACCACGAGTGAGGTCATAAGGTGAAAGTTCTACAGTAACGGTGTCTCCTGGCAGTACGCGAATACGGAATTTACGCATTTTGCCGGAAATGTGTGCGAGACATTCATGACCGTTTTCGAGACGAACAAGAAACATTGCGTTCGGCAAAGCTTCCATTACTTCACCATTAACTTGAATAGCTTCTTCTTTTGCCATCTGCGATCTCCTTTATTCTGGGTTAACGCCGAGAGCGCATAACACAATAACCCCCCTGCAAAACAGGGGGGTTAAATATTGGTAGCGGGGGCAGGATTTGAACCTACGGCCTTCGGGTTATGAGCCCGACGAGCTACCGAGCTGCTCCACCCCGCGTCATAGCTTGTTTACGATGCGGTTCTTGCTCTGAAAGCAATTCCCTCTCGAGGTGGACATAACTATACGTCACGCTGACAACTGTCAACATGTTTTTTTAGAAAAAATACCTGAGCTAACCAGCTCCATGCACATAAAACAGATAACAACCTAAAATATATAGTTATATCATAACTCTTGTTTCTATTAAAAAACGTATAGTTATATAGTCACTCATCACTTACATTATGCACAACTCAGCGTTAAGTACGGTGCCGTTCAAAGTAATCTTTGCATAGCCCCCCGCTGATAGCATACCTGTGTTAATCACAAGTGTTTTGCCAATAGAGTCTACAGAGCGCGCCTCATGAATGTGCCCGCACAGTACAAGCTGTGGTTGCGTCTTCTCGATAAACGCACGAGTTGCCTTACTCCCCACATGTACACCGTTTCCAAGATCATCACAGGCTGTATTAAATGGTGGATCGTGAACCACAACCACAGTGGCACCATACGGCAATGCCTTAGCATATGTTTCATCCAGCCACTTCCCAAGAGTCTCATCCGGCGTCTCTGAGGGCGTATTAAATGGCGTGATACCCGAAGTTCCCACGCCCATAATTACTACTTCAGGAGTCAACTCTGTAACGGAACGATGAATATTACATCCTTGTTCCTCTAGAAACTCCGTTACTTCCGGCTTATCCATATTCCCGATTTGCGCGTAGATTACGGGATTAATGGCAGCCACAGCCTCAATAACACGGCGTGCAGCAGGGATGCCTTTTGCCATAGTTAAATCACCGCTGATAATAACGCCACGGGCCTTTGCAAGTTCAGGAATGTCTTTAAGGCGTGCAATTTCATCATGAATATCACCAATACAAATCCAAAAATCGCTCATAAACAACTCCGTAACACTCATAATTTATATCTAGTATTCCCTTCACGCATAGTTGACTTAAAAAAGATCATTTGCAACCGTTGAAAGGTATTTTTATTTTTACGTAAATTTTGAGCACATCAAATTTATTGAAAAGACGACTCACACATGCTACGCAACATTGAAGACAAACTCACATTAGCGCCTCTTTTTTAAATTTTCTTCAGGAGAAACCTGTGAAAAAAGCTGAATTACGCAAAAAGCTTCTTGCTCAGCGTAAAAATCTTGATGAGATTTTTGTACAGGAGGCATCCATCCGTGCACAACGGCATTTACTGACTGATGATGCATGGAAAAAAGCACAGCAAGTCATCATATATTCCCCTATCCGCAACGAAGTACGCACCGATCTACTTCTTAACTCCCTCTGGGACTCCGGCAGAACTCTCCTTCTCCCCCGATGTGATGAGAAAGTAGGCCAAATGTCACTTGTACAATGTGATGGTGCACACGAGCTGGAAGAAGGCACCTACGGAATCCTCGAACCACGCAGTCATTGCACAGTTGTTGACTACGACGCTCCTGACTTTACACCTTCTCTTGTCATCGTTCCCGGAGTCGGGTTTGATTTTTGCGGAAACCGGCTTGGCTTCGGAGGCGGATACTATGACCGAATGTTGCATAAACCGGCTTTTAATCATGCAACCTTTGTAGGATTGGCTTATTCTTTTCAAATAGTCCCCGTCCTTGACGCTGACCCATGGGATCAAGCCATGCATGCATTATGCACTGAGGAGGCTTTACAATGGCTTTAAACGGAATTGAATTTGCGTTCCCCGGAGTCTCACATGTGCGATGTTTTTTTCAAAACCGTCTTGGCGGAGAAAGCACTGGCGCGTTCATGAGCAGTAATATCTCTTTGGATGTGGGGGATAATCCCAAACATGTTGTATACAACCGTATACGCCTGCAAAAAGAACTGGGAATCCAGTCATGGTGTGAATTGAAGCAGGTGCATGACGATACGCTTGTATTTGACCCGCCGGAAACTCCCGTCGGAGAAGCTTCAACACTTAAAGCAGATGGCAGCGCAACTGACAGAATTTCCAAAGCACTTGTCATTAAGACAGCAGACTGTCAGCCAATTCTCCTTACACATAAGAGCGGCAAATACATTGCAGCGCTCCATGTAGGATGGCGTGGAAACCGTATCGCATTTCCCGTTTCCGGAGTACGCAATTTTTGCGAAAAGTATGGCATTTCACCTGTCGATATTTTGGCAGTCCGTGGCCCGAGTCTGGGACCGTCTGAAGCTCAGTTTATTAACTTTGATAATGAATGGGGTGTCGAGTGGGTAGACTGGTTCTGCAAAGAAACCAGCACAATGAATCTGTGGCAGCTCACCAGACACCAGCTTCACCTTGCAGGAATCCCACAAGACCAGATTTTCAGCCTTGACCTTTGCACCAAAACGCTTGAAGACGAATTTTATTCATATCGCAGAGACAAAGTTACCGGCAGACAGGCTGCCCTTATCTGGATTGAGCAGGACTTGTAACAGGAACGTTCAGTGCGCATTGTACTAATAGACAACAACGACAGCTTCACCCGAAACTTGGAACATCTTCTGGTTATGGCAACCACCTTTGCACCAGACATAATTCCGTACGGCGAAAACGGAGCTGCATTGTTAACGTACCCGTTTGAACAGTCTGATCTGATTGTTATTTCCCCCGGCCCCGGCCATCCTGCCGAATACAATGCGTACAACGGTGTATTTGAAAGCGAAAAGCCAGTACTTGGAATTTGTATGGGAATGCAGATTATCAACAACTACTTCGGCGGTACAACTGACCGGCTTCCCGACTGCGTGCATGGCAAAACAGACCTTCTGGAAATAAACGGAGAACTTCGCACAGTTGCCCGTTACCACTCTTTATATCTTTCTTCCATTGGAGAAAATTTGAGAGTAACGTCTTCATTGTCAGGAACAAATGTTCCTATGATAATTGAACATCAAACCCGCCCTGTCATGGGGCTTCAGTTCCACCCTGAATCGTTTTTAACGGAACAGGGTGAGTGGTACATCCACCATGCAATGCGCTTTTTCGGTCTATCTTGAGGCAGGTAAAGTGCAGCGACAAAAACTTGCTGCACTATTTAACGGATTCGCAACGCTCTTCGACGCAGATATGTTCTTGTCAGGACTTTCCGAAGAAGACACCCCTCTTCGCCGATCTGCAAACACGTGCATAATCGGCATTGATCCAGTCTCTGAACTCATAGTTCAACAAGAAACAACACGAGAGGATATCAAGTCCTTCTGTTTTGGTTCCGGCAACGAATCTCTCGGGTATCTTTCCTACACATACGGCTTAAAAGAACGCGGCATAGAATCTGATAAAAAGAATGAACTGCCTCTGGGGCACTTCCGCCAATATGCAATACTCATCACCGTAAATCTTTCCACAGGACTTCTCGAATGTTCCGCTCTGGAAACTGCGGACACCCGCAAGCTCCAACGCTTAAAAGATTTATGCACTACACCGCCCCACGGCCCAGTCCTCCTTCCGGCAAGCGCCACATTTTCTCCCCCGACACCGTCCATGAATCGGAAAGAGTATATTAACGGCGTAAAAACAGTTCTTGAGCACATTCGTAGCGGTGACACCTATCAACTTTGTCTGTCATCTTCATTTTCCATGACCGTACCAGACAACTTCAGCACCTCCGTCATCAATTCCACTGACGGGAAAAAAGAGTGTGACGCTGTCGGGCTGTTTATGCATTTATGGCAGAACTATCCTGCTGCATACTATGCGTGGTTCACTACTGAGGACGTAAAAATCATCTCCACCTCACCGGAATGCTTTCTGCGTGTTAACGACGGAATAATCACCTCCGAACCGATTAAGGGTACAATTGCCTTTAACAAATTTTCAGAACAGCTGCTCACAGATCTGCGCGAATCGCCAAAAGAGAGTGCAGAACTTTCCATGATTGTCGATCTGATCCGCAACGATATTTCTGCGCATTGTGAATATAGTTCTGTCACTGTTGAACGTCATAAAGACATTTTCATTGTAGACGACATGTTACAAATGTACTCAGTAGTGCGCGGCACTCTAAAAAAAGAATCAACATGCCTTGATCTTCTTTTCGATGCATTTCCCGGCGGCTCCATAACAGGGTGTCCGAAGCTGCGTACCATGAAAATTATCGAGAAATTAGAACCTCATAGCCGTGATCTGTTCTGCGGGAGCTTTCTCCATATTGAAAATACGACAACAATGAACTCAAGTATTGCAATTCGCACTGGATGGTTTACACATGACTCTAATGGAATACAAAAGTTCCGGTATTTTTCAGGGAGTGGGCTGGTGATTGATTCAGTTCCGGAGCTAGAATTTGAAGAAACTGTCGCAAAAGCTGAAAAGTTTCGAAAGGTATTATCGACATGACCTACTACAAAGCTGGTACATACTATAATGACGGAGTAACGCTAAATATAGCGGCTCCGTCTTTTCGTTTTGGAGCAGGGGTCTTTGAGACCATCCTTTTTAACGGAAAAAACTTGTGCTTTTTCAACCAACATCTGGACCGGATGGAAAGCTCACTCGAGAAACTTGGTTTTGTTGTTCCTCAGCTGGACTATGCAGAAATTGCCATGAATGTCGTGGATCGTTGCGGACTCAGTAACCAGTTTGCCCGTGTTAACATTTTTGCGCTCATTGATGAAAACGACATGGTCGATCCTATCATTGCTGCCGCTCCATACACGCCACAGCCCGACAAGCGGTACCGCGTATGCACTGTCACAGACGGAGTCCAACACCCTCTCCTGAGCCACAAGACGATGAATTATATGTACAACTGGCTACAGCGCCGTTCAGCCATTCAAAAAGGCTATGATGACGCAGTGTTGCTTTCACGCGACAACCTCATAACTGAAACCACAACAGCCGCACTTCTTTTCGGGGACGGTGAACGTTTCTGTCTACCCGGCGGTAAAATGCGGCTTCCTTCCATTGCACTTGAAGCTGCGCGATCTATTCTGCCTATCTACGAATGCTCTGTCCGCTCATACTCCGTTGGAAACTTTCGCTACGCCTACATGCTTAATTCGCTTATTGGCATGCGTCCTGTCACAGCCATCAACGGCACCATGTTTATGCCTGATGAACACGGCTGCAAAGCCGTTACTGAAAGAATCTGCGGATGCTAGTCGGCTATTATTAATTTTATTTCTTTTTTTTAGGAAAAGAGCAAATTTACAGCTATCATCATAATATTACAGCAAATTAAAACATAATATTTGTCATTTCTTATACATGAAACCGTTATACTATTTGCTGCTCTACTCAATAAACGCTACAGTTAGTTACTGCACACAACGTCTTCCGCTGGCGGTTTTACCGCTTGTTGTGGGCAAATGACATCTTGGCGACATGCCACTATGTCTAGACGCTCCTGCCAGAAATGGCTGAGAGTCTCCTCACACAAGGATGCAGAAATTCTAGCTAGATTCTGCATCCTTGTCTTGCTCCCCCTACCCCTCATCAACAGCAGTCTTTGTCAGAATCTTCCATTTGCTGTATTGCGCCAACCCGCGTATGCTGAAATATGACTTCTTGACTTTATACAAAGTCCTATTACACATCTAAGCAAACTAATTTGTCATAAAATTGATGGAGAAATATATATATGAGTAACACAGAACACCGCTGCGGTTGGGTCGCCATGATGGGACCTCCTAATGCGGGTAAATCCACTATGCTTAACGCATACTTAGGGCAGAAAGTAGCTATAGTTACCCCTAAGCCACAAACTACCCGAAATCAGGTCAGCGGTATCCTGTCCAGCCCAGATTCCCAGGTTATCTTCATGGATACTCCTGGTATTCACCAGCTTCGTGGTAAAATGAACAAAATTTTACTGCAGACTGCATGGCACACCCTAAGTGGTGCGGATGTAGTTATGGTTGTTCTGGATGGTTCCCTGTACGTTGACCGTCCTGGCGCATTCGATAAAGATATCGAACCGTTGAAAGAAGCGATTCTTAACGAAAAACGTGCTGTGGTAGTTGCTGTCAACAAAGTGGACAAGTTCCGCGACAAAGCTAAGATGCTCCCGCTTCTTGAAAAGCTGAGCGCTCTTTGGCCTAACGCGGAAGTGTTTCCGGTTTCTGCTATGCGTAGAGACGGTCTTGACCCTATGCTTGAGTACATCAAGAAACACCTTCCTGTTTCTGATAAACTCTACCCAGAAGATCAGCTTTCTACTGTACCGGTACGCTTTATGGCTGCTGAAGTTGTACGAGAAAAGCTTTTCATGGAACTGCGTCAGGAGCTTCCGTACAACTGCGCTGTTGAAATTGAAAAATGGGATGACACTGGCGAACGTGTATTCGTAAACGCGGTTATCTACGTTTCCCGCAAGAGCCATAAATCTATGGTTATCGGCAAGCAGGGTCAAAACCTCAAAAAGGTTGGCACTGAAGCTCGTAAAGAACTTCAGGAAATGCTGCGCCAGAAAGTTCACCTTGAACTGTGGGTTAAAGTACGTGAAGGATGGACTGAAGACGTTGGCTTTATGCGTCTCCTTGGTCTTTCATCTTCCTAGCTGCTTCATTCAGCGAACACAGGCGGCTTTTGCCGCCTTTTTTATTAGAGTGTCAAAACCCCGTACTTACTTGTACCGGTGAGGGGTAATAACCGCCGGAAAAATGGATAGAGAACTATGAATGAATGTCATGTTGACGGCGCTGCAATTATTGCCCGTTATGATGCTGTCGTTGAAAAAGTAGCGGAAGCGGCCCGTAACTCAGGACGCAACCCAAAAGACGTAAAGCTTATTGCCGTATCTAAACGCCATCCTGCCGAAGCAATAAAAATCCTAAATAAACATGGACAGTTAGACTTCGGTGAAAACTATGTTCAAGAAGCACTTTCCAAGCAGGAAGAGCTGGCAGAACTTACCGTGAACTGGCACTTCATCGGCCACTTGCAATCTAAAAAAGCGAAAGATGTCGCAGGAAGGTTTACCCTTATTCACTCCATCGACAGATTAGCCTTGGCACAAAAACTGCAAAACCGCATGCAGATGCTTCCCGTTTCCGGTTTGGACGGTGAAAGAAAAGTTCAGGACATTCTGCTTCAGGTTAACATTGGTGATGAAGCACAAAAATCCGGTGTTGATAAAGACGGATTGTTTGAACTTGCTGAACAGGTTGCAGCATTCCCGCAACTGCGTATCTGCGGATTAATGGGAATGCCACCGGCATCTTGTGTTGCAGAGGAGGCTCGTCCTTTCTTCAGCAATTTGCGCATACTGCGCGATGAACTTGTGACCCGTATTGGTATTCCAATGGAACACCTCTCAATGGGAATGACACAGGATTACGTGCAGGCAATTGAAGAAGGCGCCACATTTGTACGTATAGGAACAGAAATTTTCGGCCCGCGTCCTTACTAACACGCGAAAAAAGAGCATTCTATGGATTTGGCAACAGTTCTCGGGATTGTAATTTCCTTCGGTCTGGTACTTTCTGCTATCATGATGGGTGGCAGTCTTCTTATCTTTGTGTCCGTGCCGTCATTACTCATTGTTCTTGGCGGGACTATTGGTGCAACTCTTGTAAACTATCCGCTTAAAAGCGTTGTTTCAGTAATGAGTGTTTTCAAAAAAACGCTCTTTGCTCAGGACTTGTCCCAGCAGGAAACCATTGATCAGTTTAAGGACTATGCTGACCGGGCACGTAGAGAGGGAATCCTTTCTCTTGAACCGATCATCAGCGGCATTGATGATCCGTACCTTAAAAAGGGTCTGCAGTTGACTGTTGACGGTCTGGAGCCACAGGCTATTCAGGAAATTCTGGAATCTGAAATTGCCAATACAGAAGCCCGCCATAGCGACGGGCAGGATATTCTTAAATCATTCGGTGAATACGCACCGGCACTGGGTATGATCGGTACCGTTATCGGTCTTGTTCAGATGCTGCAGACCATGAGCGACCCAAGCTCCATCGGCCCTGCTATGGCGGTTGCGCTTATCACTACCTTTTACGGTGCATGTCTTGCTAACCTTGTGTTTATTCCTATGGCAGGCAAGCTTAAGTCCCGTAGTAACTCAGAAATTCGAATTAAAGAAATGCAGCTCGAAGGCGTCCTTGCTATTTCACGTGGTGAAAACCCGCGTATTATTCAAGAAAAGCTTTCTTGTTTTCAGGCAATTAGTGACCGTAGTGATGCTGCGTAGCATCTCCCATACTTCATGGTAACGGGAGTACGTAATGGCTAAGCGTAAAAAAAAACAAGAAGAAGGCGGCGGCTCTTCCTGGCTCATCACATTTTCAGACATGATGACCCTCATGCTTACCTTCTTTGTATTACTTGTAAGTATGGCGGTCACGGATGAGAGACGCAAGCTGATCGTACTCACTTCCGTTACCGGTGCGTTTGGTGAAGGTAGTGGTAACCTGAACCCTGCCACACAGAAAGAATCTCAACGCATTGTTGACCCTGGTCCCATGGAAATGAAAACGGATGATCTTTCTCCTTTGAAAGACCTTCTATGGGAAGATGATAATGAGGACTTGAACTTTCAGGAAAACCAGTTTGTTCAAATTTTCTCCATCAGTGAAGATGTTCTTTTTCAACCGGGGACAACACAATTAAGCAGTAGAGGTATCGTACTACTAAACCGCATTCTACCTTGGATGCTGCGAATTAAGCACCCGCTGCTTCTTGCCGGACATACATCCGCCTTGCGCGATGAAGCCGGTAAAGACTATGAAGTGTCCTTTACGCGTGATGCAGAACTTTCACCAACATGGAATCTCTCATTTACACGTGTTATGAGCGTCTACAGCTACCTTAAACAACGTGGAATCCCTACAGAACACATGATGGTAGAGGCTTTTGCCAATTATCATCCACGCTGGAGTGACAACACACCAAAAGGTAGAAAGAAAAACAGACGTGTAGATATTGTGTTGGACAAACGCAATATGCAATGGATCGAAAAGCTGGAAGAACTCACCCGTGAAGCGCCTAAAAAGCAAAAGCAATTTGAGTTTAAAGACTTCAAATTTGACCTCAGCGTAAGCGACGGAAACGACAAACTCTCCAGCGCATCAGATTCAACGCAGGACGGAGTATAAGGAATGGCACGTAAAAAAAAGCAAGAAGAACCAGAAGGCGTCCCCGCATGGCTGGTGACCTTTTCTGACCTTGTGACACTGTTACTTACATTCTTCGTACTCATCCTCAGTATGTCTTCAATGGATAAGACCCTGCTTGTGCAGATGAACCCGTTTGAACGCGGTCTGGGAGTTATCAACTACCACGGCTCCGGACGAGTACCACAACGCATCAAACTTATTCTGGAACTTGTTTCCGATCCAAAATCTGCCTTTGAGCAGAGAGATAGAATTAAGGACTTGTTATTTCCGGAGGACGTTCTACCGCCGGATATTGATATGAGCACGCTGGATCGTAACTTACGCATCCTGCAAAAGCCGGAAGGTCTTGCAATTGCCCTGACAAACGATCTTGTTTTTAAACCGGGCAGTTACCAGCTGACACCTTCTGCAAAAAAACTGCTCTCACAAGTGGTGCTGATGCTGCAATACACATCAGCAGATACGAACATTTCCGGTCACGCAGATAATACAGGCCGCAATATTGCTGCCAACTATCCGCTTTCCGGAAAAAGGGCGATGGCTGTACTTGAATACTTTTTGGCACAGGGGCTAAAACCGGAACGCTTTTCCATAAGCGGATACGGCGCTGACAAGCCCCTAGAGTCCAACGCAACAGAGTACGGACGAGCACAAAATAGACGAGTAGAAATTCTGATTAAAACAACCCAGCGTCTTGGACGCTATCTATAAGAGATTGCTGCAAGAAACTGCAAAGGAGCTGTATCGTGATTGAAGAAGGAAAAGAAACAAAGAAAAAAAGCGGAAAGATGAAATGGATCATCATGCTTTTGATCCTTCTGCTTCTTGGAGGCGGCGGGTACTTCGCGTACACAACGTACTTCCAAAAATCTACCGAAACGGCAGAGCCTCAGGATGTCCAGCTTGAAGAAGTTGACCCTTCTGATTCGCAAGTGGTCACCCTGCCAAGTTTCCTTGTAAACCTCTCTGACCCGCTCGGGCGACGCTACATTAAGCTTACTCTTGATGTAGAAGTTGCCAGTCCGGAAGCTGCACAGGTTCTGGAAAGCGCAAGCGCTAAGGTGCGCGATGCAGTCATTCTGCTTCTTTCCAGCAAGTCATACGCAGATCTTGCTTCGCTTGAGAGCAAAATCCTGCTTAAAAATGAACTGGTGACACGTCTCAACCAGATCATTGGCAGCTCTAAAGTTGTACGTGTGTATTTTACAGAACTGGTTATCCAGTAATTTAACTAGCTATTATTCTCTTTCAGATAAGGAAGGTTACTATGTCTGAAGATGTGAACCAGGATTTACTGGCTGAACAGTGGGCTGCAGCTCTTGAAGAGCAGGATGATGACTCAATCGGTGGCGGCACCTCTCAAAATATGAGTCAGAACGAAGCGCTGGCAGAAGAATGGGCAGCAGCTCTTGCCAGTGAAGAACAAGAAATAGTTCAAAAAGAAAAAGAACAGAGCGTACTCTCCAGTAAGGCTCATGAAGCAGAGTTCAAGGATTTGACAGAGGATGCAAAAGCCATCCGTCCAGAATCCGGCAAACACGAACTCGACTTTATTCTCGACATCCCTCTTGATGTTTCCGCAGAACTGGGTCGCACACGCCTGCTCATCAACGAACTGCTTCAGCTTGGTCAAGGCTCCGTTGTTGAACTGAACAAGCTCGCAGGTGAACCTCTTGAAATCTTTGTTAATGGCAAGCTGGTAGCCCGTGGTGAAGCTGTTGTTATCAACGAAAAATTCGGGGTACGCTTGACCGATATCATCAGCCCAATCGAAAGGGTGAAACAACTTGCATAACATTTTAGTGACAGCAGCCCACGCGGCTATCGACTCTTCCGCTGAAATCGTCAACGGAACGTCACCCGCTGTCCCTGAGGTGGTCGGTTGGGGAAGCTATATTCAGGCTATCGGCATTCTGCTACTACTTTTAGGTGGACTATACGGACTGCTCTGGTTTGTTAAGAAAGTCGGTATGAATAAGGGCCTTAGAGGTAAAAAATGTGGCAAACTCACTCTCGATATCGAAGAAAGATTCCATCTTGCGCCTAAAAAGCAACTAGTCGTGGTACGCTTCTTGAATAAAAGGCTATTACTGGGGGTTACAGACCACCAGATAAACCTTTTATCTGAAACGGAAACGGAAGATGACTCTAGCGACTCCTCTGACACAAAAGAATTTAAAAAAATTATGGGCCAGCTCCGCGACACGGATTCTGACTCTTAGTGCTTTCATACTGCTGGTTCCCGCTGTAGCATTTGCTGCGCGGGACCTTGCAGTACCATCCCTCTCGCTGGCATTAGGTGCAGGCCAGTCAGAACCGGAGAACGTCTCCGTTCTGTTAGAAATCCTGTTCCTGCTCACTATTCTGTCACTGGCACCAGCCATCATGCTGACAGTAACCAGCTTCACCCGCATCATCATTGTCTTTTCCTTTTTGCGTCAGGCATTAGGAACACAGCAGCTGCCACCTTCTCAGGTTTTGGCCAGCCTCGCTATTTTTATGACATTCATCATTATGCGCCCTGTCGGCGTTGCAATTAACGACAATGCTCTGCAACCCTACCTTAACGAAGAAATAGGCTTCACACAGGCTCTGGATGTGGCACAACAGCCACTTAGAGAGTTTATGTTTAAGCATACACGCGAAAAAGATCTCTCTTTGTTCTATTCCATCAGCAAAATGGAACGACCAAAAACAAAGGCTGAAGTTCCAACCATGATGCTGGCAGCAGCCTACGTCATCAGTGAACTCAAAACCGGCTTTACTATCGGCTTCCTCATCTATGTACCATTCCTCATAATCGACATGGTCGTCTCGAGTATTCTGCTTGCAATGGGTATGATGATGCTGCCGCCGATGATGGTTTCCATGCCGTTTAAACTGCTTCTTTTCGTTCTGGTAGACGGCTGGAGCCTGCTCACCGGCTCTCTCGTTAACAGCTTCCTATTGTGAGGATATGAAACATGACACCCGAATTCGTTATCGGCTATGCCCGTAAAGCAATCGAGCTCACACTCATGATCTCGCTGCCTATGCTCCTTGTAGGTCTGATTGTCGGTCTGATCGTATCCATCATTCAGGCGGCAACACAGGTGCAGGAGCAAACCCTGACCTTTGTACCGAAAATTATCGCTATCTTCATATCGCTTCTCATAGCATTCCCGTGGATTATGGAAAAAATGACCACCTTTACGCGAGAAGTCTTTATGAATATCCCAACGTATATTCGCTAACACGAGGACATTCAGCCTTCAGGGGATCTGCGGCACTTGCTTTGATATTTTGTGCCTCCGACGGCTTAAGCCCACTTTTGAAAAAAAGCTTCTTACGAATATCTTAAAGTTGTTACTTGTGAACTTAGTCCGCTACGTTCCTAACCTCACGGCTTATGCTCCACTACCGTTTAAAAAATAACAAAAGGCTGTCCCTCATTCGAGAGACAGCCTTTTTATTATTAACATCAATAAAATACATGGGGCAGCATTACGGCCCCGTCAAAAACTAACTAATTAAAACAACTAAAGTACGATACGATGTGAAACCTGCAACTTAGGCAGTGTTGAAACACGCTTATCAAGCGGAAAAACGAGCGGAAAAGGGTTTCGCTTAGGCAAAATTGGAGTTCCCGCACAAAGCCCTTTTGAGTCTGCCAACGCGGATGCACCGATAGGGTCAACGCCTACGACGGCGGACTTATCGCGCATTGACAAAATATTGACCACGGATTGTGCACTGGCATCAATCATGGAACGCAGATATTTTTTGTCTGCTGCGCCAGGCATGGTATGATGGAGAAGCTTAAGAGAACTTTTCCACGGATATGCACCACAGAGTGCAACGCTGCTGCGGAACACTTGCTTACGGATGGCAAACCCGCTTCTGTTTTTATTTGTGGCTGCAAGTAATTCGCAGTCATGATCTGTACAAGAAATCTTAAAAAGTCCGCGGACACTGTTGCTGTTCCAACGTACCATGCGGTCTGCTTGTGCCTCGATGTACACGTGGCCGAGCTTGCCGGAAGTTGGTGCTCCTGACATGAGGCTTGGAACGTAATTGTTATGCGCTACAACATCTGCTGCGAGATGCGAAAGATAGCCATAGGCATATGAACGAAGCTTAGGACTTTGAACATTTTTTAAAAGAGTAAAGCCTGTTTCCCAGTTATGACTATGTCCGGGAACGACAGTGCTTCCTTTTCCAATAAAGATATCCGCAGAGAGTGCGCCGTATTTAAAGGCGTCTTTGTGTAAAGCAATAGTATGCGCGACAGGTGCAGGTAGAAGAGTCAGGTTGGAAAGGAGCCATTCGGCTATTGAAATATGTACCCCCGGTCCCCATGCATATGCTGCATCCGGAAGCAAAACAAAAGCAAAGGCAGCTACCGCCGCCAGTACCAAATATTTTTTCATTGAACCCCATCCCCTCATGTAATGCCCGATGTTTCAGGCTGAGGTCATAGAGTAATGCTATCATCTAAAAAGTCAACACTTCAAAATCTAGAGTCGGTCCATCGCGTCAAAGAGGTTCTCTATAATGGTATTAGAGACCAGCATGCCACGCTTCGTAAGGTTCAGATACCCATTACGAATTTTGACTAAGCCATGCTGATGCAGTGCTGTAATCATAGGCCGGAAATCTTCCATAAAAACTCTTCCGGTGAGCTCTTTGTATGCCGCAAAACGCAACCCACGTGCAGTTCGCAGACGGAGCATAATAAGCTCCTGCATGCGTTCATGCGGTGTCAGAGTCTCAGCATTATCACCAAGCTGCCCTTGTGTGGTCTGCCTTGCGTATCCTGCAAGGTCTTTAGGATTGCTCCAGCGACGACTATTTATTGTCGATACAGCTGAAGGCCCGAGCCCCAAATAGTCAACGCCTTCCCAGTACCCAAGATTATGGCGGCACTGAAAGCCCATACGGGCAAAATTAGAAATCTCGTAGTGGGTGTAGCCTTGAAGTTCCAGAAAGTCTGAGCCGTACAAAAACATTTTTCCCTGATCATCATCAGAAGGTAACTCTAACTTTCCATCATCATACGCAACTTCAAACGGCGTATTCTCTTCAATTGTCAGGCTATAACAAGAAAGATGATCCGGCCCCAACTTCACAATCTCTTTCAGTTCTTCAAGCCAATGCTTGAGTCGTTGGCCCGGTAATCCCCAAATAAAATCTACATTAATATTATTAAACCCGCTCTGACGTGCGAGTTCAATTGCAGCGATCGCCTGTTTTGCTGAATGCGGTCGTCCTAATGTATGCAGCAATTCTCTGTTTAAGCTTTGGATTCCAAGACTCAACCGGTTAATACCGGAACGTCGAACATCCTGAAGAAAGGTGTCACGCGCGGCAGATTCGGGATTTGCCTCCATGCTGATTTCTGCCCCGTTGCTGATGGCAAAACTCTTGGCAAGTCTGTTAAGAACAGCATCAATAGATTTGGAAGGAAGCATGGACGGCGTACCGCCACCAAAAAAGATGGTTTCTACTGCTACATTGCCAAGCCTGTCGCCCCAAAGGGCAATTTCTCGCATCAATGCATCTAGATACACTTGCATAGCGTTCGCATCCGGAACTTGGGAATGGAACGCACAGTACCCGCATTTACTGCGGCAAAAGGGAACATGTAAATATAGCAACATAACGGGTTGAAAGTAGGGGCAGGCACACTATGCGTCAAGGATTCAATTGAACTAAAGAGTAATAAAAAATGCTTTCTGTATTATTGACACGACAACATTTTAATTTTATTGACACGTCAACAATTAATACAATAATGCGCTTTTACTATTAAAGAAACAGAGGGGCTATGAAACGCTTTTCAGAGGAACCGATTCCATTGGGATATGCAGTAGCGATGACTCATCGCATGCAAGCCGCAAAAGCTAAAGAAAAAGTATCCCAATATGGTATAACATTTGGTCAGGTGCCATTTTTAATAGAAATTTTGCACAATAAAGAACCAATGACGCAGGACGCTCTGTCTAAAGCGCTTTTTATTGATCCCGCAGCCACAGCACGCGCTGTGGAACAATTGGAGATTAAGGGTTTTGTTACACGGAAAGTAAACCCTAAGAATCGAAGACAAAAGCTCGTGTCAGCCACAGATAAAGCGAACTGGATAAAAGGTGACCTCCGCTCATCATTACGAGAAACAATGCAAGAAATGCTCGCTCCACTGACCGCGGAAGAGCAAAAAACTCTTACAACGCTACTGTCCAAAGTTTGCGAACATGGCCTGAAGCCATAGCACAGCCGCTACAGACATACTATTCTGACAAAAAATAAAGCAATCTCACCCGCGGCAGCAACCTTTATTGTTGTTGCCGTACGGTGTTAACACCATTTATGATTTCCACTGTAGGTGTGGCATTACCAAATTAAATATTTTTTTATTAGATAGCCTCTCAAACTCATTATAAATAAAAAAATACTTCACCATTACTAGTAGTAGTTACTTCTAATCCCTTGACGAAAACCCTTTTCAGATGATCTTTATTAGTCCGTGTACAATATGGAATGTGGTAACAACTTAAGAACGTTTGTAAGGGTCTTATGTATATTCAGCAGAAAATAAACAAGAAAAGAGTCTCTCTGGCTATTGTTACAGCAATTTTAGTTGCTTTTACAGCGTATGTATCATTAACACCGTCGCAAAGCACACAGACTGCCCAGAACGAAACAAAAAGCACCACTTCTGTCGCTACCTCTAACGCATCACCAAAAGCACTCATTGCTTCAGCGACACACCAGATTCAATCTTCAACCGAACCCGAACCAGATCCACAGCCTGTTGTAAAAGTGTTCAGTGGAAAAATTGGAAAAGGTGAGACAGCCTCCACGCTTTTAAACAAATGGCTCACTAAAGCGGAAGTGTATGAACTTGCATCCACAACAAAGAAAACATTCCGCCTCACAAAAATCCGTCGGGGGCGTCCTTTCAGGGTCACAACCATCGATGGAGACTTCACACAATTTGAATACGAAATCGATAATGATCAATGCCTTTCCGTCACCAAATCAGACGACGGCTTCGTAGCTAAATGCAAGGATATCAAATACGACATCACCACCGAACGTATTCATGGCGTGATTAACTCCAATCTCTACGAAGCAATAGCTAACGCTGGAGAAAAAGCCGCACTGGCCGCACGCATTGGTGACATCTTCGGTTGGGAAATCGACTTTATTCGCGATATTCGTAAAAATGACAATTTCACTGTTGTTGTTGAAAAACGATTCCGCGAAGGAAAATTCCAAGGCTACGGTAAGATACTTGCTGCCCGTTTTGTGAATCAGGGCAATACTCATGAAGGCTACTACATGAAGGATAAAGACGGCTTTACGCAGTACTACACTGCGGAAGGCAAAAACCTGCGCCGCGCATTTTTAAAAGCACCGCTCAAGTTTTCCCGTATCTCTTCAAAATTCAGTAAACACCGCCTGCATCCTGTCCTCAAAACCTACCGCCCGCATAATGGCATTGACTACGCAGCTCCTCGCGGAACCCCTGTTTCTGCGATCGGCAATGGTAAGGTTATTAAAATCGCACGCAGCAAGGCCGCTGGTAAGTATGTAAAAATTCGCCACAGCAATGGGTATGAATCTGGCTACTTACATCTAAGCCGCTTTGCTAAGGGGCTTAGAGTGGGAAAAAAGGTTAAGCAAGGTCAAACTATCGCCTATGTCGGCGCTACAGGGCTTGCAACAGGACCTCACCTGGATTTTCGTATGAAAAAGAACGGCAAATACATCAACCCTGCGAAAGCAATCAACCCGCGTGCACCAAAGGCTACTAAAGCACAGATTGCTATTTTAAAAGAAAAAGTAAAACTACTTGATCCAGTAAAGGATACTGCTCAGACACCTAACCAAGCTGTCGATAACGCAGTGTAACCTCATGGGTATGAACGCTTCTGGCGTGGCTTCGACAAGCCACCGGCAGCTTAAGAACCTTTCATAAAATAAAAATGGTGAAGTTTTTAACTTCACCATTTTTTTTGTTTATAAATCACACGAGTAGATAAACGAACATTGTTTACATTGACGAAATCAAGAGCAAGAAGTAGTACTAAGTAATACCACTATACATTCTATTTGAATGGCAACAAAATGTAGCTGCATACCTGGTTTTCGACCCGTATATCTAATTCCACCAACTTACTGTATTTATTAAATTAGAAATGCAGCCTTCGATAACCTTTACCCTCAAAGAACGATATGCTTACCTACGACATTACACATTGGTCATCATTTTTTGCAGCCGCATTACTTTTAAATATTTCTCCAGGTCCTGATTTTGCCTTTATTCTCAGCCAGACAGTTAAAGGCGGGAAAAAAGCCGGAGTTGCAGCAATGGTTGGAATCTGGACGGGAGCATTTGGCCATGTGCTTCTTGCTGCCCTTGGAGTATCAGCCATTGTAATGGCCTCAGCCAACGCTTTCGCCGTTATTAAATGGGTTGGGGCTGCTTATTTGCTCTGGCTTGGTTTCAATGCGTTACGCTCAAAAGGTACAGGATTTCAGATTGACAATGATGGAATAGCAGAAAATATTTTTTCAATTTACCGTCAGGGAATTTTGATCGACCTGCTTAATCCCAAGGTCGCCACATTTTTTATTGCTTTTCTTCCTCAATTTATTGTTGACGGGGCAGGACCAGTCTGGATGCAACTACTTCTGCACGGAACTCTGCTTATTGCCACTGCAGCACTTGTAGAGCCACCTCTTATTTTTATCGGTGACCGACTGACCACCCAATTACGATCAAGTCAGAAATTGCGCGTCTGGCTTGATCGAGTGCTTGGAAGCGTTCTTGTAGGACTTGGTGTTAAATTAGCGCTAAGTGAACGCTAGTTAGAAAATCTTTCTGAAACGATAATAATAAAAAGGCCTGTCGTAGATTACGACAGGCCTTTTTATTATTACTAAATCTATCACATACCGGATTGTTAGATCATATAAACACCCACAATGGACTAGAAAACCCAAAGCAATACAGATCGATGAAGACGATCAATTTGACGATGGGAACGACAGCAAAAATACTAAACTATTCCTGCCTCTTAAATATTTTGTCTTTTAGTTTAAGAGCGAGATTTGGGGCAACTGCATATAGAATCATGCAAAGGCCGACAACACAGATAGGAATCCCCATCAATTTTGTATCAGCTAGACTTCGAGGATTCCAAGTATAATGCCCATAGAGAGCTATGTACCCCCCTCTATAGGCTAATATAAAGCCAAACCAACCTACTAGAATTCTTTTAAGCATTTTCTCGGCTCCATTTAAAAACCAAAATCTCAGATCATCATTGTAGCTTGTGTGGCTTTTACTGTTAACAATGAAATTACAAAATATAATCTTGCAGTATTGCTTCCAACTTGCATCTCTTAAAGAGATCTACTCATGCAACCGCATGCTGTCAGGCACAAAAAAGATAAAGAATAAAAATCAATCAAAACAGAATATCATAGAAAAAAACGTTACCCCCAAGAAAGAACTGCTGTAATGACAATCGCGCGCACTGTTCCAACATCGAGTCATAACAAATTTCTTGTTGATAACTCTGAAATTTGCATAAA
Organism: Halodesulfovibrio aestuarii DSM 17919 = ATCC 29578; assembly: GCF_000384815.1. NCBI lineage: Bacteria > Pseudomonadati > Thermodesulfobacteriota > Desulfovibrionia > Desulfovibrionales > Desulfovibrionaceae > Halodesulfovibrio > Halodesulfovibrio aestuarii. The sequence continues at coordinate 918,026 of NZ_ARQF01000020.1, forward strand.
AAAAAGCTCTTAATTCTTTTGAATTAAGAGCTTTTATATTCGATGGTGCCGGGGGAGAGACTCGAACTCTCACGGAAATACATCCACTAGACCCTGAACCTAGCGTGTCTACCAATTCCACCACCTCGGCACGTTTTCGCGAAGCTTTTTGTTACGCTTCGAGGAGTGGTGTTTATCGACAATATGAAAACCTTGCAAGCTTTTTTTTAATAAAAAAGAATAAAAAATGATAGCTATCACTCGATAACAAAGAAAAATGCGCTTGATTTTAACCTTCAACATTCTAATTTTAAAAGAAGAATTTTATAGAACAAGACAACAGACAAAACGAATTCAAAGATCATCTGCCACTTGAAGCGCTACACCTTTTGCTGTAACAATAATCGCCTTCGCGCAACAGGCTGCCTGTGCGCGAAAAGATTCATACGAAATAACACATGCTGCTGGGGTACCCATGCTAATAGCACGAAGCATACAGGAAATTTCATTAGATCTTTCCAAAGGTTGTTGCGTTACTATCGGAAACTTCGATGGTGTGCACAACGGTCACAGGAAGTTACTTAACCGCACTAAAGAAAAAGCGGCGTCTATGGGTGTACCCAGTGTCGTTGTTACCTTTTGCCCGCACCCTCTCAAGGTTCTTGCCGGCTCGCATGCCCCTGCTCTAATTACTGACTACGATAAAAAATTAGACCTGTTGGAAAAACTCGGTGTAGACCTTGTGCTATTACTTGAATTTACGCGAGACCTGGCAGCACTGGAGCCTGAAGAGTTTGTAAAAACAATTCTCGTCGATAAGCTTAACATGAAAGAGCTTGTTGTAGGCTACGATTACGCTTTCGGCAAAGGCCGCAAGGGAAATTTTGAGCTGCTCTCCGCATTAGGTAAAAAATTCGGGTATAACACTGAACGTCTTGACCCTGTGATGATTGATGACGCTATCGTCAGCTCCACACGCATACGCGATCTGATCAAGGCAGGTAAGGTATGGGATGTAAAGCCTCTTATGGATCGCTTTTACATCATACGCGGTACGGTTATTCACGGAATGGACCGTGGTGGAAAACTTCTCGGCTTTCCGACTGCAAACATGCGTGTTCGAGATGAACTGTACCCGAAACCGGGTGTGTACGCCACGTGGGCAGAGTTAGACGGTAACGTATATCAGGCTGTAACCAATATCGGCTGTAACCCAACCTTTGGTAATGATGAAATCAGCGTTGAAACATTTATTCTAGACTTTGACGCAGACATCTATGGATGGGAACTGCGTCTAAACTTTGTTGCGCGCATACGCGATGAGAAAAAGTTTAGTGGACTGGATGAACTCATCGAACAAATTACCAGCGATGTTTCGCTCGCACGACAGCTGCTCGATACACCCGAAGCACATCTGTAGCATTAATCTACAACTTGGAGCGCCCGATGCTCGGTCCCTTTAAAAGAGTTTGGCAAGAATACCTTCGTGTATACCAAAACGTTACATATGTCCGTATGCTTGTACTTGGTATATTGGTTGGTATTTTTGCTGGTTTAGTTGCAATTTTATTCCGTTTTGGGCTCGATTCTTCTCAAGACTTTATTCAGAACCATCTCGCCGGACTTTCTGCACATGGAAGTAACGGCGAATATCGTCCGTGGGTAATTCCCGTAGCTCTGGTTACTGTCGCTTTTATTACCGGTTTCCTCGTAGACAAATTTCTTCCGGATTCCATTCACGGCGTAACAGACGGCACGGATGCCATGATCAAGGCCTTTCACCAGAACAAAGGTGAAATTAAACCCAAAGCACCTATCATAAAGGGGATTACCTCTATTCTGACCATTGCCGCAGGCGGTTCCGCAGGTCAGGAAGGGCCGGTTTCCCAGCTTGGTGCCGGTCTTGGCTGCTGGTTTTCCCACAAGTTCGGTCTTTCTACCAAAGAACGCCGCATCTTAATGCTTACAGGTGCTGCAGGCGGCCTCGGCGCAATCTTCCTTGCTCCGCTCGGTGGTGCGATGACAGCAATTGAAGTTATCTATAAAGAAGATTTTGAATCAGAAGCAATCGTTTCTGCGGTAACCTCTTCAGTAGTGGCTTATTCTCTGTTCTTTATCGCATTTGGTTCTAAACCGATGTTTGAAATTCCAGAGTTTCACTTCAATGACGTGCGTGAACTTTTATTCTACGCAATTCTTTCTGTCGCATGTGCCCTTTCAGGTTGGTTTTATGTCCGCACCTTCCATTTCCTCAAGTACTCTGTCTTTGAAAAAATCCGTCAGCGTCTTGGCATTATGTGGGCAATGGTCGCAGGTGGCCTTATCATGGGCATTTACGGCATGTTCTACCCGGAAGTACTCTCAAGCGGTCACCATGGCTTAGAGCAGGCCATTAACGGCAATTTGCCGGTAATCACCATGCTGGTATTGCTCTTTGGTAAAACGCTGGCGACATCACTCACTCTTGGCTCCGGTCTCAGCGGCGGTATGTTTGCACCTGCTCTTTTTGTAGGTGGAATGACAGGCGGTGTGGTCGGTTTTACCGCAAACAGTTTCTATCCGCATATTGTCAGCCACCCGGGAAGCTATGTGCTTGTCGGTATGGCTACCTTCTTTGCAGGAGTTGCAAACGCTCCGATCGGCCCGCTGATTATGGTATGTGAGCTTTCAAAAGGCTATGGCCTACTCGCTCCACTTATGCTTTCCGGTGCCTTCTGTGTTGTTATCAGCCGCAAAGTATCTCTCTACGAAAATCAGGTTGAGAACAAATTTGAATCTCCGGCTCACATTGTAGATTCTACTGTAAACATTCTTGAAAACTTACAGGTAAAAGAGGTCTACCAGCGTGGGCGTGTAACTATTCTCGAAGAATCTATCACACTGAAAGCACTTACGAATATCATTACTGGAACAAACGAATTCTTTTTCCCTGTCAAAAATATTGCCGGCGAAATTACAGGAATTCTGTCTATCAACGATGTTCGTAATATCCTTTACGAAGAGAGCCTGTTTGACCTCGTTGTTGTAGGTGATCTTGCCCGTCAAAGTGTAACACTGCAGGAAGATGATGATCTCTACACAGCACTTGTTAAATTTGTAGATTCCGACCTTGGCCAAATTCCTGTTGTACAGGAAGACAAACAAAACGAAATTCTCGGGCTTATTAACAGAGCAGATGTGTTTAGGGCATACAAAAATCACCTGAGCACCATTCATGAAAACGAAAGATAGCAGAATCTCGTAGGCTAATGCTCAGCGGCATTGCCGCCCAAAAAACATACCGAATACTCAAGGCCCCTGAATTATTCAGGGGCCTTTTTTAGCAATAAAATTCTTCAAAACCAATTTTCATTATGCTATTGGTCAGACCAAAGAGATTGGTCAGACCACGAGGACTTACATGCATAAGACATCATCCGCTCACCTCAATGAGCAGCTAAAAATATACGAACAGGTTGTATTACGAATTCAGGAGATGCTACATAGCGGGACTCTTACCGTTGGAGACAAGCTCCCACCGGAACGTGATTTAGCAACGAGGTTCCAAGTTTCGCGTAGTTCCATTCGCGAAGCAATCCGCTCTCTTCAGGAAAAGGGCATTGTTGAAAGTCGACGCGGCAACGGCACTTTTATTGTCAACACAGGAGATATCGTTGAACCACTGGCAGAAGCTCTTACAACGCAGCGCATATATCTTCTGCAAATCATGGAGTTTCGTCGGACTATTGAACCTGCTATGGCAGGATTAGCGGCGCGGAATGCAACACCGGATCAACTTAAAAATATTGCAACTATAATGAAAGAGAATACACTGGAACCGCCTGATGGAAGCCCTTGGGAAAAAGACATTCGCTTTCATTCTGCCATTGCTCAGGCTTCCGGTAATCCACTTTTTGTACAGGCGTTATTTAATGCCAGCACCGCGTTGGAAGAAACACGGCAGGCGCCGCTTCAGACTCCGGAACGTATCACGCAGTCATGCACCATGCACAAAGAAATTTTCAACGCCATTGCCGCCGGTGACGCAGCTCTGGCGACCAAATGTATGCATGTACACTTGGAACAAGTACACAACCTGCTTTTTACTACAAAATAAACAACCGCAGGCGGATTCTCTCCGCTCGTCGCGGCTCAAAAATAAACCACAACCACCTAGCAAGGAAATGTTATGCAAGAAGTTCGTAAAGAAGCTCGAGAACGCATGAAAGGCTTTTGCAGAGTCTGTAAAGAATGTGACGGACGCGCCTGCGCAGGCGAAGTTCCGGGAATGGGCGGTCTTGGCACCGCAGCCTCTTTTAAAAGCAATGTTGAAGCATTAGCAGACTATAAACTGCGTATGCGTACTATCCATGATGTTTCTGAACCGGATCCAAGCACAAAAGTCCTCGGATACGACCTCTCTATCCCTGTGTTTGCAGCACCAATTGGCGGCGTATCCTTCAACATGGGCGGCAAGGTCTCTGAAGAAGACTACATTATGTCCAAGGTTAAAGCATGTGATGCAAACGGCATTGTAGGCTGTACAGGAGATGGTGTTCCACCATTTATCTCTGAAGCTGGATTTGATGCTATCAAGGCGGTAAACGGTAAAGCTATTCCGTTCATCAAACCTTGGGAAGGCGACGAATTCTTCGAAAAAATTGAAAAAGCCGCAGCTACCGGCTGTACTACATTCGGCATCGATATTGACGCAATCGGCCTTATCACCCTTGCAAAGATGGGACGCCCTGTTGCCCCACGCGGTGTAGAACGTTTGAAGGCTCTTATCGAACGTATTCCGGGTCAGGTTCTTCTTAAAGGCATTATGACCGAGGAAGATGCTCTGGCAGCAGTAGAAGCAGGTGCAGCAGGCATCGTCGTATCTAACCACGGCGGCCGTGTACTCGATCATACTCCGGGTACCGCACATGTTCTTCCAGCTATTGCAGAAGCCGTTAATGGTGAAATTGCCGTACTCGTTGACGGTGGTATCCGCACCGGCGTAGATGTCCTCAAAATGATAGCACTCGGAGCAGACGCCGTTATGATCGGCCGTCCGTTCTCTATTGCGACGGTGGGCGGCCTTGAAGAAGGCGCTGCCAAATACATCCAGCAGCTCACTGGCCAGCTTAAATCAGCCATGGTTCTCTCTGGCTGTGAATCCATTGCTGATGCGAACTCTAATATGATTACAGACGTTCTCGGACAATAGATATAAGACATATAAAAAAAGCCTCCGATGAATATTCACCGGAGGCTTTTTTTATTTCTTCACATTCTCTCGGGAATACACTCCAAAAAAATGTACTTTTTCAAGAACATGTCCTTCCATGGCGCGCAGTATTGCACCCTTGGCTGCCCCCGGCTTAATCCGCAAGCGAGCATCAAGTGCATAAAGCTTAAAATAGTAACGGTGCTGCCCTGACGGTGGACAAGGGCCACCGTAATACGCTTTTTGCCAGCTGTTGAGACCGTGCCCGACACCTCGGAATGGGTCGAACTGCTTTGGTGTATTTTCCTCAAGTCCGGTAGATTCCGGACTAATATTAAAAATAAGCCAGTGATCCCAAACACCATTGGGGGCATCTGGATCATCACAAATCATTGCAAGGCTTTTTGTTCCTTCCGGAAGATTTGACCATTGCAGAGGCGGCGAAATATCTTCGCCGTCGCAGGTATATTTTACCGGAATTTCTTCTGAGGCGGCAAAAGCCGGACTAAAAAACTTCACACTACTCTCCAAGGCCGATTCCCGGCTCCATAATGGTTCCTGTCAAAGACGTCTCGTACCCGCCAAGAGCTTCAATACGTGCTTTAAACGTTGGGGATTGCAGCAGCGCTAAAACAGCCTTCACCTGTGGTGTTTTCATGTAGGCTGTCGGAATAATAAGATCATACCGTTCACGCGCAAGCGGCACAAAAGCAAGATCAAGCGCTTTTGCTGCGGCATAGATTCCGAGTCCGGTATCAGCGGCCCCCGTAAGCACGTTCACTGCAACTGCCATGTGCGTAAACTCTTCCTTATCATATCCTGTCACGGACGCAGGAGAAATATCAGCTTTTTTCAAATGATAATCAAGAAGGATTCGTGTTCCGGCACCACGCTGTCTGTTAAGAAAACGAATAGCACCATTGGCAAGATCTTCGATAGATTGAATATGCTGCGGGTTCCCCTTAGGAACGATAAAACCCTGATGACGGATTGCAAGGTTTACAAGTGTGACCTCAGTATCCGGAAGATATTTTTCAATGAACGGAAAATTGTAATCGTTGGTTTCCGGATCAAACAGATGTGCACCCGCCATATGACAGGAGCCATTTTTAATGGCAAGAATGCCGCCCATTGAACCGACATGGCTGGAAGCAAGACGCATTGGTGTATCGAGCCCCATAAGTTCATCAGACAAAATGTCGAGTGTATTGTCGTGACTTCCAATGGTAACAAGTACTTCATCAAGGCGCTTCTCTTCCACAAGCAACTCTGTACGAACAATCGAATTCTGATCGATACCTTCTGATTGAGCGGGAATACGCCCTACGCCCTGAGCACGGGACATGGTGGTAATACATCCAGCACCACGAGCCAGTGGAGTTGCAACATATTTATCGCCGACTTTACCGATGGAAAGACGTAAAAATTCTTCAACACCAAGCTTGGATGGCATCTTCCGTGTGAGTTCTGCATCTACTACAGGACGAGCAGGTACAGGTTTACGGCTAATCCACGAAATCAACGGCGTAAGCAGCTCTTCGAAGCATACAACCGCGCTTACAGGGTACCCCGGAGCTCCTGCTACAAGCTTATCGTTGCAAACACCAAGCAAGGATGGCTTACCCGGCATCGCGGCTACACCATGAACAACCACCTTGCCCAGTTTTTCGATGGTAGCACGAGTGAAATCTTTGGAGCCTGCGGAGGAACCGGCACAAATAATGACCAGGTGATATGGTTCATAAAGTTTCGCAGCAACAGCTTTTTCCAGCAGCTCAGGAACATCAGGTACAGGCGGAATGCGGTCAACAATACAATCAAGGTTACGTGCCATTGCACTAAGCACCTGCGAGTTGCTTTCAATGACCTGTCCCGGTTTTGGTTCCGGACGTTTTTCAAAATCAAGAACTTCGTCGCCTGTCGGGATAATGCATATACGTACTTTTTCCCATACACGAACTTCCCAGATACCTGCACTGAGCAACGCACCAATATCATATGGAGAAATTTGCTGGTTCTGGGGGAATAGAAGCTCCGTTGCAACAATGTCTTCACCGATACGGCGGACATGCTGCCAAGGGAATGCAGGGGTTTCAATTTCGACAGTGTCATCATCTACCGCGATAACATTTTCAATCATGATAACCGCATCGCGCCCTTCCGGAAGAGGGTTGCCTGTATTTACAGGAACGTATGATATTCCTTTTGTAAGGCGTAATGGTGCCCCTTCGCGGGCACTAAAAGTTTCTTTTGCGGTTACAGCAATACCGTCCATTGCTGCGCTATGAAATGTCGGCGAGGAATACTCTGCAAACACTGCTTCGGACAAAACACGTCCGGCAGATTCATGTGTAGGAACAACCTCGCTTCGTAAAAGCAAATTTCTGTCGAGTGCAGCTTGCGTCTTTGCCACGGCTGCAGTCAGCGGGATTGTTTTTAAATATACATTTCGTTTTGCGGCAGTCATATGTCCCTCGCGCTAATTTTTATGATCAGTGGATATAATACATGTTTTAGAATGGTAATAAAAGAGCTTGAACCTCATATATTCAAGCACAGTTACCACTTTTAACGTTATTAACTACATGAATAATATTTTTCGCGCACAACACATTATATCCAAGAAACTATTTGTCCAGACACGACGTAGTTATTCACTCTGAACATTCCGGCCACCTAAAATCTACGCTGCTTATTTCAAGCTACACAAGACCATGCAGTTACTATTACAAGTTCATTTACAAAAATATGAGTATGATATTAAAGCAAAAAATACTTTTATTACAATGGGAAAAGACGTTATTTAGCTACTAAAAGATAATTTTTGAACACAAATTCAAAAAAAACTTATGAAGTACATAAAATTTATTAAGTTGCTAAGTTGCTCTGCTTTGGTACTATGCATCTTCCTCGCATAACGCGTTAGCTTTTACGCGTTGATGCTGTGTTTTCCGGACACGATGTTCCGTAAAAGTGTTCGGAAAACCCGGCAACGAATCATGAGCGTAAAAAGACCTGCCTTGTAACTATGGTGTTGCGAGACAGGTCTTTTTATTTATACATGACAGCGCACTGCACGGCATCATACTATCATTTTACAGAACTACTGCACTGTATAAATGCACCCTTCATGTTCTCTTATTTACGTCAGATTCTGCATGGATATCTACAGCACATTCTTCCCACCTTTTCAGCTTTCCTGACTCTAGGTTAATTTTCGTATTATTACGGAGAGTAGTCCTTTTATTTTTAGATATTATATCTTTTTTATCCAATTGCTACACATTGGTGAGCACGTTATACTTAGAGAAATATTTTAAAAAAGACCTGATGTTATCACTGAGTATAACCAAAATCACATCTTTTTCTAACAAATACAGTCCGCTGTGTTCTTGCACAGAACACGTATAGCAACCCTAATTTTCCACACAAACTTTGCTGTTACATGGGAGTAGTACATGGAAATAAAAAAAATATTGTTGCCGGTGGATGGCTCGGAATATTCAAGCAACGCTGCTGAAGAAGCTATTAGTCTAGCGAAGAAATTTGACGCAGAAATTATACTACTCTATTGCAGCGAAACATTTCAAACCCTTAAGCAGTTTAAAGATTTTTCTGTGGAATCCATTGAGTACGCCAACAAAATTCTGGCCCCCGTACGGGAGATGCTGAAAAAGGCAGGAGCCAGATATATTGAACGTGTTATTGATAACTCTCCTAGTGAAGAGATTCCAAGAGTAGCAAAAAAAGAGAATGTAGATTTAATTATCATGGCCCCACGCGGCACCAATCCCCTTGCCTCTATCTTACTCGGCAGTGTGACAACGCGTGTTCTTAAGCAATTACCATGCAATGTGCTTGTAGTTCACAAAAAGTCATAGGTCACAGAAGTCCGCGTACCTTACTGAAACAAAAAAGGTCGATTCTATGTACTGGCAACACCATAATGGTGGCTTGGCAGTACATAGAATCGACCTTTCTATTACGTTATCTCGTAACATTGAAACGCAGAACACAAAAGAGTCCGGAGTTCAGAACTAGTAACCATCAGCTGAACCCCGGACTCTTTTGAGAAGCTCCGGCAGCATTTCGCCCATTGAATGCTGCCGAAGAATGTGCAACACGCAGCGCTAAGCCGTTCAAAAGAACAGCCTATTGCCCGATGATGTCAGATTCATCCGGCAAACTGCGATGGAAGACAGAGTACGGGGGTACCTTCTTCCATCAGTCATTTCCCGGAAGCGGTTACACGACCTGAAGGCAGCGAACCTACTCTACTCTCACCCATTCTGAGTAATTTAGTAGAATTTATCTGATCTAACTCTGTAAACGGTTTCAAACTGACTGTAAAGCTATCCTTTTCATTTTGAAAGCACAAAATTGCAAAAAACTGCCGCAGGACTTTTTTTATAATTCCCTGCGGCAGTTCCAATAAACTTCTTAAGGTGTTGCAACGCTACACCTAATTAATTTCAGGCCAGCGTTGATGCTATTCATCAATCTAAAGCGTGCACATTTACTGTGCAAGCATAATAAATGTAGCCGGAAGTAAGAAAAATACACCCAGAACATAACATGCAGCATAGCGCTTTTTACGACCTGCATAATCAGCAAGCCATTCCGCACAACGAGGCGGGATTTCACGCATAAATGGAAGACCAAAAATAACCAGTACTCCAGCAATATTAAAAAGCAAATGTACAAAAGCAATCTGTAAGGCAAACAGACTGTTCCCACCAACAATGGCGGTTGCAGCAAGCAGAGCGGTTATACAGGTACCGATGTTACTTCCCAGAGTGAACGGGTAAATTTGCCGCATGGTGAAGATACCGGAGCCCACAAGCGGAATCATAAGGCTGGTAGTTGTGGAAGAAGACTGAACGAGCATAGTAACGAGCATACCGGAAGTAATGCCCGCAATCGGGCCACGACCAATCGCAGTATGCAACATGTTTTTCGCACGCCCCACCATGAGTTTCTTAAGCAACTTGCCCATCACAGTAATTGCACAAAAAATAAGGCCGACACCAAGAAGTGCAAGGATTACGCCCTGAACTTCTGGAGAAAATGTACTAAGCATGTCTTTAAGAGCACCGATAACCGGTTTAGTGATCGGCTTAATAAAGTTTATGCCCTTTATACTCATTGAGCTCCCGCCCGCAAACATTGAGGCAATGGCTAAACTGGTCTTTTCTAAAAAGCCGGTACAAATTTCGAGAGGCAAAAAGATTAGCACTGCTATCAGGTTAAAAAAGTCATGTACTGTTGCAGCAGAAAAGGCACGTTTAAATTCTATACTGCACCGCATGTGACCTGCGCTGACAATTGTATTTGTAATAGTCGTACCGATGTTTGCCCCCATTACCATTGGAATAGCCAGTGAGACAGGTAAGCCACCGGCAACAAGGCCAACAATAATAGAAGTAACGGTACTTGAAGACTGAATGAGGGCGGTACAGACAGTACCAATAAGAAGTCCGAGAAACGGGTTGGACGCAAAGGCAAATAGTGACTTTGCCTCTCCTGCCGTAGCAGTTTTGAATCCCGCACCAATCATGCCGACTGCAAGCAACATGCAGTAAACCAGGGCGGCAATAGCAATCCAGCGACCAGCAGCCTTGAGGCTAAATTGTTCAGAGTCAGTCACAGAGGACGCGACCTGCGTCGCTTCCGGAGAATAAGTCATGTCAGACATAGATGCTCCATAGAGTATATCTAGGTGATCGACCCGACCTGCTCAGACACACCTGCCTGCTCCTCGAGCCGTGCTCTTGATAGACGCTTTATGTGACAGCTTTGTTACAACTATGCAGCATTGTGACGATTGACTGGCGTACAACACCTATCCTGTTAAAATTAAGTGTTTTTTTACCAACATGATTTAGTTAAAAAATATCGCTCTTTATCCTCAATCTTTTTTACAGTATTGTGCATCAATCATCACGTCACATATTTTCTCCCTCTGCGCATGGATCCATGCCGATTTTTTAGCTTTTTTCATAGAGGGTCTCTACTCTATTAATGTGACATAAGGAGACAGCATGCTTAATTTTAAAATTGATACCGAAAAATGTATTCAGTGCGGTCTGTGTGTTAATGACTGCCCGACATCAATTATCCATTTTGATAATGATATTCCTTCAATTGAATTTTCCCGCGAAGATCGATGCCTCCGATGTATGCATTGCCTTGCAATATGCCCTACCGGCGCTATCTCTATATTTAATGTTCAGCCAGAAGACTGTATGCAAATAAAAGGCAATCTGCCATCAGATGATCAGCTGGAAACACTTATGCGCGGACGTCGATCTGTTCGTCGTTTTAAACAGGAAAACGTCGACAAAGAGCTTATCGACAGACTTCTTGCTCTTTCCGCAAATGCACCAACAGCAAAAAACGCCATGCAGCTGCAATTTTCTGTTGTTGATGACATAAGCATAATGCAAAAAATTTCTGACCATACATACAGACATATTGCCGCTGCAACGCGTGAACACCGAATTCCTAAAGACATGGCTCATTTTAGAGCTCTCAGTAAAGCCCATGAAGAAGGCAAGGACATCATATTTAGAAACGCACCGCACATGCTCGTTGTATCTTCGCCAACAACCGGCTCTTCTCCCATGTTTGATATTGCCATTGCCCTCACACACTTCGACCTAGCGGCTACAAACACAGGACTCGGCAGTCTCTGGTGCGGCTTCGCGATACAGGCCCTTAGCCGTTTTGTCCCTGATTTTAAAAAGCTACTGGGGGTTCCAGAAAACCATAATGCAATGTATCCCGTCTTGTTCGGATATCCAGACGTCAAATATCAACGCACTGTTGATCGTAACTTTCAAAAAATTCATCGTGTGACCATGTAGGAGATTGACGCTTCCTATCTTCGGTGAGCCTTCTTTTGGCCTCTGGAAGCCAGAGAACCTTTTTAAAAAAAAGTTTCTCTGAACTCTCCAAAAGCTTTTAGCTGCGAGATCGCCACGTTTTTTACACCACCTCGCGGCTTATGCTCCACTACCTTTCTAAAAATAAAAAAGGGCTATCCTTTATATGGAGGATAGCCCTTTTACTATTCAAGCCAACGGCATTAAACCGCGTGAAAGCAGGCGTACTAGAAATTCACCGAAGCCTTACTTCGTCAACGGATCAACATCTGAAGTGGTCGCGAAGAAAAGCTCTTTATCATAGGGGCCAAAAGACTTGGTATCGCCCAAAAGCGTAAAAAACTCGATACGTGAATAACGACGCAGACGTTCTTCGGTTACACCGTGTGTTTTGTAGTACACATCACGGTGCTGCGGATCACGTGACTCTGTGAGATCGTATACGGCTTCGTCGGTTTCGCCCCATGCGTGTAACACCCATTTTGTGCCGTCATAAAGCCATCCGTGTACAACGGTGCAATCTTCACATTCACTTCCAACTTCAATTACAGCTTCAAAACATTGTTCTTTATATTCCATAAGATGTCCCTCATTCAATCATGTAAAATTGCAAGACCTAACAGTTGTGTTCTGCCATAAACACAGAGCCAAGCGCGTTGCCCACTGCAAAATGGTCAGGGAACGCAATGGTTGTATTCAATCGCTTAGCAACATTTGTGAGCAAATATGGTGCTGCTGCACCTATCCCGATCATTGGCACATTGAGCGATACAGAAATCTGAAGCAGCTTGTTTTCTTCACGATTTGCAAGATAACCAGCAATATTTCCGCCTATTTCACGCTTGGTGAGATGCCGCAGCACTGTTTCTTCGATGACGCGCTCTGCCTGCGTAAGAACCCGCTGTGCAAAGTCCTCTATTGTCCTGCCGTCAATATTTGCCAAAATTTGAGCAGCATTGCAGGCCAAATTTTGATCCCCAATATCCAGTCTTTTAAGAACATGCAGTGCATCTGTCGGCGTAAAACCGACTTCGATGACGTGCTGCTTGTGGAGCAGCTTAGCAATCTCTTGCTCGAAGGTTATTTCTGCGATGCCCAAACTTTTAAGCAAAGCCTGTGGCGTCATAGCTCCTTGCGCTGCAAGACAAGAAAGGACTGCAGACGCTGCAATGGTTTCCTGCGTGAGATCTGGTGCCATCGTGATGCAGCGAGACAGCTTGCCTTGTCCAATCCATGTTTCAGGAGCAGGGATGTCCTGCGCCATACAGACTGGTGTTACACGAGCGGGACCAACCACCATCGGTTTACCTTGTGACAGCTGCACAAGACTGTCGCCACCAATACCGACAGTGAACATTTCAACAGCTTCCACATGGGTTTCCCATTTGCCAATGGACATGCCCGCAGTATCCACAACCGGTTTACCGTCTTTGATGAGTGTTATGTCTGTTGTGGTACCGCCTACGTCAAGAATAAGGGCATCTGTTGTATCTGTTGCTTTTGCTCCGAACAGTGCTGTTGCAGCCGGGCCGCTGGCAATAGTTGATGCCGCGTGCTTGAGTGCTTCCTGCATATGCATTGCTGTTGCGTCACCTCGCACTACAAGCACCTCGCCTGTAATACCGCAGGCGGACAGTGCGTTGCTGATACCCGAAAGAAATTTCTGCATAACTGGCAACAACTGTGCGTTAAGACATGCGGTAGAGGCTCGTTCTCTCATGCCGGCACGCGAACTGGCTTCGTGCGAGCAAAACACGGGGGCATCACTGACCAAACTTACCGCTTTTGCTGCCACCAATTCGTGAACGGGATTCATAAACGCCATCGAACTGCACACAGCCCATGCTTCAACATCGTTTTTTAATTCATTCACTCCATCCACAATATACTGGATACCAAGCGGCTCTACTTCCTCACCTTTGATAGTGTGTCCACCGGGGACAAACCGTGCGGCAACCGCGGGCACTTCCAACCGCTGGTTAAAGCCTATGACAAAAAGAGCTACGTCTGCACCTTTGTTTTCTACTAATGCATTCGTTGCCAACGTGGTGGAAACACATGTTCTGACTATATCATCCGGATTAATTTGAGATACTGCCAACACCTTCTCAACAACCGACTGGATACCTTTTTGGATGTCATAATGTGTTGTCGGACTTTTAGCTGTTGTAACAGCATTTGCTGAATCCAACTCTACAATGACCGCATCGGTATATGTCCCACCGGTATCGATACCAATATAATAGCGCTTATTACTTCCCATTACGCGTACTCCCATACAAAACTGAGCGCACAGACTACCGCTCGAACAGGTAGTTTGGCAACAAAGCGCTAACCAAGCATAATATAATGCAGTTATAACTGTGTCTAATCCAAAAATGTGCAAATTATAATGCTGTTATAATTAATTCTAATACGGAATCTTTTAACAAGACTGTAGCTATGACTTGGAACAATAAAACAAACTTTATTTTTTCCAATTTTATTGCCTATTGCATTCTTGACAATTTTTAGCGATGCTGAATTGATCTAACTAAAGCTTCATTAAAATTCAGTATGGAAATTGTAACTTATGATTAATAGTAATTACTATACAAAAGTTGCATTAAAGAAACTCTCTCAGTTGCTATTGTAAGCACTACTCTCTTTATGAGTACAACAAATTTTTTACGAAACGAAATAGAGACTTTTTAATCACAAAAATACTATTCAAACACAATATAATGGAAATGTTATATTTTACTACGTAGCTTCAGTTAAGAATTTGAGAAGCCAGTATTAAGATCTGAACAGTGCCGATGTTCTATTAAAGATGTTTAATACGTGTGGAATATGTTGCAATGAATTATGTGGCGTAACGGAAGGAGGAGATAATGGAAGAATATCTGAAGCAGGCTTTAGATATTGTGAAAGCACAGGCTAGCGTCCGCACTATGACCGAAGATGAAATCGGCTCAATGATGCAAAAGCTAGCTTTCGGTATTAAGCAGATTGCCGAAGGCACGCAGGAAGAAACAGTACAAGAGCCAATAATGGAACCTAGCAAAGCCATTAAAGAAAAATCCATCACCTGCCTTGAATGTGGTAAGTCTTTTAAGATTCTTACCCGCAAGCACTTGCTTTCCCATGAACTGTCTATGCAGGAATACCGCGAAAAATACGGTTACAAAAAAGGTATGCCGCTTGTTTGTAAATCTCTGCAGCGCGAACGTAGAAAGAAAATGAAAGATATGCGCCTGTGGGAAAAACGTAAAAAGAAAGTCTAGCAGATAACTGACAGTTGCGTATTGCATTTGTATAAAACTCTTTGCAATACAACACTTATATATCTGATAAAAAAACCCGCATTGGTTTCTTTCCAATGCGGGTTTTTACTGTCATTAAAATACGTTAACGTATTTCTCGGGTTGTACTGAACACAACCTTCGGATAGCGCTCCTGAGCAGACTCAAGCTTCCAAGGGTTTGGAGCAAGATATGCAAGACATCCCTCTGCATCAACTGCGAGATCACTACGGTAGTAGTCTTTAAAATCTGCCAAAACTTTTTCATCTTCGCTGCTGATCCAGCGGGCAGTTGTAATCATGCAGGGTTCGTAGAGGGCATTTACACTATACTCTTCTTTCAGACGATGCACGATTACATCAAACTGCAAAATACCGACTGCACCAAGGATATAGTCGCTATTAGAAATAGGACGGAACAGCTGAACTGCACCTTCTTCTGCAAGCTGCTCAAGACCTTTCTGCAATTGCTTACGCTTCATTGGATCCTTAAGCTGTACGCGACGAAAATGCTCCGGTGAAAAGCTCGGAATACCCACAAATTTTAATTCTTCTTTGGTGGTAAAAGTATCACCGATCTTAATAGTACCATGGTTGTGAATACCGATGATGTCGCCAGCGTAAGCTTCATCAACGCCGGTTCTGTCCTGCGCCATAAAAATAGTCGCATTCGCAATAGTAAAATCTTTACCAACACGATGATGTTTTACTTTCATGCCACGGGTAAACTTACCGGAACAAATGCGCATAAAGGCAATACGGTCACGGTGGTTTTTATCCATGTTTGCTTGAATCTTAAAAACAACACCGGAAAAATCTGTTTCGTACGGAGAAACGTCGCGAGTTGTTGTAGGACGACTTTTCGGAGCCGGAGCAAGCTCAACAAAGGCATCCAGCATTTCCTGCACACCAAAATTATTGATCGCGGAACCGAAGAATACCGGAGTCTGCTCACCGTTAAGGTAACGTTCTTTATCAAACGGGTTACCCGCACCTTCAAGCAATTCCAACTCGTCACGTAACTGTACTGCAAATTCACCAAGATACTCTTCAAGACGAGGATCGTTTACATCGTTAAAAACAAGGCCTTCCTGAGTCTTACCTTCGTGCACAGCACTAAACAGATGCAATTCGTTCTTGTATATATTCCATGTGCCTTTAAATTCTTGCCCCATACCTATAGGCCAAGTAAGCGGCACACATTCAATCTTCAAATGTTCTTCAATGTCAGCCATAACATCCAGAGGATCAAGACCTTCCCTGTCGAGCTTGTTAATGAAGGTCACAATAGGAGTATTTCGCAGACGACAAACGTCCATGAGTTTCAGCGTCTGCGCTTCTACACCCTTTGCAGAGTCGATAACAAGCAGACCGGAATCAACCGCGGTGAGCACACGGTAGGTATCTTCAGAAAAATCCTGGTGCCCCGGTGTATCAAGCAGGTTAATTTCGTGCCCTTTGTATTCAAACTTCATAACAGAGGAAGTAACAGAAATACCACGCTCCTGCTCCATAGCCATCCAGTCAGAAGTAGCGTGACGTGCCGCTTTACGGGATTTTACTGATCCCGCCATCTGAATTGCACCACCGTACAGCAACAATTTTTCTGTCAGGGTGGTTTTACCGGCATCCGGGTGACTGATGATGCCGAACGTACGGCGTTTATCAACTTCACGTGCTAAAGCTTTACTCATGGTTAATCCTCTGTATTCCGTTTTGTGAATAAAAACGGTGCGATCTCGCAAAAAACAGCGCGGATAACCGCGCTGCAAAAAGTGCTAATATTGTCAACGTAAAATTTTACATCCTACGCTGTTGATGACTGCGTATTCCACAAAGAACCCGCTTTGGTCAAGAAAGAAGAAACACAGCTCCCCAGACATTCCCCCCGATGCCCCATTAGGCCTTCTGTGTATGTACCTTTCGTGCAAAGCACGGTGTATACATTTTCACAGCAACCATCTTCTGCTAAACTAAATAGACATTATCTCAGGAGCAGGGAACAACTATGCAGACAGAACGAATATATTTTATGCGAAAGTCTCCAACACGGACTCACGCACAATGTGTTATTTATTGGATGCGTTGCGAACATAGGGCACAAGATAACTGGGGGTTACTTTACGCTCTGCATACAGCAAATAATAACAAGCTGCCCCTGCTCGTTCTTTTTTGCCTTGCCGGTTCCACGCCGCACTCTTCCTACAGGCAAAAGAAGTTTCTCTATGACGGAATTAAAGAAACACAAGCAGCGCTTGAAGCTATAGGGATTCCGTTCATCAACTCCAATGCGCAAACTCCCACCGAGTTAGCAAGCGTGATAACTACTTTTGCCCCCAGCATGCTTGTGACAGATCACTCATCTCTTAAGCCACAGAAGTCATGGTTACAATTCATTAAAAAACATACGGAATGCGCAATTGCCGAAGTAGATGGAAGAAATATAGTCCCCGTACGGTATGTTTCAGATAAACAGGAATACGCAGCCCGGACAATCCGCCCTAAGATTCACCGATTGCTTGACCAGTTTCTGTCTCCATTCCCGCAGCTCACTGCACCCCAAACGGCATGGAACGGTGATAAGCTCTCGGAACCACTTTCTCCACCACTGGAAATAAAAAATAGTCCTTTTTCCATACTGCCTTTTAAATCAGGCGAAAAAGCGGCTTTAGCTGTACTCGACCATTTTGTGAACAAGAAAATCCATCAGTATCTACACAGAAATGATCCCACAAAAAACGCCCTCTCCAATCTTTCCCCATACCTGCACTTTGGAATGCTTTCCGCCCAACATGCTGTACTGAAGATCCTTGAGTATCCTCAAATTCCCGCTGAGGCAAAAGAGGTTTTTCTGGAAGAGTTAGTCGTTCGTCGAGAACTTGCAGATAACTTTTGCTTCTACAACCCACAGTATGATTCAGTAAAATGTTTTCCTAAATGGGCACAAAACACTCTGGAAAAGCACCTCTCCGACCCGCGGGAGTATCTTTATTCACTTCATGAATTAGAACATGGTAAAACACATGACCCTCTATGGAACGCAGCGCAGCAGGAGCTTGTATATCAAGGAAAAATGCACGGTTACATGCGCATGTATTGGGCAAAAAAAATTCTGGAATGGACAGCTTCACCCGAAGAAGCCATGCAGCACGCTATCTATCTTAATGACACCTACTCGCTCGACGGTGTCGATTCTAATGGATATACCGGCATTGCATGGTCAATCGGCGGAGTACACGACAGACCGTGGCGGGAACGACCTATATTCGGCACGGTGCGGTACATGAACTATAATGGTGCCAAACGTAAGTTTAACGTCGACGAGTACATAGAAAAAATCAAACTCGCTATTGAACAGCACCTTGAATAATAAAAAAGGCTGTCCTTCATACGAAGAACAGCCCCTATTATTTCTCACGATCAGAGACCGCTTGCTATACCTTCAGAGACCCTCTGAATTCTTCCAGATCAGTGATGTTCATCTCTTCCATCAGCTGTTCAAGCTGATTTACAAGACGAAACGAGAAATCTGGACGCAGGAAATTCGCAGTACCTACTTGTACGGCATGCGCTCCTACAAGAATAAATTCGAGAACATCTTCTGCTGATGCAATGCCACCCATACCAATTACCGGAATTGAAACGGCCTTGCAGACCTGGTGGGTACAGCGCAACGCCACAGGCTTGATTGCAGGCCCAGAAAGACCGCCGATTACGTTTGCGATAAGCGGTTTACGGGTACGGATATCAACGCCCATACCGGAAAGAGTGTTAATGCAGGAAATAATATCTGCACCGGCACCTTCTACAGATTTGGCAATGGTGGTGATATCAGTAACATTCGGGCTCAATTTAATGATAACCGGCTTGTCGCCCGCAGCTTTTTTTACAGCCTCTGTAACACGTGCAGCCTGCTGCGCATCCTGACCAAAAAGAATTCCGCCTTCACGCACGTTAGGGCACGAAATATTCACTTCAATAGCTGCAATACCATCTTCTGCTGCGAGAACTGCAGTAAGTTCAGCAAACTCACCAGGATCACATGCATAGATATTGGCAATAACTGGCAATTCATCAGTTGGAAGCTTTGGCAATTTTTCGGTGATAAAAATCTCTACACCGGAGTTTTGCAGGCCAACGGCATTGAGCATACCGCATGGAGTTTCTGCAATACGCGGCATCGGATTACCTGCACGCGGCTCAAGGGAAAGCCCTTTTACTACGATACCACCCAGTGTTTTAAGATCACCGTACGGAGCAAACTCTACACCGTACCCGAACGTACCGGATGCAGTGAGAATAGGGTTTTTAAACTGTAAACCGTTAGAGCCGGGAAGCGTTACATTCATAGTCATTTAAGCCTCCTTACTCTTCGTCCAGAATAATTTGATCTGCCCAGAATACAGGACCGTGCTCACAAGCCTGTGCGCGACCGGCTGCAACTCCTTTGGCAGTCATTTTATCCGTAGTTCTGGTTACACAACCCAAACATGCGCCAACGCCGCATGCCATTCGGTTTTCAAGAGAAAGCTGACAACGCGCATTATGCGTTGCTGCAAAAGTCTGCACCGCTTTAAGAAACGGAGTAGGGCCGCAGGCAAGCACAAGGCCGTCGCTTTCTGCGTATTCCTTCACGCTTGTTTCAACCAAATCAAGAAAATGAGCTAAATCGTCAGGGCCGCGCTCATAGTGACTTGCTGCTGTAATCCGCTCATTGATTGACTCGAACGGATAGCAGTTCAGGGGCATTCTATGCCCGAACTCCATATGCAGGTTCCATGGTTGCGGATGCTTTTGTGCGTAGGCAATAAGCGGCGCTATGCCGATACCGCCTGCAAGCAGTAATGTAGGCGTCTTCTCTTCCATAACAAACGGGGTACCCAGCGGTCCCCATACCACAACTTTATCGCCTGCTTTCAACTCTGCAAGACGCTTAGTACCACGCCCTACAACCTGAAAAAAAATTACGAGGTCGCGTTTGCTTACACGACAAATAGAAAAGGGGCGCGCCCAGATCATATCAAGCGCCCACCCTACCGGGCGAAGCATCACAAACTGGCCTGGCTGCCAGTCTGCCCATTCCGGGCGCTCAATGCGCAGGGCGAAAAAGAGATTTTCGCCGGATACTGTTCCAAAGGGAACATTATCAAGGACTGTAAGTGTAGTGCATTGTTCCTGATGCATAATTCCTGTAACCTTATTGCAATTTCTTAAGGCATGTTAGACCTGCCCAAAGTGTGCAAATCCTGATAGTAAAGTATTACCCGAACGCCGGGCTGTTTACGTGTACGTTCTTTCTTCCCTAGTCGCAATCAATACTTTGGAGCCAAATAACATTTAATTTATCCGTTATTTTTACAAAACGCCCCAACAATATGACTGTATCATAAAAAACATAACTGCTGTTGCTTCTTCACACATTTATTAAGCATACAATTATAGTAGAAAAAAAACTCTCGGCACACACTGCCGATTTGGCACTGATTTAAAGGATCCGCGAATGAGTTATGTTAAAAAAGAGTTTCCTCGAGTAGAGTATTAGTGTTGCCAACGGGTAATTCAATAGGTATGTGCTACACCGCAGACTACGAAGAAAATTTTTTCCGCCAGCAAATTTTTTCAACCAATTGCACGGCAGCTGGTTGAACCACCTAGGTACGGCGGGACTATAAGAGATATATATTATGCAAAATAAACCTGAAATTTTGGCACCTGCCGGTGATAAAAACGCGTTTCTCGCAGCTATAGCTGCGGGTGCTGACGCGGTATACCTTGGCTTGAAACATTTTTCCGCCCGTATGGCGGCGGACAACTTTTCCTCTACCGAACTCTCTAAAATGGTTGAGCTTGCCCACAAAGAAGATCGAAAAGTCTATGTGGCAATGAACACCCTTGTTAAGCCGGGTGATCCTGACTCCGCGGCCCGCCTCATTGGCAGGCTCCAGCGTGATGTAGGGCCGGACGCACTCATCGTGCAGGATTTAGGCATGGTTGAAGTAGCAAAACAGGTTGGATTTAAAGGTGAGTTACATCTTTCCACACTGGCAAACGTTACCCACCCGGCAGCATTTAAAGTTGCACAGGAACTGGGTGTAGACCGCATTATTCTTCCACGAGAATTAAACATTGATGAAGTACGTCAGTGCAGTGATGCATGCCCTGAGGATATGACTCTCGAGATGTTCGTGCACGGTGCTCTTTGCTACTGTGTTTCCGGTCGTTGCTACTGGTCCAGCTACATGGGCGGTAAATCCGGCCTTCGCGGCCGTTGTGTTCAACCTTGCCGCCGAGTTTACCAGCAAAAAGCCCGCAAGGGTCGTTTCTTCTCTTGTCAGGATTTGTCTCTGGACGTTCTTGCCAAGACATTGCTTCCTATTGAAAACCTCAAGTCATGGAAGATTGAAGGCCGTAAAAAAGGCCCTCATTACGTATACTACGTAACCACTGCATACAAGCTCCTTCGCGATAATCCGGACGATCCGAAGGCTCGCAAACAGGCAGAGCAAATTCTGGAACAGGCGCTTGGTCGTCCTTCCACTCACAGCACTTTCCTGCCTCAGAAGCGTCGTTCTCCTGTTAATCCGGCAGAACAGACAAGCTCCGGCCGCCTTGTCGGTAAAATTACCGTTGAGCCGCCTGCAAAGGCAAAGAAAGGCGAACGCACCTATCCAAAATATTTCTTTAAACCTCGTTTTGAACTACTCAAATCCGACTTTTTACGTATCGGGTACGAAGACGAGCAGTGGCACTTTACTGACCGCGTTCCGCATCCGGTACCGAAGAACGGCACCTTTGTTCTGCGCGCACCGGCCGGTAAACGTCCTAAAAGCGGCACCCCTGTTTTCTTAATCGACCGCCGCGAACATGAAATGATCAAAATCCTGAAAGAATGGGATGGCAAACTCTCCCGCTGTAAAGGTAAAAAAAGCGAAGCTATTGAAGCATCGCTGACATACCCGGCACAGGGGAAACGCCCACGCGCAGTGACTATTCTCATGCGCGACCACCTTCCGCACGGCAAACAGGGTAAAGCAGGCAAATTCACTGATACAGCGAACGGCATCTGGCTCGGCGAACGTTCGTTGAAAACTGTCGGGCGCACTCTCTTCGGCCGTATGTCATGGTGGCTGCCACCTGTAATCTGGCCTAATGAAGAAAATAAATGGCGCTCCATGATCAAACAGGCACTGCGTCAAGGTGCTCGTCACTTTGTACTCGGTTCCCCATGGCAGGCGACCTTCTTTGAAGACGCACGCAACATTGATCTTATCGCAGGCCCGTTCTGTAACCCGTCCAACCCTGCGGCAATTGCTGCATTGAAAAAAATGGGTTTTAAAGGCGCTATCATTTCGCCTGAGCTTTCTCAGGAGGATATTATGGAACTACCGAAGCAGAGCTGTCTGCCGCTTGGTATTGTTCTTTACGGCTACTGGCCAATGGGTATCTCTCGATTCCCGTTGGAAGGTGTTAAGCCTAATGAACCGTTCTATTCTCCAAAAGGCGAGTGCTTCTGGCTACGTCGCTACGGCCAGAACTCCTGGATTTACCCGGGTTGGCCTATGGATATTGAAAAGAACAAGCAGCAGCTTTTGCAGGCAGGTTACACTATGTTTGTCAAACTCATGGAAAAGCCACCGGCAGCAGTGCCTGAAGCAAAACGTACATCCCCGTTCAACTGGGATCTTACGTTGCTATAACCAACGCCTGCACTTGTAAGATTCAAAGAACAATCCGCAATAAAAAAGGCTGTCCTTCATATGAAGGACAGCCTTTTTGTTATTTCAATCATCAATCTATTAACGAACAGCCAACGCGTTATTTTCACTGAACCGGACAAGCACCATGCCGGAGAATTTTTCCCCCCGATATGCTTCTACCCGGTATACGCGTCCGTTTTTATCAAGAGAAAAACGTGAGATAAGGTCTTTTCTCCGTACTAACATACCTGATTCCGCACCGTTGTTTCGCCCTACGAACCCGATAATGTTAACCCGATAGCCATCCATAGAATTAATACAAAAATGGCTGTCTACATCAATGATGGTTCCCATGGCAACGTCTCGAGTATGTCCATCAACATTTATTCGTAATGATGAGAGGCTATCATCAAATTCAAAAAATTGAGGAGATAAATTCGTCAGATTTCTGTTTCCGTAATAGACCTTATACCCGTTCGGAGCATCAACCATAGTCAGTAACGGCTTAGAAACTTCAAACTTGCTGGCAAGATCCTTATTCATAGGGATATATTGCAAGTACTTACGGACATTATCCAGATCAAGCTGGAGTTTACCACCATACAGGGCAAGTTTAACCTGACTAAACATAGCCTGTTTTATTGAACGAGGACTCAGGTCAAAGTCTCGAGAGAACTCGACACCAACCTGCTTCAGAAAGGATTCAAGTACCGAAAGATGATAGTATGTACGGGTCGGCGTCATGAATGATTTGCTAGCTTCAATACCGAACGCTGGCTTACCGTGCTTAATAGCATAGTAAGTCAACGTTTTTTCCATTTCATGATCCCCCTCACGTGTGCGGGTGTTCTTCAAATGAAAGGCATCGCTCCCTTGGAGTAACTCTGCGTTCACTTTTCGAACAGCAATTTCTGCCATGTCGCTTAGTCTGCCATACAACGGATGCTCAATAGCTTTTTGGTCGATAATAACGCACTGTCCCCAATAACCGGGGTTATGAAGTTCATCGATATATTGAGGATGATAGAAGCCGCTACCGTCGTGCAAGTTGAGAATCATATCAACCTGATCATTACGGATAATTTCTTTTATCCGCTGCACAGCAGTATAATCAGGGTCATTCTTATCCAACGCCGCAAACTTGCGGTTCATATCACCGAATGGTCCACGCGCGCTCTTGATAATACTTAAAAAATTCAAATTAGGAACAACCCATACATTACCCTTAGTAATCTTGTAATGGGTTACAAGCATGCCGGCAGCGCTGAATCCACCAGGTTCGTCACCCTGAATACCACCAACAACAAGAATGGTAGGGCCGTCAGGATCGTTTCCAAGTTTATGTAACGAAAAATCCAGCGGGTTATGCGCAAACGCAGGAACTGCGGTCATGACAACAAGTATGAAAGATAGTAACAATCGCATTATGAGTTCACCTTAACATGCCAAGGTTCATACCGTACTCCCAGCAAATTGCCTCTGGGATATCGTAGTGTCAGGTAGCCAAGTTCATTCAACTTGCTGAACACATGTGTCTCAGTAAAACGGGAAGTAAAATTGGATTTTCCGTACCGCCTCTGCCCAACATCAAAATCACCAATACCGTGAAAAGAGTAACCCGGAGGAGCTAGTGACCGTGAAGCAAGAGACAAGTTTCCCCCGTTACTGTTCGCCTTCATAAGAAAAAGGTGGAACTGTTTCACTATTCCACGAACGCCGGATGTCAAAATCACATCAGAAGAAAGAGCACTTTTTATTTCTTTCCACACTCCATATGGATGTTCCTTAAAAAGATAGTGTCCACTGTTGCGAATTTTAATAACTTTGCTGCGGTTTATAGTCTGCGTAAATACAGTAATGGGTTTATCACCGTAAAACCCTAATAAATGGGCATCGTAGTAAAATATTTTTTCAAGAAAGGCTTTTTCCTGATTAGTAAATGCTCCAATACGGGAATATCTTTTCCCATATGTAAAGGCTTGATCGATACTGACAAGATTAAAATTTCCGTATCCAACAGTACGCATTACACGAGTAAGCCTTGCAGTACATTCTTTAAGCAGTGTTAAATCTTCACCTTTCAACACAATATCATCTGGATGTGCTGAATCAAAATGACTCATCTTTGAAATATAGTCTTTCACATGTACATCAAACTGCCCATGCTGTTCTTGAGGCTTTTTCTCAATTAACTCTGCAGCAAGAGTATTGCATGGTATTGCCATCATAGATGCAATACAAATCTGTTGTAAAAAGGATCGCCTGTTCATACATTACTCACGAGGAAAATATATACATCACAACATTATTGCCGTTTATTTCAAAAGAAAACTACGTCATTTTACCTAAAAACAAAACCCCGATAATCATCGTTTGGGCACTCCAATCTGCACTGTGTTTGTTACTTCTAATAGTAATATCTTGTAAAAATACCTAGCAAAACATACTTTCTACAATATTAATAAACATTACAGATATATACTTCACTTTTCGTCATTTTCTGACAAAGCAAAACGTAATTAGCCAATCCTTCCGTACCAAGGGTTCATCTTGCCATTGCCCTATTTTTTTTTTAGCGTGGCTAATTGTAGTTCTTTTTATGTATTCCTTGTCTTGGATACATAAAGATGGAACACACAATCCCAAATTTTTGAAATTTGCAGGACCATAATGAGTACAGCAGCATTAACCACAGCCTACAGACCCCAACGCTTTGCCGACGTTGCAGGGCAGGAAACAGTAAAATCTGTTCTTTCCCGTGCAGCCAAAGAAGACAAAGTGGCTCCAGCCTATCTTTTCAGTGGCACCCGCGGTGTCGGTAAAACAACCATTGCCCGTATTTTTGCAAAAGCGCTTAACTGTAAGAATGCTCCTACAAACGAGCCATGCAATGAATGCGAACACTGCAAAAAAATTACACAGGGCATGCATGTAGATGTGGTGGAGATTGACGGTGCTTCCAACCGAGGAATCGATGATGCGCGCAGACTGCGTGAATCCATCGGCTATGCCGCAATGGAAGGTCGCTATAAAGTCTTCATTATCGATGAAGCACACATGCTCACCCGTGACGCGTTCAACGCGCTGCTCAAAACACTTGAGGAGCCACCTAAAGGCGTTACGTTTATACTTGCAACCACAGAGTCGCATAAATTCCCTATTACTATCATCAGCCGCTGCCAGCACTACACGTTCAAAATGCTTACAGAGCAGGAACTCGTAGATCATCTGACAAAAATTCTTGAACTGGAAAAATGTGAATACGACCCTGTTGCAGTACGTCTTATTGCACGCCGTGCTGCCGGATCAGTTCGAGACTCTATGTCTCTACTCGGACAAGTTCTGGCTTTAGGGAATGATCGTCTTGAAGTTGCGGATGTTCGCTCTATCCTTGGTCTTGCAGGACAGGAACTGTTTTTCAGCGTTATGGACGCCATGAAAAATCAGGATGTTATCGCTCTTTCTCAGGTAATTCGCGATATTCTGGAACAAGGTGTTGATATCGGCTTCTTCCTTCGCGAGCTTGGCAATACATGGCGTAACCTGTTCATGCTTAAACAGGCTGGTGAACAGGCATTGCCACTATTAAATCTTCCTGCTGCAGAAGCACAACAATGGTTGGAATTAGCACCGCAGTTTGCCTTATCACACGTACATGCCTGCTGGCAGTTGACTCTTGAAGGCCAGCGCCGCGTGCTCACAAGTTTAGAACCAGCAATGGCTCTTGAACTGCTGTTACTGAACCTTGCGTTTCTGCCGAAACTTATTTCTACAGAATCTCTGTCCCGTGGAACCGGTGCTCCACAGCAACCAACAGGACAGCGTCCTGCTTCTCAACAAAACACGCCAGAGGCTGCGCCACAAAGGCAAGAGGCACCTCAACAGCAGGCTTCATATCAGCCTCAGCAAAGCGCTCCACAACAAGCCTCTCAGTCTCAGCCTCCACACAGGCAGCAGACACAGCGTCAAACACCACCTCATAGGCAGGAACCGCCGCATAGACAACAGCAACAGCGCTCTCCTATACAGAACAGCATGCCTCCATCTATGCCTCCGATGGACGCTCCGCCTATGGAGTTGCCACCAGAATTGGGCGGAACCAACAATAGTATGAGCGCACCACCTCCGGATATCCCACCGTCCGGTGGGGGAGATGCATCAAGTAATAATCAGCCGTCCGATCTTACCCGTTGGAGCGAATTTTTAGAGTCCTGTCAAAAGCAGGACGAGACGGGCGGCAAAAGTTTACAATACCTCGCTCAGGCTACTGGTAAACGTTTTGGCGACACCTTGCAGATTACTGCTGCAGGGCGCACGCAGTATGACATGCTGAATAGTACAGACACAATCGCACTGCTCACCCACCGTGCCAGAGAATGGTACGGTACAGCTACTGTAACGTTGAAGGAACCTGAAACAGAGGCCCGCAGTTACCACGAATTGAAAGAAGAAATTGAATCGGATCCGGCAGCACGGCTTCTCAAAGAAGAGTTGGGAGCAGAGCTACTGACGTTTAAACATAAAGACGATCCAAGCCGGAAATAGTGTTACTCTTCAAGAAAAAATTATTTCACTATTACTTTGTAAACTCTGCAGAAAAATTCTTTCTGCTTATTTAAAATACTACATTCTCAAGGAGACTACCATGCGTGGAATGAACGATATGCTTCGTCAGGCTCAGATGCTTCAGAAAAAAATGACTAAACTTCAGGATGAACTTGCAGAACGTGAAGTATCCGGCACTGCTGGCGGCGGCATGATTACTGTTGTATGCACCGGCAAACAGGAAATTCGCTCTATTGTGATTGATAAAAACGCTGTAGACCCTGAAGATGTTGAAATGTTGCAGGATCTCGTCCTTGCTGCGACCAACGACGCGCTGCGCAAATCTAAAGAAATGGCTGAAAATGAAATGGGCGCTCTTACCGGCGGCATGAACATTCCAGGCATGTTCTAAGTTAGGATAACCAGTGCAACAGCTCCCTGAACCGCTTAAAGTTCTCGTTGGACAACTTTCCAAGCTGCCGGGACTCGGTCCTAAATCTGCACAGCGGCTTGCTATGACACTACTGAAGTGGCCGGAAAAGCAAACACGCGACCTTGGACAAAACATCCATGACCTGCGGGACAAGCTCCACTTGTGCGACCGATGCGGCGCATTGTCAGATACCGACCCGTGTGCAATATGCATCAATGAAACCCGCGCTACTGACACACTGTGCCTCGTACCGGAATGGGATGCGATGCTCGCACTTGAAGAGGGCGGCTTCTACAAAGGGCAGTACTTTATTATCGGCGGACTAATTGCACCGCTGGAAAACGTCACTCCCGAGCAGCTGGAACTGGATAAATTAAAACAACGTCTTCTCGAAGGCACTATTTCCGAGATTATCTTTGCACTTGGCACTACGATTGAAGCGGAAAACACCGTCTCCTACATCAAGGAGCTCGTAAAACGGGAATTCCCGCACATCAGTGTCAGCCGACTCGCGCAAGGTATTCCCCTCGGCTCAGATGTAAAATTTGTGGATAAAGCAACCCTGCGGCAGTCTTTGAATTACAGACAGAAACTGTAGCTGTAACAGGTGCTTTTTTACCTTTGGCAAGGATTTACGAATCTATATCTTTCGTAAAATTAAGGCTGTCCTTTTATTCAAAGGACAGCCTTTTTCTTGTTCATTTCAAAATTATTATATCGTCAATATACAGCCTGTTCCCACGCGTACTGCCAGTTTCTTTCTTCCGACTCTGATCTTTTATGACAAAAAAACATAAAAAATTGTTATAAGAATACACGGTACGCTACTCACGCTTGCAAGCTTTGAGAACGAAGTTATCCCCCGTTGCTATACAGAAAGAAATTTCAGCCACAGTTTACGGCTTCTCGCTCCATCAAATTCGCAAAAATAGATGGCCTGCCATGTTCCAAGTTGTACACGCCCATTTTCGACTATCAGCATCTGATCAGGGCCGAACATACTTGCCTTAATATGTGCATCACTGTTCCCCTCCATATGCTTATAGTCTCCCTTATGCGGCACAATGTGACGCATATTTACTGAAATATCCCGTGCGACGTCGGGATCTGCCCCTTCATTAACAGTTACCGCTCCGGTTGTGTGCGGACAAAAGAGCAGCAGTGCACCGTCTTGCCAGTTTTTTTCGCTGACCACAGCTTGCACTCTAGATGTAATATCAATGAGTTCTTCACGGGTTGACGTACGTATTTCGAGTAATTCCATGGTAGCCTCGTATGGTTATAAGCAATTGAACGGAGTACTGATTATGTAGCATGATTATGTAATATATTCCATCAGCGGGGAATAGTTGAGGAGTTGGGTTTTTTCCAATACAACATACAATCCTATTAGCGGTCGAAACCACCGATAGGAACAGCATACAGTATAATGACATTCCGTAAGAACATCAGTCAGGAATTTATGCCAAGGAGTATCTATGCCTGTTGTAATGGGCACTGCCGGTCATATTGATCATGGTAAAACTACGCTTGTTAAAACCCTCACCGGAATCGACTGCGACAGACTGGAAGAAGAAAAAAAGCGCGGAATAACCATTGAATTAGGTTTTGCATTCTTTGAGTTGCCGAATGGCGGCAAAATGGGAATTGTAGATGTTCCGGGGCACGAAAAATTTGTTAAAAACATGGTTGCAGGTGCATCCGGTATCGACTTTGTGATGCTGGTAATTGCCGCGGATGAAGGCGTAATGCCACAGACCCGTGAGCATCTGGAAATCTGTTCTCTCCTAGGTATTCCGACAGGTTTTGTTGCGCTCACAAAAACAGATATGGTAGACGAGGAATGGCTTGAACTGGTGCAAGAAGACGTAAAAGCTTTTCTGCAAGGCTCCTTCCTTGAAGATGCGCCGATTTTCCCCGTGTCCTCACAGACAGGTAACGGGCTTGATACGATTCGTGCGTATATCACCAAGATGGAAAAAGAGCTCAAACCACAGCGCCGTTCCGATCTGTTCCGTATGCCGGTCGATAGAATTTTTACAATGCGCGGACATGGAACCGTTGTGACAGGGACGATGGTTTCAGGCTCCCTCAACATCGGCGATGAGGTACGCTTCTATCCTCGCGAGTTGACAGGGAAAGTTCGCGGACTGCAAAGCCACGGCAGTACCGTTGAAAATGCTCCCGCAGGTAAGCGTACCGCAATCAACATTACAGGTGTAGAAGTAGCAGATGTGCACAGAGGTGATGTTCTCGCACACCCCGACACGCTGTTTCCCTCGGATACATGGCACATTGAACTTACCTGCCTTTCATCATCACCTTCACCGCTTAAGAACCGTACAGAAGTTCATTTCCATCATGGAGCACGAGATGTGTTGGCACGTCTCTATTTCCCGGATCGTGATAAACTCATGCCGGGTGAAACCACTATCTGTGAAGTCCGGTTCCCTGAGCCAATGGTTGGAGTTGCAAATGACCGCTGTGTTATCCGCTCATTCTCTCCGCTACGCACCGTAGCGGGTGGCAAGCTTCTGCAACCGGAGGCAGAACGTCTGCGCAAAAAAAATCCACATTACAATATCATTTGGAAGAGTCTGCAAGAGCTTCCCAAAGCTGAGCCGGAAGACAGAGTACGTCTTCATCTGGCAATGGCGGCAGAAAATGGACTTTCCTTTTCCCGTCTCTGTATCTTCACAGATATCGAAACCAAAAAACTTGAGAAGATCCTCAACCTATTCGGTGGAAAACAGGAAGCGCTCTGTTTCGATAAGGAAGAGCGCCAGTACATCGCAGGAAATATACTCACAGAACTTTCAGAAAGTTGCATTGAATTCATGACAGCCTTCCATAAACACGACCCAATGAAGGCCGGTCTTTCCCGCGGCATGCTCGCATCCGGTTGGGGTAAACAGCTGTCTCCTAAGCTTGTACACTTTCTTGTAGAACGATTGATAAAAGCTAAAGCCATCATCATTGACGGTGACGTCCTGCGACTGCCAACGCATAAAGTGTCTATGGCTGCAGATCAGGAAGGCCTGCGCAGAGCCATTCTCGAAGCTTACGAAAAAGGTGGTATCACTCCACCGAACCTCAAAGAAGTACTTGAACCGCTCAATGTCGATGTAAAAGAAGCTCTGCCTGTTCTCAGGCTTATGGTAGAGAACAACGAAATGGTGAAAGTAAAAGATACTCTTTACTACCACGCACCATCACTTGAAAAAGTAAAAAAAATGGTGTGCGACTACCTTTCCGACCATGATGACATCGGCCCTGCACAACTGCGGGATCTCACAGGACTTTCACGTAAGTATGCGATCCCGCTTCTTGAATATTTTGACCGAGTGCGCCTGACTATGCGTATTGGTGACAAACGACAACTACGCGGTACCGGTGGAGTTTAGGTTTAGGTTTAGCATAAAAGCTGTTTACTTCGTGAAGAGTACGGCAGGCTATTTTGATAATTCCATACTGCACGTATCGGAGAGACAAGTAGCAATGTTTTCTTAACAACAAGCTCAAAAAAAGGCTGTTCCTCATAAGGAACAGCCTTTTTTTATTCTCATATCGCAGCGGTAAGCGTACTAATAGTCTGTTGTTACCGGCTGACAATCTTTGTCGACATCGAGTGATTAATTCTGAGCACCGGTATCATCTGTACTGTCTGCGGCAACATCATTTTTAAGATCTTTCGCGATATCCGCTTCCAGTCCACTACCTGTCTGGTTAATGACATCGCTTGTAGTAAGCCCAGGAACTTTACGACCTGTTGCGTTATACAATGATGCCACAGAAATCATGTAATCGCCACGTGCTGTAATCAAAGATGCTTCCGCAGAAGAAAGGTCAGCCTGCGCATCAAGTACATCAGTGTTGGTACCAACCTGAGCCTGATAGCGGGCTACAGCCATGCGGTATGCTTCTTCTGCTGCTGCAACGGTTTTTTCTGCCACTTTAATACGTTTTGCAGCATTGATAATGTTCAAGTAACGAGACTTAACTTGGTATGCAGCTTCCTGCCATGTATTTGCTTCAGAAGCCTTATTGGAAAGTACAGTCTGTTTTGCGCTGGTTGTTGCAAAATAGGTAGTACCCCAGGAGAAGAGGTCCCAAGAGGCCTTAGCTCCTACTGTAGTTTCTGATAACGCTGTTGGATTAGTGCTGCTATCAAAACCATTTACTTCCAGCCCGTCACCTGTTTTAGTCCACTCAACTGAAGCGGAAACCTGTGGATAGAATTCACTTGCAGCCACGGTTACCTGTTCCTGAGAAATCTCTGTTGCTTTACGGGCAATGAGAATATCCGGACGATAATGAGCGGCGGTATCAAGACTTACCTCAAGAGGCTGTTCAAACGGGAAGTATGCAAGCTCACCTTTGTAGTTAATATGGGCATTAACCGGAAGGTTAAGCAATGTATTCAAACGCGCTTCCTGGATAACAACCTTGTTTTGTGCAGAGATGAGGGTATCCTCAGCTTCGGAAAGCTGTGCCTCAGCACGCAAGACGTCAATACGAGGTTTGAGCCCTACATCATAGAATGCCTGTGCAACTTTAAGCTGAGAAGCAAGACGCTCTACTGAGTCTTTCGCAGATTCAACATTTTCACGTGCAGTCAGCAGATTAATAAAATTCTGCTGAACAAGAAAAATTAAGTTCAGCTCTGCCTGTCCCAGCGCAAGATCCTTACTCTGTGCAGTAAGAGCTGCACTATTGTAAGTAGCAAGAAGCTTGAAACCAGTAAAAATTGGCTGCGAAACTTTGACAGACCACAGATATGTATTGTGAGTATTGTATGAACTTCTATCAGTGTGCAGTGCTGTATACGTGGTATTCAACGATGGTCCAAATGAACCGCGAGCAGCTTTTCTGCTTTCTTCAGCGCTGGTAGCACCTCTGCGGACAGCTTCAATGGACGGGTTATCAGCAAGTGCTTTCAGCACAGCTTCTTTTAAATTAAATGTACCGGAAGACTGAATACCGGAAGTAGACTCAGGTTCAATCGCAGTTGCAGCCTGCTTCATTTCTTCTGCCACGGCTGAACGCTCAGCAGGGGTTGCTTCGCGGTCAATCTTAACATCCTGCAAGCTATCTTCTGGGGTCATCTCTTCAGCAAAAACAGGTGCTGCCATAAGCATACTAAGCAGTACAAATAAAAGCAGCTGTTGCCAACGTGGGCATCTCATGGTCGGATCTCCTTGCGTCAGTCTCATAGACTCGCAGCTAGCACAGAACAGCTTATTCAAAAAAGAATAATTTCTTTCATGTGCTGTTTCAAGGGGTAAGGGATAAAAATACTGATCTATACGTAATATAACGCGGTGTTTCAGATATGCTTCCGTGTGTAGGGAGAAGCAATGAATGATCAGAATAATTCCTAGTAGTTAAAAGATTCAAACGGTGTTTGAATCGCTAGTTTTTACTCAAAATAGCCAATTACTGCAAGGTTCTTTCCGCGGCAAGCAAAAAACAGCATCTTTTTTTACCTGAAACTTCAAGCACTTTGATAAAAAAGGTTAGCTACTCTTAAGATAATTCAAAAAAAATTAATTGGATATGGAAGAACTTTATACCGTCACAGATTTAGGGTACAACGCTTCAAACTTAAAATAAAAATATCCGTAACATCAACCGGAGAAATATATGGGCGATACCAACATTTTCATGCTCATCGGGCAAGCAACAATTGTCGTAAAAATTATTCTTGGAATGCTTGCACTTATGTCCCTCACCAGCTGGACAATTATGTTTAATAAATGGCTTACTCTCAGCGCTGCCAAAAAACGTGCAAGCAAGGGTATTGAAGCATTCCAGAGCGCGAAGTCGCTACGCGAAGCTGTTCAGGCCGTTGGCACTGATGCTTCCTCACCATTGTTCTTCGTAGCACAGCAAGGTGTAGACGAATACACCCGTCTTCGCGACAACGTAAATTCCTCTACCGTCATTGCAGACAACGTTCAGCGTTCTTTAGAACAAGGCGTGTCTATGCAGGCGGCATCCCTTTCCTCTGCACTTCCATTTCTTGCAACATGCGCAAACTCTGCACCTTTTATCGGCCTGTTCGGTACTGTGTGGGGTATTATGCATTCATTTCAGACTATTGGTCAGATGAAATCAGCAGCACTGGCAGCAGTAGCACCGGGTATTTCAGAAGCATTGATTGCAACCGCTATTGGTCTTGCCGTCGCCATTCCTGCTGCCATCGGCTACAATATGTTCCTTGGTAAATTACAGGACATTGAAGTGCAGCTTAATTCATTTTCCGGTGTATTCTTAAACCGCGTACAGCGTGAACTCCACGCTCACCAGCGTCCTAAGCGTACCACTGGCGAAGGGTAGCACGCATGGCAATATCTCTCGGAAATAAAAAAGGCTTTGTAGCTGAAATCAACGTAACTCCTTTTGTAGATGTCATGCTGGTCCTGCTTATCATTTTCATGGTAACTGCCCCGCTTATGACACAGGGGTTAGATGTTGAACTGCCGCAAACAGAAACTGTTTCCGCATTGCCATCGGACAAGGATCACCTGATACTTACCATTGATAAAAATGGTAAGATGATGCTTGATGACTATGCTGTAACAGCTCAGGACCTTCCGGGACATCTGGAACGTCTTGTAAAAAAACAGAATAAGCAACTGTTCTTACGTGCCGATAAACATGTAGCATACGGAAACGTTGTAAAAGCAATGGGTATTATCAAAGGTGCAGGCATCAATAACTTGGGAGTTCTCGCTGAAAACCCAGAAACTGCGACAGCAAAAAAATAGGTGCTCTTAACATGCGCTTTTTGAGTATGTTGTTCTCCTTGTGCCTTCATTTAGGGCTTATTGTTGCAGTCCTCTATTGGCCTGCTTCTACCATTAAGGTTCGACTGGATGTACCGGTCTACAAGGTTAAACTTGTACATTTGGCTCAAGCAAAGCCTACCTCTCATCCAAAACATACGACACCGGTAGTAAAAAAAACAAAGCCCAAAAAAGACACACCTAAAAAAGAAAGCCCTAAAAAGGACACTCCTAAAAAAGAAGCTCCTAAACCAAAAGTGACAAAGCAGAAGGAGCCTGCAAAACCAAAATCCAAAACAAAACCTGTTAGCGACAAAAAGAAAGATCAGCCCAAAAAAGCGGTAAGTAAAAAGACAAAGCCGCAAAAGAAAAAAGCTGTAACTAAAGCTGACACCAAGAAAAAACCGCAAAAGAAAAAGGTGAAGAAAAAAACTCCACCTAAACCGACTCCTGAGGATCTTTTGCGTAAAGCACTGGCTTCAACTAAGGCTGCTGTAAAAAAGGACGACCAGAAGAAGGTACAGGATATCGAAAAAGAGCTGGCGGCGTTACAAAAGACAGTGGCAAAAGAAGATGCCCAGCAAGCTGAACAAGGACTTAAAGGTACTCCGCAAGATGGTATTATCGGCAGTATAGAAGATCTCTATGCGTTAACAGTGATGGACGCCATCAGACCCAATTGGCGTTATCCAAAGCTTGCCACACGCACCATTCTTGTTGCACAGGTACGGATAATGATTTCGAATACAGGGGAAATCTTAGACGCCAAGCTCATGAATTCGTCTGGACGTCCAGATTTCGATTCTTCCACATTGCGCGCTATTGCTGACACAGAGCAGTTACCTAGTCCGCCAAGCCCTGATCTTACTGAAATCACCCTGAACTTTAACAGTCAGGCACAATAACTGACACAACGTCTGGATGAACAAAATGAAGCGTATTTATATACTTACATTGCTGGTCTGCATGGCTTTGGCTGCAGCAACATCCGCAAACGCCCGTTCTTTGGAAATTGACATTTATGGACCGGGACAAAATAGCATCAACCTCATCCTATCCGCTCCTGTTATCGCACCGCAAGCAATGGGAAGCCCGCAAACACTACAAAGTGCTGCTGCCCTTTCCAAACTGATAAATAATAACCTGTACTACCTGCCGTTTATGAAGCTCATAAAAAGCCATACCATTCTTGGCGGCAACACAGTAATAGGTGGTACAGGTAAGGCTGTTGATTTTAAAAAATACCAGTTAGCAAATGTTGACCTGCTTGTTACCGAAGTATGGCCGGAAGTACCAAACGGTGCACGCCCTAAAGTTGAACTGCGTGCATTTGAAGTATTTACCGGAAAACTGGTTCTTGGTAAGGCATATTCCGAGCTTACACCGGAAAACCTTGCAAACGTTGCAGACAGATTCTGTTCTGCTTTAATGAAAAAACTGACAGGACGTGGCGAATTTTTCCTCTCCACACTTGCTTTTGTTAAAAAAGCAAATCCTGAAAAGAAAGATATCTGGACAGTCCGGCCTACCGGTCGTGATCTGAACAGACTGACGAATATGTCCGGTCTTGCCATGTCACCAACATGGTCTCCTGACGGCCGGTATATCTTATTCAGTCACATTGGCAAAAGATACCACTCTCTGGGCATTTGGGATCGCCTGACCCAGCGGGTGCAAAAAGTTCAATTTCCGGGAAACACCATTATCGGCCCTGCTTTCCTGCCTGATAACAAGGTTGCAGTAAGCCTTGCCGCAGGTGGTAATCCGGACATCTACCTTTTGAACCACCTCTTTAAACGCGAAAAAACTCTTGTACAAAACTGGGCAATTGATGTTTCTCCAAGCTTCGATGCCACAGGAAAGAAGATGGTGTTTGTTTCCAGCAGACGTGGTAATCCGCACATCTTCCTCAAAGACCTGGTAACAGGTAAAGAGACCCGTATTACTCGAAATGGCAAATACAACACCAGCCCGTCTATTTCACCTGACGGAGAACTGGTAGTATTCGCGCGAAGGACGCCGCAAGGCCACAGAATATTTGCCCTTGACCTAGTCACCGGCAAAGAAAAGCAGATTACCTTCGGGCCGGGCAATGATGAAATGCCTGCTTTCGGCCCCGATGGCTTTTTTGTTGCTTTCTCGTCCAACCGCACCGGCGAATACAAAATATATCTTACTACCCGCCACGGGGGGACTCCAAGGATTGTAAAAACCGGCTCGGGAGAAGCAACTCTGCCCGCATGGGGCATGGTTCCCGCTGGGTCAGTACGATGACATTTACTTTCTAAGTATCATCGCACTTGCCAACAGCCTGAAACCATGTAAGAAATGGACGGAGTTTTTTTGAATTTTATAGGAATATAGGTTATTACGGCGCATTGCTCTAATATAAGTATATTCGCGCTATTCAAATCGGTTTTTAAATGCTTGTTATGAAAGCGATTCTATCGCTAGAGTCCTTTTTTGCAAACTTTAGGAGGATGCAATGATGAAACGATTCGGTATTGCACTGCTGCTCATTATGGCTATGGCTATGAGCTTCGGTTGTGCTAAGAAACAGGTAGCTGTTACCCCTGAAAATGCCTCTGGCTCTACTGCTGTTGTTGAAGCGTCTGCTGACAATAATGGTGGCTCTATGGATATGAGCTCTCAGGCAACAGAAGGACAGCTTGCAGAAGAAATGGCAGCAGCAGCTGTTGTTATGGCTGACGCACCAATTTACTTCGATTTTGATAAATTTGACATTAAAGCTGAGTACCGCACCGTGCTCAAGCACAATGCAATGATGCTCCAAAAGTACCCTATGATGCGTGTTCTCATTGAAGGCCACACTGACTCCCGCGGTACTTCAGAATACAACCTTGCTCTTGGTGAACGCCGCGCACGTGCTGTTCAGGATTACCTGATCGTTCTCGGTGTACCTGCAACTCAGCTCGAAATCGTTTCCTACGGTGAAGAACGTGCTGCTGTTCAGGGTGCAAGCGAAGCTGCTTGGGCTAAGAACCGTCGTGCCGAGTTCAAACTCATCAAGTAATATAGCTAAGACTCCTTAGCAGATATACGTAAGGCGTTTCCTCAGGGAGACGCCTTTTTTTTGGGGTTATTGCCGTTTGAGCCATGCTTATTGATCTCTAACAAACGCCCTTCGATGCCTGCAATTTTAATCCATAAGACAGATTGCTCCATCGAGAAAATTACTGCATTAATCCGCTTGAACACAGCAATCATAGAATTAAAAAAACATGGAATTTTATTCACAAAAAAGCAGGCAATGGATGCTCCATTGCCTGCTTTTTTGCGCTTTGAAAACTATATCTACAACAAATACTATTGTTTTTTACTAGTAGTATCTGTTGCTGTAGCAGCTTCAGCCGCTTTCATTTTTTCACGAGTTTCTTCAATGTAGCCCTTAACCTTATCAGACTTCTTCCATTCATCATACATGGAAAGCCAGTTACCAAAGTCAAGGAAGCTCTGGTCGAGCTGTGCTTCGTGACCTTCAACCCACATGCTGAACAAATGCATCTCAAACTGGAAGGTTGCACTGTTGAAAACACGCTCTGCCATACCTGCTTTCATGCTGTTACCATCAAGTTCGGTAGAAACATACACAATAACAGCTTCACGGGAGGTTTCCGGAGTAATTTCCTTGTTGTTAAGCTCATCAGCAAGGGAATGAATATGCGGCCAATTCTCACGGATACGCATGTCTGCTTTTTCAGGAATACGTATGAAGAGCTTGCCATCTTCCTCTTCGCTAATGAAGTAGAAGCGTAACCAGTTCTCAAAGATAAGAACTTCGCTGATAGATTTAACTGCCTTAGAAAATTCTGTAACCGCCATGTGGCACTCCTTTCTCTGTTTCTCCCACTGAATGGGGACAAACAACTATGGTCATTAGATGGCCATACGTCAAGTGAGTTTTTTCACAATCATGACTTACGCGTATAAGTGACAGAGTACATGATGGTTTTTTTCAACTTCCAACCACTGCGGCGCGACTTCTCTACAGACTGGCATCACCCTTCTACAGCGTGTATGAAACGGGCAGCCTTCAGGCAGCGTCAATGGACTTGGTATATCTCCATGTTGTGGAGTGCCGACGCTACGTCTTCCTGGAACAGGAATCGGTATCGCCTCAAGCAGCATCTGAGTATATGGATGCAATGCGTTGTCAAACAACGCCTGAGTACTCGTGAATTCGACAAGACGCCCGAGATACATGACTGCAATAGTGTCGCTTACGTGCCCAACAACAGCTAAATCATGCGATATAAACATGTACGTCAGACCAAAATCTGTCTGTAAATCCGTCAGCAGATTCAACACCTGCGCCTGAACTGAAACATCCAACGCAGAAACGGCTTCATCGCAAACAATAAAGTCCGGATTCAGGACCAAAGAACGTGCAATTGCCACGCGTTGTCGCTGACCACCGGAAAATTCATGTGGATAACGGGCATAGTGTTCCGCACGCATCCCAACACGTTCAAGCAAATCTGTTACGACCTTTTTACGCTCTCTTGGCTTTCCTACACGATGCACATCCAACGCTTCCTGAATACTTTTACCGATGCTTTTACGTGGATTCAATGACGAGACGGGATCTTGAAAGATCATCTGAATACGACGAGGTAAAGAATGAGTCACCTCGCGGCTCCCGTGCCATATAGATTCTCCCTCCAGCAAAACATCACCGGAAGAAGGCGGAAGCAAATGGGCAACAATTTTTGCCAACGTAGATTTACCACAGCCACTCTCGCCGACCAGCCCCAGCGTTGTACCTTTTTCAATTCTTAAACTGACGTCATTCACGGCCGTCAGTTCTCTAGGAGCTTTCGACAACAAAGGTTGTTCTACGGAAAATGTACGCGTAACGTTTTTAAGTTCTAAAAAAGTTGTAATGCTCATCTCTCCAGTACGTTAGAGTCCAACGCTCATATAGTAACAACATGTCATTGTATGAGCAAAAACCTATCGATACAACTAATGATTACAGGAGACCCACTACGCTTTATTGACAAGGTTTTTGAAATGAGCCACTTTCCACCTCCGAGGGATAAACATGGCAAAAAAACGCACTAGAAAACCACGTCCACCATTACCAGCACCAAGCTGGTCGAGCATGCTGTATGTAAAAATTGAAAAAAAATACATCGGCATGTTCCGCTTTCTACTAGAAGCACAAGATAACCTCGGCTACGCATCCGTAGTCGATAATTACGACTGTGTGCTTAAAGTTACCTACTCGCCGCATCAGGATAGAGAAATACGCGCGTTCCTTAAAGGCATGCAGGAAACTATTCCATTTGAAGTCTTTGAACGGCCAGTGGAATAGCTGATCCACACCACATCTATAATGCACGACATTATGTGGTTACGGAAGCTTCACCCCAACAGCACATTCAGGTACCGCAAGCAACTGTCCTAGCCCACTGTATAAAATACTATTTTCTACGAGTCACCAGATTCAGCAACAGACGTGCGATGAACCAAGCACTGCCAAAGAGAATTGCAAGTGATAAGAAATAGAGTGGCGTGCTGGCAGCAATTTCAGAGTTTCGCAACATTGTAATTCCGCTAAAGATAATTGCAGCACTGACTATAAGCTGGAACAGGTGATTCGAATCCCGAATCACCTTACGTCGTTTGCTCATAAAAAAGCTCATGATCCAGACGATCACAAAAAAAAGTACTGCTAATTTAAACATCTTCTTTCTGAGGTTCCTCTGCAAGAGTCGCAATGCTCTGGATACGTTCCAGACTTGTAACTTGTTCATTCTGAGGAAGAATCTGAAACGGCACAATTACCCCATCCGCACCGCAAGCAAGGCCATTTTCAACGGACTTACAATAACTGCCGAATATCGCTGCTCCGTGAGTACCTGTTAATAGTACAGGTGCGGTGGAATCCCCCACGGCTTGTGCAAAACTTTCCTGATGGCCGGAGTAAGGCACAGCAATAACATCTGCACCAAGCTCACTGCCGAGGCTTATTGAGTCTGCAATGAGCGCACGGTCGTATTCCTGAACGATACGATCACCCTTTGCAAAAATTGAAAGAAGCACCGGTAATCCGTAGGAATGGGCTTCCTCGCTGATGTTGCCAAAGTCCTGAAGCATTTTTTCTTCGTACTCATTGCCGATGGCGAGTTGCAAAGCAACAGCCCCTGCTCCAGAGCGTAACGCTTCAAGCACTGAACAAACAATGCTACGATTCCAAGCTGGCACAGCATGTTTACTTGCTGTAGAAAGCTGGATGATCAACGGAAGAGATGCAGGAAAAGTTAATCCATACGTTCGGGCAAAACCACTTGATACAATAAGTGAAGTTAGCGGATGTTTGCTAATGGCTTCTACGCAGGCAGGAATTGAGGCAGAAGAAGAAAAACCACCGTCCATTCGGGACTGTTCAAAAGAAACAATAACAGGTTTTGATTTGTTGTCTGTTGAAAGCAGATGCTCTCTTCTACGATAAATGCCAATCATAAACATCTCCTGAGGGCTATCGCCCGCGTGCATTGCATTCCAGATACGGACAAAATGTCAGAGCCCCGTCCGTAAGAGCTGTGTTGTCCCCAATGCCGCTGTACATCACAAGCGGAGCTTCAACAACAACACCGCAGTTACCGTTTTTTCTAGCTTCAAGCAATACCAGCGTACTATTTTGATCTGCCTTACTGTGAATAAATTTTATACGCTTAGGCGTCAGTTTATTCCGTGAACAAACCACCACAAGCTCTTCAAGGCGCTCCGAAGGGAATATACAACAGAACGCTCCCTTATTCTTTACCAGAAAAGAGGCCGCCTGCACAAATGCCTCAAGCGCACCTTCTGTTTCAAACAACGCACACGTCCGTTCCTGTGTTGCTGCGTGCCGCCCCTGATTCTGCCTCCTATACGGAGGGTTGGACACAACCAAGTCTGCACTTTCAGCCGCAAGACCGCTCGCACGAATGTTACCCACATCAACCAGAGTACCACTAAAACGCTCTGCAACTCCCAAAGACTCAGCATTCTGCTTTGCCGCATCAAGCAATACAGGTTGTAATTCAAGCCCTGTCACTGCCAGCTGCTCGTTCTCTAGTAACATCGTCAAACCAACAATGCCACAGCCTGCACCAAGATCAACAGCCGTGCGGTACTTCGCTGCACCAGCAAACCTCGCCAGCAACAACGCATCCATTGAAAAGCGGAACGTCCCCTCCGGTTGAAAAAGGCCGCGTGGAAAATATTCCCGAGCCACCGCTATCTCATCTTCTTTACGCATCATTACCCTCAACGCGCCGCAGGCGCTTTTTTCTTGCCTTCGGCGGATGGGCTGAAACTATTACACAGAGTCCCCAGCCCCTTTCAATATTTTTTGTATTACGGAAGATGCCCGTTATGTAACTTCGCAACCGGCTCAACATCTACATTTTCTTGCTTAAATATAAAAAAAGGGTGGGACTAATCTCCCCACCCTTTCCTTACAAACACTATTAAAGCCGTGGTCGCTGTTATTAACAAGAATCCTTCGCTAATCGGGTCAAAGGAGATTCCCCCTTACGAATGCAAGGCAAAGCCTGCCCTTCGGAAACTCATCAAAGAAAATACAACTCAAGAAGAGAAAGCGCCACAGGCTCCCAAACAGTTAGTCGCCACACTTCTCTTTAAGAGCTTTTGCAAGTTCAACACCCATTTCATAGCACTTTTTAAAAGAATCGTGCGTTGGAACGAACTGAATTTTTACGCCATCAACAGGCATTTCAAATCCCATATCGACAAGACTACCGGAAAGTGATTTTACGCACTCACCAGACCAACCGAAGGAACCGAATGCGCCGCCAATGCGGTTCTGCGGACGCAGCCCTTTCATGTAGGTAAGCATTTTAGCTACTTCAGGCAAAATACCGTTATTATGTGTCGGAGAACCGAAGACTACAGCACTGGCGCTTCCAAGCTCTGTCATTACAGCGCTATGATGATCAGTCTTAAGATGCATAATGCGTACTGGAACACCTTCGCTTTCAAAGCCTTCCGCAACGGCGTAAGCCATTTTTTCGGTAGAATGCCACATTGTATCAAAGATAATTACAGCACGTTTTTTCCATGCCTGCTCTGCAAATTCACGATACTTATCGAAGCACCACTGAACATCTTCTTTACCACGGAAAATAAGACCATGATCCGGTGCAAGCATATCAATTTCAATACCCATTTCTGCAATAGCATCAAGGG
The DNA here is from genome assembly GCF_000384815.1 of Halodesulfovibrio aestuarii DSM 17919 = ATCC 29578. Taxonomy (NCBI): domain Bacteria; kingdom Pseudomonadati; phylum Thermodesulfobacteriota; class Desulfovibrionia; order Desulfovibrionales; family Desulfovibrionaceae; genus Halodesulfovibrio; species Halodesulfovibrio aestuarii. The sequence continues at coordinate 961,046 of NZ_ARQF01000020.1, forward strand.
TCTTGAGTACTAACGGAGAGAACGGAAGAACAATATTATGGTAATATTCTACCATATCGTGCTCTACAACGGCACGGTCTACTTCGTCTACAAAGCGTTCGGTAGTAGAGATGTTCTGGCCGAAAATGTCGTTACAAATAAGAAGCTTGTCCTGTGGGATGTAGGAAACCATAGAATCAGGCCAGTGAAGCATACGGGTTTCGATAAACTGGATGTCACGAGAACCAATGTTAATGGAGTCGCCTGTTTTCACAACTTCAATAGGCCACCCCTCTGTATCGTAGTGAGCCTGCATGGACCGTTTACCCAGAGGTGAGCAGAAAATCTTCTCCGGTTTGCAGAGTTCAACGAGCTTAGGAAGACAGCCGGAGTGGTCTGGTTCAAGATGGTTACAAACGATGTAGTCTACTTTTTCCAGCTCGGTCACGTTAGACATACGGCAGAGCATTGTATCAAGAAAATTACTTTTTACTGTATCAAAAAGTACTGTTTTTTCATCTTTTACGAGATAGGTATTATACGTGGTACCCTGTGGAGACAGTGAGTAGCCATGAAAATCACGGCTCGTATAATCAACTGCACCGACCCAAAATACGTCTTTCTTAATTTCAACAGGATGCATCATGTTTTCCTTATTACTTGCCCTTGTATTCAGAGAAAGGATCTTAGAGAGAAATTTTGTTGCTGTTCAAAACAAATAGCAGCGTGTCACCGCTCTAAGAGTATAGCGCTATACTTAAAGAGCCTGTATTCTCGCACTGATTACGTCAGCAACACGCAAAAAAATCTACCAAAGTAACGCACACCATGGCACAACAGCTAAAGATAACGATAGCATGTGCGCCTATATCCTGTACAGAGTATGCTATACAACAATTTACTAAAAAAAGCCCCCCTTCATGAGGGGGGCTTACTATTGCTTAAGCTGGTTCGAATTCGCTCTTAGGAGCCCCGCAAACCGGACAAAGCCAATCATCAGGAATATCTTCGAACTTTGTGCCTGGCGCTACCCCATTATCAGGATCACCCTCAGCAGGATCGTATTCATAACCACAAATCAAGCATACATATTTTTCCATTGTTCTCTACCCCTTTGATTATGCTTCAGCTTTCCAGTGACCATGAAGATTACAGTATTCACGAACAGTAACGGTTTCTGCTTCAACACAGAACTCGGCTTCAGGGGCATCACCCGGATTAAGAAATTTGGTGTAACTTACGCCGTCTGCAATAAGCTCAATCCACTGAATCCAATGTGTGTCAATCATAGGATGAGCAACTTCACCGACTTTTACGAGGTAGCCATTCGCAGTTTTTTCAATAACTGGAACATGCTTTTCGCGTGCTGCGTCTACGGTTCCTTCAACCTGAAGAACCATATCATCATCACAACAAACTAAAGCTGGACCGCCACCTACGAGAATTTGAGCCATATTTCCGCAGTGCTCACATTTGTAAACTTCAAGACGATTTGGCATCGGGAGCCTCCTGATCGGCATTATATTATTTTTATTCGGGGAAAAATCGTTTTCCAGTAACCAGAATTTCGAGTGCTGCGTTACTATACACGTAAAAGAGTATCAGTTCAACGCGTTAAGCAGGCTTTTATCTGCTCCTGCCATCTGTTGAAAAACATATACGCAGTTGAAAAAGAATAATCAAGCTATTAATAACTATTCTTATTAAGCTTTTTTCCCTTTCTCGCTTAACCCATTGAATTACATAAATTTTGTAAAAAACAAAAAAGAGGCAGAGAGTATGCACTCTCTGCCTCTTTTACTGAAAATATCATCAAGCACAGCGGTATGTTAAGCCATACGTCTGCTGGCCTAACACATCATGACCTTATTTCTTCTTGCCCAGCTGAAACTTACGAACAGCTTTGTTATGTTCTTTCAAAGTCTTGCTAAACTTATGCGAACCATCACCTTTTGCGACAAAGAACAGGTAGTCATGCTGTGCAGGATTCATGGCAGCGTTTATGGCTTCAAGCCCGGGGGAACAAATAGGCCCCGGAGGTAAGCCTCTGTGCTGATACGTGTTATACTCATTATTTTTGTTACGAATGTCAGCGCGACGGATATTGCCGTCGAAATCCTGACCCAAACCATAAATGATAGTCGGGTCAGCTTGCATACGCATTCCCCTCTCAAGGCGATTACGATACACGCCAGCAACAAGTTCGCGCTCTGACGCAATTGCGGTCTCTTTTTCTACTAACGAAGCTAAAATAAGAATCTTTTGCAATACTTTTGTATCTGGAACATCGTCTCCCCAGACAGAGGAAGTTTTCTGCCAGAACATATGAACGAGCATTGATGCCACGTTTTCTGCAGAAGCTTCATTCAATACCTTAGGCTTGTGCAACTTATACGTTTCAGGAAACAGAAAGCCTTCTGCACTGGAAAACGGAATGTTATTTTTTTTCAGGAAAGCGGGATCATGAATAACTTTTGAAAAATCCTCTGCTCTGGCAAATCCCTGCTGTTCAATTTTTTTGGCAACATCCCACCAAGGCAACCCTTCCTGAAAAGACAACGTATAAAGAACTCCCTTGCCACGTATGAGTTCTTGTAAAAGACGTTCGGGCGTCCAGCCGGTATTAATTAAATATTCGCCGGCCTTTAACTGCTGCTGCTGTTTACGAATGCGAACAAGCACACGAAATGCAAATGGATATGTGACGGCGCCCTGACGTGCCATATCATCAATAACCTGATTAAACGACGCACCGTCCGGAACAACAAGAGGCACTTCGCGCGATTCTTCCTGCATAGGAGAACGAGTGTACGCTTCAAACGCAAACCATGCCCCACCTGCCATAAGAATAACAAGCACTGCTATTGCACTGCATATTTTAGAAAATGTACTCATATAAATACTACTAATCGTACCGCTGTCTGTGCTCTTCACTCAAGTGCAAAAACGACTCTAAAATGCGCACGGCAGCCTGCTGATCAACAACTTTATCAATCTCGTGCCCCTTCAGTCCAGCATCACGCAGCTCTAATTCTGCCTCAAAGGAACTGAGAGCTTCTGTGATGATAAAAATCGGCAGGTCGCAACGGCGGCGCAACCGTGCCAAAAAATTGCGAACCTGTCGGGACATAAGGGTTTCTTCACCATCCAGAGTCATCGGCAGGCCAACAACAATCGCATCAGGAGTCTCTTTCTCGATAAACGCCAGAAGTTCCGTGAAAAATTTTTCACGGGTTTTCATTATCAGCGTCATACGCGGAAATGCCATGTTGCCCCCAGTGTCGCTGGCAGCAAGCCCTGTCCGCTTTGTTCCGTAGTCAATCGCAATATATTTCATGTAATGTTTCTTTTGCCATAATACGCAAAGCTCCCCTCCTGACTGTAAACGAGTGCAGAAGGGGAGCCAACGTTATTAAAGACTTTTTGTACCTACGATTCGCTTCGAGTCTTTCTTAACAGACTCAATTGCAATACGTTTCAGATGTTTTTTCCAGTCTGCGCCGTATAGTGCCTCAGCTATATATTCCACTGTATGCAACACGGGGCGTTTTTCCTGTAAATTCAAGAATATTCGTGAAATACCAACCTTACATGACGGACACCCTACAACAACGGGAGCATCATCCGGCATGGTTGGCAACACATGTGTTAGTCCTGCTTCTTTCTTCGCACGCAATTTATTGTAAATCGCCGGACTAGTAAGAGCACCCATACCGGACTCACCACAACAACCAGGGTTCAACGTAACATCTACACCACAAAACTCACTCAAAGCATGGGCATACACGCCAGCGGCCTTAGTTTTATGCACGCCGGTCCACTCTGCGTGACAAGAAGGGTGGTACAGCACAGATTTACCTTTGGATGCATCTTTCAACGCATCACTACCCATACGTTCAATTAAGAATTGTACAGCGTCCTTATGCTCAAGCTGAATATTCAAGGCTTCAGCAAGCCCGTATGACTCAAGCCCTTCCCGACAGGAACCACACGCAGTAATGGAATGCGTAATTTTAAGCCCCGCGCGTACAGCATCTGCAAGAAACACTTTCATTTCTTCGAGGTTTGCCGCACGGTTTTTCTTGTATTCTTCATCCTTACCGGCTGCCAGCAGCGGATATCCACAACACATATGTCGTGGTGGCATAATTACAGCCACACCGGATTTGAGCATCAGCATAAGTGATGCAAGTCCGATGTTTCTATAAAAAAGAGAACCGCCACACCCCGGGAAGTAGAAAACTGCTTCCAGTTCTTTTCCTTCCGGTGCATTTTCAGGAATAAAAATTGATCCTTTATCCAGACGGAGCACCTCGTTAAGGCCTCTGTAGCCTACCTCAGGCCCTAAACCGGAGAAAAGCGGACTGTTAATGCCGGAACGCCATGCACTTGGAATAAGACGCAACATTTTGTTCTGCATACGCTGTCCCATGGAAGCCATTTTAGCGGCACGCGGAACACGACTTGCGACATCCGACACAAGGTAATCAAGTACCTTCGACTTAATAGGATGTCCTCCTGCACCTTCATCTTCAACAAAAGCACGCAGTTCCAGTGCTACCTTTGAAGAATCGATCTTTACAGGGCACACAGCCATACACTTGCCGCAGCCAGTACAATGCTCCATGAGCTTACGCAGCTGCCCCATAAGATTCTCATCCGGCTTACCTTTGTTCACCTGAGAGTAATATACGGCTTCCAGCAGCGCCCCGAGGCTCAAGTTCTTATTTCGCGGATGATACAGCAAATCGCCCTGCGGGTAGAACATTGGACAAACCTGCTTACACTTACCGCAACGAGTACATACCTGTATATTGGTGAGCAGGTTAATAAGGCGTTCTTTTTCCGGCAGACCGGATGCCTGAATATCGCGGATAAGACGGTTAAATGAGAATGTAAAAGGCTTAACCGGAGTATCACGCTGCGTGAGCTTTGCAGGGTTCAAAATAGAAAGAGGGTCAACTCTGCGTTTAAACAACGTCAGCTGCTCCATCTTTTCCGGTGCAAGGAATTTAATCTTTGTAATGCCGATGCCGTGCTCGCCGGTTACTTCACCGTCCATTTCCTGTGCCTTCGCCATAACCTCTTCTGCCACTTCTTCAGCATTATGCAGCATGGCAGGGTTGTTGGAATCCACAGGAATGTTCACATGGCAGTTACCATCACCGGCATGCATATGGTTCGCAACAACGATGCGGGTTGCGAGCATATCATCAACAATCTTTTTAAGTTTTCGACGCAAGTTCGGGTAGCGATCCTGCGCGTGTTCAAAATACGCAAGAGCCTGATCAAGCGCTTCCTGCTCTGAAAGTTCTGCAATCGGCACATCGCCTTTGGCAACTTTGGAAGCAAAGGTAAATGCGCGGTTCAGTTCCTTATCTTCAAGAGGCATCCCGCTCAGACGTCCGCTTTCACCAAGTGCAGTACGGAATGCCCGCCCCATGCAACGCTGGTTCAAATGCTCAAGGAAATCGGAAAATTCAGGAATGACATCAATTGGAATGACAATGTCTTCGTTGATTTTAAAACCAGAGGTGCGACGGGCAATAGCAGAAAGTTTGTGTCTATCTTCCCAGAAGACTTCTGCCTCTGCTGCATCTTTCGCAACAAAAACTTCCACGCCTTCATACGGAGCACAAATATTCACAATATCCTGCACGCTGTTATCCAGCGCATTTGTATCATTTGAGTTCAATTCAATAATGAGAACTGAAATCGGACTTTCGTCGTCGTGTTTTTTTGATTTTGTCTGGTATTCAATTGCTTCAACATATTTAACACCAAACTCTTCCAACGCTGAGATTTTAACAAGATCACCCTGCTCACGAATAGTATTACGCAGTGCGACAATGTCCTTAATCACAAGCATTGCATTACGCATGGAGCGTCCAAAAAACTCCAGCACAAGCACGCGGTCATATTTTTGCTTCGGGTAGCAGATGAAGGTTGCCTCAGTGATGATGCCATCAGTGCCCTCTTTCTGCACCCCGGGCAACCCGCCGAGGAACTTGTTTGTAACGTCTTTACCAAGACCTGCCTTGCGGATTTGATCACCGCGCAGAGAAATAACAGTTCGGACACCGCCGGACACGTCCTTGACTTCAAACACGGCGGTTTCATCTTCCATAATTTTATGACGGGGATGATTAACGCGCTCAACATTAATGATTTCACCTGTAGGCGTGACCATTGTGTAGTGAAGGATGTTGTCGAGAGTTGTTCCGTACTCAAAGGCAAAAGGACCGCCGGAGTTTTCCGACACGTTCCCGCCGATGGTGGAAGCAGTCTTAGATGCTGGGTCGACAGTAAAAAGCATCCCACCGTTATCTACGGCTTTAATGGCGTCAAACGTAATAACGCCAGCCTCTGCGGTGAGAGTCATTTCTTTTTTGTCGATGGATTTGATAGCGCTCAGCTTCTGCAAACTCATCACAACAGTACGTTTGCGTGCCGGAATAGCACCGCCGGTACAACCGGAAGCACCGCCACGCGGAATGAGAGCAAATTTCATTTCATTCGCAAGGCGAACAATAGCGCTTACTTGCTCTGTTGCCGAAGGGGCAACAACAAGCAAAGGAAGTTCCATACGCAAGTCGGTTGCGTCTGTGGAACACTCCACTAACGATGCAGGACGCAGATCAATGTTATTTTTAGGGATGATCTGTCCCAGACGGCGTACCAACTCACTCCGGAATGCCATATCTGCCTCATAGGCACTCCAGAACATTGTAACGCCTTCGCGCAGAGTGTTCGCGTAATGATGTGCAAGAGCAGGTTCAGCTCTATCAAATCGTTTGGCAACACTCGAACGAACAGTATCCGCATCGATAAACGGATTGTAGCGGACAAGAAAGAGTTCTTCAGCGAGCGCAATGGCTAACTCTCGAACTGATTCCGGCCAATCTTCAAATTCATCAAGATCAATCCGCAACACCCTATGGACAAGAAACTCGGAACCTATAGAAATATGTGGGCCTTTGTGCGGCATGACCAATTCTCCCAGTAGTTAAAAACGAAGCCTGTGAGTTTACTTTTTGTTCTTTAAGAATGCAAGAACAGCGTAACAGCTCTCTTTACCAGCAGAATCTTGGCACTAGACCATTATTCACACATTGTTTCGATATCGTCTTCGGCAGGTTTTGCACATTTGACCAAACGGCTGCGGGTAGGAGATACAAGGCGTTTAAAAATAAACATTTCAACATCCTTACCGCACAATTCTTCGATAGGAATTTCCGCACGGGCTAATGCCTTATGGCCTCCGGCAGAACCAATATCGCTAAACTGACAGTAAGCAAAGCGCCCCAGGTCACGGTTAACGCCATCACCACGAAAAATAACTATGGCCTTATCCTGATACACTCCGCACACGGCAACCCAACGCATTTCGTGCACACGCATGAAGAAATCAGCGATCACAACAAGTGCGTCAGGATTATCCACAACGCCTACAAAGGCGTATTGCCCAGAGCCAACCTTATGTATTCCTGTAATCGCACGGGAGAAATAGTCCAACCAATCGTAATGCATCTCGCTTCGTGCAATACGTGAAAGCAGAGGATGGTTTGCATACTTACTTAAATACTTAAACGCACGGATATCGATTTCGTTAAAATTACGTTCAAAATCATTTGTGTCAGTTTTAATTCCGTACATAAGAGCTGTTGCCAGCAGCTTACCCGGTCGAATCTTCAACTGATACAAATATTCTGTAAGAATGGTGGAGTTTGAGCCATATCCGGGAAGAATCTCTTTATACTCTGCAGTAACAGGAAAATCATCATTCAACGGATGATGATCAATAACTATCGAATAATCCAGTTCACTGAATAAGGGATGGTGATGAGGCTGAGAATCTACAATCGCAAACTTGTCATACTGCGCCGTCACCTGCGGCGTCAATTTAACCATAGGAATACGAAGCAAGCGAACCATGGCAAGGTTGTCAGGACGTGTAATCTCGTTAACACGGGCAATATCAACATCTGCAACTCGATGGCTTAAAATACGTTTAAGCGCCATTGCAGACCCCATCGCATCCGGATCAGCATTGATCGTGATGAGCCAGCGTTCATTACGAGAGAACATTTCCAGCAGATTATCCAGCTGTGGTTTTACATTACGAAAATACGACATGTTATGCCTTTTTTACATAGAGCGGGATACCCGCAATCATGAGGCAGACCTCATCACTTACAGCTGCAACAGCTTGGTTAAGAGCCCCCAATCGACGGATAAACTGACGAACCTGAGAACTGGCCGCAATAGGTCCCAATCCTGCCTCACACGAAACAATTGTAACTTGAGTCTTCTCTGGAACCAATGAAAGAGTGTGTAAAAATGCGTCCTGCGCCTGCTCCCATTGCTTATTGCACGCAAAAACCCAAAAATCCAAGCTGTCGATTAAAATAGACTGATACTCCAATATGGACTTTTCTAACAATCGGGGCAATTCAATTCCTGTTTCTTTTACTGGAATTTCAGGATTTCTTGCTAACCGATGATCTAAAATTTGCTGACCAAACGAAAAGTCCTGAGCCCGCCCCGTTGCAAGTAAAAGAGATGGCATTGTTCCTTCATACAACCGCTGCAAGCCAAAATCTGACTTGCCGGACTTGTCTCCCCCCAGAATAAGTCGGATCATCTTATTTTCCTTCTATCAAAAGCATCTCTTCAACAATTGGAATGGTCGTTTCAATATGTTTCCAACTAAACAACTCGTACACGAGCGTACAATTCTCGCCGCAATGCTGTAATACCTTGCGCGCAACGTACTTTCCGGCATCATCAAGGTGCAGTAAACTTGCATGCTTACTGCGCCCCTTAGCCGTCAGCACATCCGCAGGAGCATTCACGTGAATCATACGAAGCCGATCAAAAAGATCACAACAATCAAGAAGTGCATGATGCCCGTATGCAATGATATGGCCTATGTCAATGCATACCCCCAGTCCCAAATCTTCTATTACCGGGGCAATATCAATCAGACATGCCCCCTCAACATTCTCAATTAATAAATCATTACAGTCAAATCCATGACTATGCCATGCGCGAGCAACCACTGTTAATAATTGCTGAGCCACTTCCACAGAAAAAGCATTTTCCCCCAACGTCAACGGTGGATGCAGCACAGCCTGACGGACTCCTAGAAAATCTACCTTATCCATCAAACCCAAGATAATATCTGCCACAGCATCGGCATCAGGCCACGGTAAATCCAACGGCAGATGTACGTGGTACGACAAATCAAGCTGCGCTAAACCACGCGGCAAGTCATCCTCACCATATGCAAGACATGCCTCCGACTCAAAAAACAACAAGGAAACTTCGTCGACCTTATCCTCAAGAAAAACGCAGTTTTCATACACAGTACCAGCCATCACCCATGAGGGCGCAGCTGTAGTAATGACAGCGTTGGTGCCTTTTACGGGGTGCCGACGGGCAGTCTTCGTTTTGCATCTGGAAATGGACACTGTTTCCTTGAGCCCGTTTACATGCGGTTTTTTATCCATAAGGCTTATTTTCCAGCTTAGGTGTTGTTTCTAGTGTGTAATGCGAGATCTCCCCGGCTAGGCCGAGCAAGTTCTTCCGCCCATAGAAAAAGGGCATCTAGCAATATTTTAACCGGTTACAATCAACACATAGCTAGTACGTCATGTCGGTCGGGGAGGCCTCTCCCTCTCTGAAAGGAGTTTCCCGCCTGAGCTACGAAATTAAGCGCAGCAGGCAGTCAAATTTTACAACAAACTCAGCTGCGTTTCTTTATGCTTCTTTTTAGCCTTGAGTGCGGAATGCATTAATCCGTCATTTGGCAGATCCGTTAAGAAACGAGAAGGGGAAAGGTGCACTGTGTGCCCGTAAATCATGCGCTTGCCTGAATGGCTCAGGAATAAAAGCTGCTCTGCACGGGTTATTGCCACATAGAGCAGACGTCGTTCCTCATCAATGTCATAATGATCTGGAGTACTGGAAGCTGTGCCGGTCAGGGTGTTCATACCAGAATATGGCATAATTCCATCTTCTAAGGCAGGAAGAAAGACGGCTTTAAATTCTAGCCCCTTGGAGGCATGTATTGACATTATCTGCACTTTCTCACTTTTTTGGCGTACCAAATCAAGTTCCGTTTGCAGATTAATCCAATTAAGCAGCCCCACCCAACCTTTATGCTCTTTGTAGTGCTTAACAAGCTGGTTGAATGCAGTTGACTTCCAGAACAGACGATCAAATGGGAGAATATCTTCCATGTACACAGCTATGCCCTGAGGGCCTTTAGCAAGCACTGCATCAGGGCACGTAATCTGTTCTTCACCTTCATCGCTGGAGATACCTACAAACCGCCCTGCGGCGGCAAGAATAAGCTCCACTCGCGGATCGACCCAAAATGCTTCCTGTTCAGGCACAGCGCAGGGAATTCCCAGTCTGTTAAGTGTTTGGCTGATAACAGGAATAAGCGCTTTAAACCGCACGAGAACAGCAATGTCACCGGGAGAAAGTTCGCCGCCAAGAAGTCGTTCTTGTCTACTATCCTGCAAAGAATGACTTGTTTGTCCGAGAAGACCACGAATTTGTTCACCTATCCATGAAGCTTCCGCCTCAGAGGTTGGTGCTTCAAACATGCGCACCTCAGCTTCAGTAGATTTTTTTGCTTCAATCGGTTGTGCTTCTCGAGCTGGCTGCATTAACGCACCAGCGTAATCCACAATTTGCTTCGATGAACGGTAGTTTTCAAAAAGCTGGATTGTATTCAGCGACGGAAGTTCTTTGCTCAAGTACGCTTCTACGCCGCCGTGTGCACCTCTGAAGCCATAAATAGATTGATCCGGATCACCGATACCGAAGAAGCCCTGCCCATTCTGTTCATCTTGCGATACAAGCTCCCGCACAACTGCAAGTTGCAACGGGGATAAATCCTGAATTTCATCAACGAGAACATGCGTCCACTGGCGAACAAAGACGTTGTTACGCAAAGACTCAAGCCAAAACTCTAGAAGATCGGTATAATCTGCAAGGTTCCATGAATTTTTTAAACTTGAATAATTATTGTATGCAGCCTGCTGCTCAACCGGACACTCTTCCATACGTTCACGGCATAACGAGATTATTTCCCACGACTTTTTGCACTGCTGTTTACTTGCATCCGCATTAGCTTCTCCAAACACACGCTTAGAACTTTCCTCAGAAAGCAACGTCGGAGCATCTGAATAAGAATTTTGCCAGTATTCAAAAGCAAGGCCATGCAACGTATCTGCGCGAGGGATGGATAATTCGTTTTGAACAGAATCTGCAAGTCGTGTTGTCAATTCCTGCGCGGCGCGACGTGTAAAGGTAAGTGCAAGGATTTGTCTCGCTTTAACACCTGCCTCAAGCAAGTGTTCAATGCGTCCAATAAGCGTACGGGTCTTACCCGTTCCCGGCCCCGCCAGAACAAGCACTGGCTCAGGTGCTGAAGTAATCGCCAATTGCTGTGCTTCATTGTATCTAATACGCTCTGGCTCTTCCTGCCGCTGCTGCACGGCAGCCTCAAAAACAGGCGTTATGGAAGCCTCCTCTTCCGGAGTCAATCCACTTACTTTTTCCGGCACATCAATAAGCGACTTTCCGTGCTTAAATTCGTCACGCTCCTTTTGGGAAAAAACACGAACCACACCATATTCGCCATCAAACCCGGGTTGACGCAGTACGTCACCTCTGCGCATTCTTCCTACAGCTTCAGCAAGAAGAGGATGAACCTTTTTAATATCTTCTTCCGGCACATCCCGCAGAATAGCCATTTCTGAACCGAGCTTAGGGATTGCTTCCGCATACAGCGTCATGACTTTTTTTGTCTTAGGCCCTACCCCCAACACTTCACCCATCAGTTCCGGAAGCGGTATCAATGAGCTGAAGTCACCGGCCTTGGCTGGCTGCTTGGGTGTATCCCTGTCCGCAAGAGAGAGCACTCTATGCAACACACCCACAGTTAACGGCTTGCCGCATACAGGGCAAATTCCGTCACGGGTTAATGTTTCTCTAGGCTCCATCACAACATTACACTTGCGATGGCCGTCTAAATGATATTTTCCTTCTTCAGGAAAAAATTCCATTGTACCAAGAAACTTATGTCCCAGCCCTTCGCCACGCAAACTGCGGTACATGCCTTCAAAGGATATGTCGCCGGCAAACAGGTTACATTCACGCCCAAGTTTGTCGCCGGAATGGGCGTCAGAATTTGATACGAGAGCAAAGCGATCAAGAGCGCTCCATAACCAGTTCATTTCCGGATCTGATGAAAGACCTGTTTCAAGTGCAAAAATTTCTGAGGCATAGTCGCCGAAGCACTCTTCTATTGTGTCAAACCCAGATTTTGAGCCAAACAGAGAGAACCACGGTGTCCATATATGAGCAGGAATAAGGAAAGCAAGGGGATGGGTATCAAGCACGAGGTCGAGGATATCACGAGAATCCATCCCGAGAATAGGGCGTCCGTCTGATGTAATATTACCGATCTCGCCGAGACGATTGCTAAATTTTCGAGCAGCTTCAAACGTAGGCATGTAAACAAGGTTATGAACTTTCCGAACCTTGCCGCCACGTTTGTAAATTGAACTGATTTCCCCCTGCAGCATAAACAATGATCGGCCATTCATGGGGGTATCGCCAAAACGCGGAATCTCTTTGCCTAGGTCTGTTGTGTCTTTCAACCGAAACAATCCGCTCTGGCTGTCTTCGACGAGCTGGTCTTCTAACTCGTCCAGCCATTCTGGATGGGTACAATCCCCCGTTCCAAGAACATCAAGTCCCTTTACCTCCGCCCATGCTGCCAAATGACGTGGCGTCAACTTTTTACTGGTTGCACGGGAAAATCGGGAATGAATATGCAAATCGGCACGAAACTGTTTCATGGAGTAACTATCCTAGCTTTAAGCCGTTGATTGTCAAACGCAGACAGAAAAGAAATCCTTCCGTTCCATACATGTATCAGAGGAACACTACCTAGACAATTCCGTAACTTATTCGTTTTTTATGGCTCAACCTTTTGAAACTTATGCACTATGCGGCTTTTGCACTCTAAGCGTTATTTTCTTTTTTGTCTTCGGCAACCAGAGCACCTTTGAAATAAAAGAATTCTCAAAACCTTCCAAAGACTTTTATGAACATCACGGCTTAAACATCACAAAAAAGGGCTACCCTTCAAATGAAGGACAGCCCTTTTACTATTCAAGACAGTACAGTAAAACAGGTAAAGCTACAGCTTGCCCAAGAAATCTTTAAGACGCGGATGCTTCGGATTAGAGAAAAACTCGTCCGGAGCTTCTTCTTCCTGAATCACGCCGTCAGCAATAAAGATTACGCGGTCCGCAACCTCACGGGCAAAGCCCATTTCGTGGGTTACTACCACCATGGTCATGCCTTCGTCTGCGAGCTTTTTCATAACATCAAGAACTTCACCTACAAGCTCTGGGTCAAGCGCGGAAGTCGGTTCATCAAAAAGAATCACTTTCGGATTCATTGCCAACGAACGTGCAATTGCCACACGCTGTTTCTGACCACCGGAAAGCTGATCCGGATATGCAGCAGCTTTGTCCGGCAAACCAACTTTATCAAGCAGACTCAGTGCAATCTTATCCGCTTCTGCTTTGTCCATCTTACGAACTTTTATCAACCCGATGGTGATGTTCTGCAGAACAGACAGGTGCGGGAACAGGTTAAACTGCTGGAACACCATACCTGCTTCGGAACGCACGTAGTTAATATCAGTTTCTTTGGCGTAGAGATCATAACCATCCACAATGATAGAACCTGAAGTCAGTTCTTCGAGACGGTTAATACAGCGCAGAACAGTTGATTTACCAGATCCGGAAGGACCCAGAATTACCACAACTTCACCCTGCTTAACGTTCAAGTTTACGCCTTTAATTACTTCTATATCACCATAACTTTTATGCAAGTTACGGATTTCAATCATATTTGATGTATCACTCATAGAATGCTCCTAGCGGCTGCTGCGTGCCATCAATTTTTTTTCATACCAGCGTAATACTTTCGCGATAGAAAGCGTCATACAGAGGTAAACGATCGCTACAGTCAGGTATACTTCAAACGAACGGAAGTTAACCGCAACAATCTCCTGACCGGAACGGGTAAGCTCTGCTACACCGATAACGGTAAGAAGTGAGGTATCTTTAAGCGAAATAATAAACTGGTTCCCCAGTGGTGGAATCATACGGCGAAAAGCCTGTGGCCAAATAATAGAGATCATAGTCTGATGGCGGGTAAGTCCGATAGAACGCCCCGCTTCAAATTGTCCTGCATCAATAGATTGAACTGCGCCACGAACAATTTCCGCAATATAAGCACCGGAGTTAACAGCAATGGTGATAATACCTGCTGTGATAGGATCAATACGAACTCCGGTAACAAGCGGTACACCAAAATACAGGAACAAAGCCTGGACAATCATCGGGGTACCACGAATAATTTCTATATAAATGCCCGCAAGAGAGCGATTAAGCTTATTCTGAGAAAGACGCCCCAAGCCTGCGACTGTACCAATAATAAAACCAATCGCAAGGCCAAGGAGAGTGATATAAATAGTCAGTTCAACCCCTTCAGTAAGAAGCGGAAGAGTTTCTAACATCACTGCTGGTTTAAACTGAAATGCCATAAAATGTATCTGCCTTTGGGTACGTTAGCCAAAATAATTCAGCGGATAAAATGTACATAGGGATGGCACAACACCATCCCTATGTTTTATATACTATGAGAAAAATAAATAACTGCTATTTAGCAGGTGCATAACCGAACCATTTGATGAACAGTTCGTTGTAAGTTCCATCTGCTTTAATGTCTTTGAGCGCTTTGTTAACGCCGGAAACAAGCTTGGAACCTTTAGGGAATGCAATACCATATGCCTGCCCCTGATAGATAGGACCAACAACTTTAACCATACCCTGACCAGCTTTTGCTTCAAAGTCTTTAACAACTGGCATGTCAAAGATAACTGCATCAGCACCGCCGGTCATCAGTTCCATGAACATGTTGTCGTTGTTAGGGAAAAGTTTGATATTTTTCTTAGGTACGTACTGCTGAGCAAGGTCAACAGAAGAAGTAGCAAGCTTGGTGGCAACAATTTTGTCTTTCAAATCATCAATGGTTTTGATGTCATTGTTATCGGAGCGAACGAGGATAACGAGACCGGAATCGTAGTAGCCGTCAGAGAAATCAACAACTTCAGCACGGGAAGGCTTAATGGTAATGCCTGCAACAGCAGCATCTATAGAACCAGCCTGAAGACCGGGAATAATGCCGTTAAAATCCATTGGCTGAAATTCGTAATCAAGGTTCATACGCTTAGCAACTTCTTTCCACATGTCGATATCAAAGCCGACGAATTCACCATTCTGTTTGAACTCAAAAGGCTTAAAGTTGGTGTCATGTGCAACAATCAGTTTCTGAGCAAATGCTGCAGAAGACAAAGAAATAACGAGCAAAGCTGCCAAGATGGCAATAAGACGTTTCATAAATGAACCCTCCAAAAAAATGATTACGATAGCTACTATGTAAAATTCCTACTATTGCGTTTTTTCATTAAACGAAAGTTTAACGAAAATATGTTCTCAAACCGAGAGAGTATTAGCAGATGGCAGAAAAAAAATCAAACCAAGCGTCTTTTTTTTCTTTTTTGTTAATTGTAAATTTATTTTTACAATTAACAACATTTCGGCTCAATGATTCCAATACCATACCCATACTATTGTAAACAGATATAACAATATTATTTTAACAAATATGTGAGTGAGATCGTAACTATAAAAAATCCGGCTTCTAAAAAGAAGCCGGATAGTAAAAAACGTGAGTTTTTAGACGCTGAATTACAGTACGTCTTCAGGAGCAAGAGAGTCGAGACCAAAAGCTGCGCCAACTGCTGGACAAGTAAGTTTACCTTTGTAGGTATTAAGTCCCAGAGCCAGTGCACGGTCTGCACGCAGGGCATCAAGGCCTTTATTAGCAAGCTGGATTGCGTATGGCAGAGTCTGGTTGCTAAGAGCAAATGTTGAAGTACGAGGTACAGCGCCCGGCATGTTTGTAACACCGTAATGAACAACGCCGTGCAAAGTAAATACAGGATTGTCGTGGGTGGTTGGCTTAATCGTTTCGCAACAACCGCCTTGGTCGATAGCTACGTCCACGATAACAGAGCCTTCTTTCATAGTTTTAACCATGTCTTCTGTTACCAGACTAGGAGCTTTTGCACCCGGAATAAGAACGGCACCAACAACTAAGTCTGCTTTCGCAACCCATTCACGGATGTTTGGTTCGGTAGATGTGATGGTGCGGATACGGTTTCCGAACACGTCATCAAGGTACTGTAAGCGCTGGTGGCTGACATCAAGGATAGTAACATCTGCACCAAGGCCAATAGCCATTTTAGCAGCGTTTGTACCAACAACACCACCACCGACTACGGTAACGTGTGCTGGTGCAACACCAGGGGTGCCGCCGAGCAGAACACCAAGTCCACCGTTTGTTTTTTTAAGGAAGTTTGCACCTTCCTGTGTTGCCATACGTCCTGCAACTTCAGACATAGGCATAAGAAGTGGAAGAGCGCCATTTGCAAGCTGCACAGTTTCATATGCTACGGAAGTGGTGCCACCCTCTAACAGGGCATTTGTTAAATCACGTTCCGCTGCAAGATGGAGATATGTGAAAAGGAGTAAACCATCGCGAAGGAATTTGTACTCAGATGCGACAGGTTCTTTAACCTTGATAACCATTTCAGCGCCCCAAGCCTCTTCAGCTGAAACCATTTTTGCACCGGCAGCGATGTATTCTTCATCATATAATCCGCTTCCGTTACCTGCGTTAGTTTCCACAAGCACGGTATGGCCTTGACGAACAAGTGTTGCTGCGCCGCCTGGAGTAAGAGCTACTCGATTTTCCAGAGTTTTAATCTCTTTAGGTACACCAATAATCATGACTTTCTCCTTGCAACATTCAGAGGAGTTAATCTGGCTACGAAGTGTCGTATGCGGATTCGGCCCCTGATTGTAGACATTGAAACTGTGGTATAAATTCACGCCGAAACGTGTGTCATCTGGCTTACCAACACCTGTACAACCCCCACAGTTTTGCGACAAGAAAAAAAGTACTTTTCTGCAGAAAAAACACGAAATTTACTGAGTTTTGCGAAAGCTTCCCACTGTATTGCATAAATGCATCGTGATTATTTTTTTCATGTCATATAAGGGGGTTAGTCGTGCGATCAAACAACTCTAAGATTCGATGAATCCACACTTCGTTATAATCGATATAGATGCGTGAATGATCAGCTGTGTTATAGCTCCCCCATAGTTGATCATCTAATTTAAAAAACATTTAAAATATGAAGAAAAGATCAGTATTTTGTTTTTAAATGCATGATAACACTATTTAACACCTTAACAACATACTATTTGTTACAATGCTGAACAGATGACATAGAAATATTAGACTAAATAATCATACACTCATATACTAGTAACATACTGTAAATTCTAATCATACCTTAAAACCATATGGATACTCTCTTGCATACGGAGACTTTCCCTCTATCTATCACGAAGGAAACACCATGACCTTTTTGACCATCCTTATTCTTTTTTTCATCATCGGCACCTGGGGACTTGAAACATGGGTGAACAGACTGAACCTCAACTATCTCGGTCAACCCGTTCCTTCTGCATTTAAACACGCAGTGGACACTCACAAGTATGCAAAAATTCAGGCATACACACGAAGAAATGAAAAACTGTCTTTTTTTTCAAGTATTGTCAGTGTGGTCGCAATAGTACTCTGCATCATATTTGGTATTTTCAATATATTTAATGAATGGGCCGCAGCACTTTTCAGCGGACAAATCATGCAGGGGTTAGCATTTCTCGGCATCGTTTCTCTGGCTTCCATGCTTCTCTCGTTCCCGTTCTCTATCTATAAAACATTTTGCATTGAAGAAGAGTACGGATTTAACCGCACGACCCCTAAACTATTTATTGCTGACCGCTTCAAAGGCATTTTTCTAGCGATTATCATCGGGGGCCCGCTTGCCGCAGGTGTTATCTGGTTCTTTCAAACATTCCCAACATTCGGCTGGGTTATCGCGTGGGGATTTGCCACCGCGTTTATATTTGCAGTGCAGTATGTTGCGCCAATTTGGATTATGCCGCTTTTCAATAAATTTACTCCGCTTGAAGACGGCGAGCTACGGCAGGCTATTGAAAAATTCGCACAAAAAAACGGATTCAATATTTCTGGCATCTATATAATAGATGGTTCCAAACGTTCCAACAAAGCAAATGCCTTTTTCACAGGATTTGGCAAACAGAAACGTATTGCGCTGTTCGATACTCTTGTAAACTCCATGAGCACAGAAGAAATTGTAGCCGTCCTTGCCCATGAAATCGGACACAGCAAACTAAATCACATCAAACGAATGTTCCTCACAAGCATTGTCACAACTGCTATTACCTTCTTCTGCTTATCATTAGTGCTACGCTACCAGCCGCTCTACACGGCGTTTCATGTGGAACACATGACTGTTGCTGTTGGAATTGTGCTTTTCAGTTTTCTCTACACGCCGCTATCTCTTATTATGACTATTTTTACATCGTATCTGTCCCGTAAATATGAGTTTGAAGCAGATTCTTTTGCAGCCAAAACAACCGGAAATTCTTCAGCGCTATGCAGTGCGTTAATTAAACTATCGGTCAACAGCCTTTCAAACCTGACACCACACCCTGCATATGTTTTTTTACATTACTCACATCCGCCGGTTGTTGCGCGCATTGAAGCTCTGAAAAATATTTCGTTGTAACTGCTATGCCGGACAGAACAACACGATTGCTTCGTGTTGGAAAATGTTGCTGATCAATTTAGTAACACTCTATATCGGCAAAAAAGCGACGCGGTTCGTTGAACCGCGTCGCTTTTTAACAGGTAACTTTGTGATATCTTATCGTTACTATTCTTCTTGTGCCTGTGTTTATGACTAAAGCACTGTCAGCTTTATATATAAAAAGACGTGTAACCTTAAAAGGTGACAGTAATCACCCCATCTCTTTATTCAGTATTTTTTTACAGATAACCAACTTATTATAAAAAGAAGAAAGCACTTCTTTTTAACGATTAAGCAAGGAATTCGGATCATCAACCACACTCTTTCCAACAGGGGCAAGGCAAATTACTGCAAGTTTTAAATGCTGGAAGCCGAATGGAATGCCAATAATGGTAATAAAGTTGGCCAATGCAAAAAACAGGTGCCCAATAGCAAGCCAAAGGCCCGCAAAAATAAACCAGATGATATTGCCCAACAGCCCAAGAAAGCCAGTTCCAATATCATGCCGACCTGTAACATCCATCCTGTTCACAACTGCTTTGCCGAATGGCCACAGAGTAAACATCGCAAGTACAAAACAAGAACGTGCCCATGGAATACCGATAATTGAAATAATCATAATAACGCCGGCGATAAACCATCCCAAAGCCATTCCAAGTCCTCCAAGAAATAACCAGAGGATATTCATAATAATTTTTAGCATACTATTTCTCTATTATTCACAAACTCGTACGTAAAACATTGAACTTGTTTCACAATTTTGTGACCGTTTAAATGCTGAATTGTAATTTTATATATTAAATACGAATTACAATAAAAAGCAAGTTTCGTCGGTTTGCTCAATTTTTAATCTTTATATTCCAACATTTCAAAAAAAAGTGCAGTATGTCGCCATTAGTCTGTATATGAATGTAACTTTGTTTTTTGCTGCGCGTCGCTGCAGCGCGAAGGAGTCCGACAATGGATATTCTCGACCTTATTAAAAGCAGAGACCCTAATGAACGTGAATTTCATCAGGCGGTTACTGAAGTTGTAGAATCTATCAAGCCAGTCCTTGATCGCAACCCTCATTACCGCAGTGCGAATATTCTTGAACGTATTGTTGAGCCTGAACGCGTCATTATGTTTCGAGTTCCATGGGTTGATGACGATAACAACATTCGCGTTAACCGCGGGTTTCGTATTGAAATGAACAGTGCTATCGGCCCTTACAAGGGAGGCTTGCGTTTCCACCCTTCGGTAAACCTTGGTATTCTTAAATTTCTCGCATTTGAACAAGTTTTTAAAAACGCACTCACCAGCCTTCCGATGGGTGGCGGCAAAGGTGGTTCCGACTTTGATCCTAAGGGTAAAAGCAACATGGAAATAATGCGCTTTTGCCAGAGCTTCATGACCGAGCTGTCCCGCCACATAGGCCCTAATACCGACGTTCCAGCAGGAGATATCGGCGTAGGCGCTCGTGAAATCGGCTTCATGTTCGGTCAGTACAAGCGACTTCGTAACGAGTTTACCGGCGTGTTGACAGGTAAAGGATTAGACTGGGGTGGCAGTCTTGTCCGTCCGGAAGCAACAGGGTACGGCGCAGTCTACTTCGCAGCTGAAATGCTAGCTGTTGATGGCCGAACTCTTAAAGACACCCGCAGTCTCGTATCCGGTTCCGGTAACGTTGCACAGTACGCAATGGAAAAACTCATTGAACTGGGTAGCATTCCAGTTACGTTCTCTGACTCCTCAGGCTACATTTATGATGAAAAAGGTGTCGATCAGGAAAAACTTGCGTTCATTAAAGAGCTCAAAAACGTACGCTTCGGACGTGTTAGCGAATACGCGGAAGAGTATCCTGAGGCAGTATACGTGCCTGTTGACCCAACCGCTGACTGCAACCCGCTGTGGAATCACAAAGCGGACTGTGCATTCCCTTGTGCTACTCAGAACGAAATTAACCCGAAAGACGCTGCTAATCTTGTAGCCAACGGCGTTAATGTTGTCTCTGAAGGTGCAAACATGCCTACAATGCCTGAAGGGGTCGACCTCTTCATTCAAGAAAAGATAATGTACGCTCCGGGCAAAGCTGCGAACGCAGGAGGCGTATCTGTTTCAGGACTTGAAATGTCCCAAAACTCCATGCGTATCAGCTGGAGCCGGGAAGAAGTTGATAATCGTCTGCACATGATTATGAAAAACATCCACAAACGTTGTCTGGATACCGCACAATATTACGGCACTCCGCGTAACTACGTGAATGGCGCAAACATTTCCGGTTTTACCAAAGTTGCTGATGCGATGATGGATCTGGGAGTAGTGTAACACAAAAAAAAGTGTGTTCTCTGAACACAATCTATCTATTTTAACGAAGCATATATGACATCATGTATGCTTCGTTTTTTTTATTACGAGTAGCTCCTGTACCGCTCCCCATACTCATTCTTCAACCAAGCGGCACTCTCTGAAATTGCGGTCATCCATTGCTCTAACAGCCTGCAAGTGCTACAGATTACAGGAAGGCACCTCCTTTTTTAGACATATACATGCTGAATAGTGGCACCACTCTTTTCTTACAAACACAAAAAAGACAGCATGGCGACGTCGTTGCCGGGTTTCCTTCTTCTCAACAGAAAATTCCAAATTCACCCACAAACGAGCGGGGCACTATGGCACTTTCTGATTTCTGTCACAGAATTACAGCTGAAAATAAATTTACCGTCTATCACGATCTCATGCGCGAAAAGGTAAAGCACATCCTTCTTGTATCTTCCCCGTATGATGCATGGGTTATGGAAGAAGACTGTGACCTTTCTGAACGCCTTGCAAATGAGTACCGCGGCTTAAACCTCAGCTCACCACCACGGCTTACATGGCTTTCATCACCGGAAGATATCCCCGCAGCCCTGCAAGCTCGTGCAGCAGAAATGGTTATTCTCATGTCCGGACTTGCAGAACCGGAACTTATTAACCTTAAACAACGTATTGATTCATTTGTTCCGCACCTGCCGGTGGTTGTACTCACCCATAGAGAAATTAAAGAAAGTGCACGTCTCAAACGTAAGGATTTAGATCACTGTTTCTTATGGACAGGTGACGCCGAGCTTCTTCTGGCTATTGTAAAGCTGACAGAAGACAAAATGAACATTGCGCATGACACGCAGGAAGCCGGTATCCGCAATATTATTCTTGTTGAAGATTCCCCAAGCTACATTTCATCATTTCTTCCTATCCTCTATCGAGCATTGGTTCAGCAGGCACAAGCTGTTATACAGGAAGGGCTTAATCAGGAGCACAGACTCCTCGTCATGCGCGCACGACCTAAAATACTTGTTGCTGAAACATTTGAAGGAGCAATGGAATATTTCCGTCAGTACGAACAATACGTACTGGGAGTTATTTCTGATGTACGGTATCCGCACAATGGTGTGCTTGACCCTTCAGCAGGGGTTACCCTGTTGTCTCTGATAAAAAAAGAACGCAAAGATATTCCACTTCTGCTGGCAAGCAGTGAATCAGTAAACAAATGGTATGCAAAGGAAATACCCTGTGAATTTATTGATAAAAATTCTCCGCTTTTGTTGGCAGAACTTCATAAGTTTGTCAGTGAGCATCTCGGTTTCGGTGATTTTATCTTCCGCAACAAAGATGGAATAGAAATAGACCGAGCACATACAATGTTTCAGCTTCAACAAAAGCTGGATCAAATACCGGCCGATGTCTTTCTTGAGCACTGCCTGAATAATGATTTTTCACGCTGGTTCTTTGCCCGCACAGAAACCGAACTTGCTTGCGTCATGCGCCCTCTTACAGCTGAAGACTTTGAAAACAGTGTAGAAACCATGCGCACCTTTGTTATCCAACAAATTCGCAACAGGCTTCAACAACGGCAAAAAGGCGTGGTTGTTACCTTTAAAGAAAATAACTTTGACCCGCAGACAGATTTTTTAAAAATTGGCGAAGGTTCCATAGGCGGTAAAGCCCGTAGTCTCGCCTTCATGTTTCGCCTTATCGAGCAAAGTAGCTGGCTGAATAAAAAATACCCGAACATAAACATTATCACGCCCAAAGTGTTAAGCATTGCCACGGAAGGCTTTGACAGCTTTTTGCGATTAAACGACCTTGGATATCTTGCGGATGAAGATTTTAAGGATGAAGAAGTCATAGCAATATGCCTTAAGGCAAAGCTCCCTGAATGGCTGACGCGAAAGTTACGAATCTTTTTAGATAAAATAAAAACACCGCTGGCAGTCCGTTCTTCCAGTCTACTCGAGGATGCACAATATCAGGCATATGCAGGTTTATATTCCACAGTAATGCTCACCAATACACACCCGGATATAGAAGTGCGTTACGCAGAATTAGCAACCGCTGTCAAAAAAGTATATGCATCTACTTTTTTCCAATCACCCAAATCCTTTTCGCGTCGCGTCAAATTACGTACAGATGAAGAAAAGATGGGGGTAATTATTCAAGAAGTTATCGGTAGGCGCTTTGATGACTACTTTTATCCAGCCATTTCCGGTGTCGCACAATCAAAAAACTTCTATCCATTCGGAAGAATGAAAACAGATGACGGCATTGCATCAATCGCCATGGGACTTGGAAAAACGGTTATGGACGGAGGACAAGCGTACCGTTTCTGTCCTAAGTGCCCCCATGTGCAACCACAATTCATAGATTTGCAGGAAACGCTCAAAAATTCGCAAAACACATTCTATAGTCTTTATATGGGAGATCCAAATCTTGCGCCAAAAGTAGAGGAACAGGAAGGTGCCCTTGTGCAGCGCAGGGTCTATAATGCAGAACCGAACGGACCAATCTCATTTCTTGCGAGCAGTTATTTGCCGCAGGAGGGAATAATTCGAGAAACTGCCTCTATTCCGGGTAGCTCAAAGGTTCTACTCTTTGCGCAGGTACTTAAACACGGCCTGTTTCCACTTCCAGACCTGCTTAACGATGTGCTCTCATTAGCTGAAGAAGCAATGGGCGGGCCAGTTGAACTGGAATTTTGTGTAAATATGGATATGGATGGTTCCAATGCAGAATTTGCATTGCTGCAATTGCGGCCAATGAGCTCACTCTCAGGATTATCCGCAGTCACCATTACCAAACAAGAACGCGCCGCGGCCTTCTGCTATTCAAAACATGCATTGGGTAATTCCGAAAGCAATGACATCTATGATATTATTTTTATCCATCCGGATGATTTTGATGTAGCAAAGACTCTCGAGATTAAGCAGGAAATACTGGAGTGTAACAAACAAATGCTGCGAGAAGAGCGCAAATATCTTCTCGTAGGCCCTGGTCGATGGGGGACATCCGACCGATGGCTCGGAGTGCCCGTCATTTGGAACGATATCTCCGGAGTTTCTGCCATTGTTGAAGCATACACAGAACATCTACGCGTTGAGCCTTCTCAAGGATCGCACTTCTTCCATTGCATCACCACACTAGGTATCAACTACGTTATGATAACGAACTCCAACGATGAATTTATTCATTGGGAATGGTTAACAACTATTCCTGTTCACTATAAAGGCAAGTTTATAACCCACATACGTTTTGAGTCTCCAATCACTATCAAGGTAGACGGACGTACCGCCGAATGTACAATGTTAAGACCAAGTTCCCATACCCCGACCATGCCCATCGTATAACAAACTGACTTTCCTAACTATAATCATTAACTTTTAGTGAATGTTGTAGCTATGCAACATTCACTAAAAATATAGCTATCACATAGCCACCGCTTATTCGTTGATATTCAAAGGTTTTTACCTTGTGATGCATTTACGAAACATTCAGCAAAACAACCACCCCTTTTGCGATGCTTTTTTGCAACATGAAGGACTGTACATCATTATATTCCTTCATGAGCAACCCCCCGTAATTATACATTTTAAAAAAAGAAGCGTTTTTTTTACAACTTGGCATCGCAGTTGCTATATACTAAGCAGCTTTTCAAAAAAGCACCTATGGTATCCTCTAACACAGTGAAATTGAGAGTAACTGCCATTACTCATTTCACCTCCAGACTAGTTTACCTAAACTTCCTTTTTCTATCTGTCTCCCCCCGCTGTAATTGCGCTTTAATGGCGGGGGATAGTCAGATAGCCTGAATGTTCCACGAATATTTCCTGCAGATGCCCTGTACTCATAATGAGAACAGGGCATCTCTTGGTTTTAATGACAGCCTTCCTGCAAAGCTATAATTTGACGCAGACAGTCCTTTTTGAAACAGTATGCACAACCATGACAGATTTTTTTTCTCCTGAGCTAGGGTACACCGCACTATTTTTTCTCAGCTTTCTTGCTGCAACAATACTTCCGCTCGGATCAGAGTGGTTGCTTATTGCCATGGTTGCAGGCTCATATGAGCCTGCATCATCCGTACTTGTCGCAACAGCCGGTAACACACTGGGCGCATGTACTACCTACGCCATCGGAATCTGGGGCGGAGCCTACATTATCCACCACATCCTGCGCATGGATGAAGCTGCACAAGCAAAAGCACAGCGCTTCTACTCCCGATGGGGATCATGGTCACTGCTTCTTTCATGGGTGCCTGTGATCGGCGACCCGTTGTGCCTTGTCGGCGGCATCGCGCGTGTGCGATTTCCCCTTTTTCTTCTGCTTGTTCTCATCGGTAAATTTGCCCGCTATGCCCTTCTTGCCTGGATCACCCTGCAGGCAACGTAGTCACGTCCGGCTTCTTCACTTCATTATTCTTTCTCCTCCCCCTTATAAAATGCTCTTCAGTGGTCATTAAAAGACTATACACCTGCCCTCTCTATGTTAGGATGGAGCAAACATTTTTTTGACATGCTAAAAATCCATTTTCATACACTGGAGGACGATATGCGGACAATCAAAAATATCCTTGTAGCAGTTGATCTTATGGAAGACAGTTCATTTGTTGCATCATATGCAAAACTATTTGCTGAAAAATTAGGTGCTGACGTTTTGGTGGTCTACGCTACTCCCCCATTAAGTCAGTACTTTGGGTTATACCTGCCGCAAGACACCATCGCGAAATTCCATGAAGACACAGAAAAAGGCGCAATTCGTGAACTAAAAGAGTTTGTAGAAAAGCACTTTACAGGCATTAATGTAAAACAACGGCTCGCAAACGGTCACCCTCAGGATGTTATCCTTGGTGTTGCAAAAGAAGAAAACTGCGATTTGATTATTATGGGCACCCACAGCCGGAAGGGTGTGGATCGAATTATGTTTGGTTCGGTTGCTAACCACGTTGTAAAACGGGCTGATATACCTGTTATGACTGTAAGACCAGACATGTAGACGAAGTTCTGATTTTTAAACATCCACAGGAGGAACTATGCGTACTATCAAAAACATCCTCGTTCCTGTTGACATCATGGAAGACAATGCATTTTTCGTCGAGTATGCAAAACTGATGGCTGAGCAATTTAATGCGAAAATTACTCTACTATATGCCCGTCCACTTTTGGATCGCTTCTACGACGTGTATCTTACAGATGAAATTATTGAACAAATAAAAGAAGACTCTAAACAGCGCGCCCTCCAAGAGCTTGAAAAAATTGCCAAAGAACAACTTGATGGTATCGATGTATTCATCAAACTACGCCGTGGTCAGCCACAGGATCTAATTCTTGAAATGACCGAAAGTACTGAATTTGATATGGTAGTTATGGGAAAACATTGCCGCAGAGGCGTAGAACGTGTGCTTTTCGGATCAGTTGCAAACCGGGTAATAAAACAGTCCAGCGCTCCTGTCCTGATTATCCATCCAGATGAATGCAAGATTGGCTGACACCCCACTCGCAGTAAGTAGATAAGAAACTTGCGCTTAACTGATATTCTTTGATTAACTTCTTCGCATAAAAAAACAAAAAGCCCCTTCCTGTGATTTGTTCAGGCAGGGGCTCCTTTATTGCTCATTACTAATTTTTTCCTTTTTATCTATTAATATTACAGGTAAAAAGGATTACAATACATTTTTTACATGCAAACAGCATAACGGGAAGCTCTCAAAAATGTAACCCTTTACAAACATAACTAAATTGCTTCTGCGTAACGCAACACATTTTTATTACACTTTCTCACAAAGATAAACGCAGCCGTCTTTTTTTGTTACCTATTTTTTTGTAGGGTGTTAAAAAAAAGTAATAATCAATTCTTTTTATTTGCAGAAAACGATTTTATGGTTGCAAAAACACATTTTTTAGTATTGATTACCATTACTGAGTGACTAATAGAACAATTGTTGTGTTCTGTTATAAATATTCAACAATTTTTGCTAAACCTTGGCGTACGATGCCTGCTTTAACAGGACGAAAGCCGAAGGGGGTTAATGTATGGACGTAGTAATGCTGTCCAGAATTCAGTTTGCAGTAACTGTGTTCTTCCATTTTATTTTCGTACCATTAACGCTTGGACTGTCTGTACTGCTTGCCATCATGGAAACCATGTATGTGCGTACTGGCAACGAAATGTACAAGCGTATGGTAAAATTCTGGGGTAAATTATTTATTATCAACTTCACCCTCGGTGTTGTTACCGGCATCACTCTTGAGTTCCAGTTTGGTACTAACTGGTCCCGTTACTCTGAGTATGTAGGTGATATTTTTGGTTCTTTACTTGCTATCGAAGCAAGTACGTCTTTCTTCCTTGAATCTACTTTTATTGCGGTATGGTTCTTCGGTTGGAAAAAAGTCTCCAAAAACGTCCACTGTATGTGTATTTGGCTTGTAGCACTTGCTTCCAACATGTCTGCCTTCTGGATCATCATGGCAAACGCGTTCATGCAAAACCCTGTCGGCTACAAAATGGTTGAAGGCAAGCCACAGCTTAACGACTTTTTTGCAGTTATTACAAACCCGTACGGCATTGGCGAATTCGCCCATACAGTATCCTCTTCATGGATGGTTGGTGGTATTTTCGTACTTGGCATTTCCGCATGGCACCTATTACGCAAAAACGAAATGGAACTGTTTAAAAGTTCCTTTAAAATTGCTTCCATTTTCTTCCTTATTTTCTCAATAACTACCGCGATAGCAGGTCACCATCAGGGACAGGTTGCAGCTAAATATCAGCCTGCAAAATTGGCAGCTATGGAATCCCACTGGGAAACAGGCACCAATGTACCTATGTACCTGCTGACATGGCCTAATGCTGAAAATACCGGCAATGCCATTCAGGCTCTGCCTTTGCCTGGTGCGTTGTCGATCCTCGCATACAACAACCCACAGGCAAAAGTTATCGGCCTGAATGATATTCCAAAAGAAGACCGCCCTCCAGTGCTGCCGACCTTCATTACCTTCCGGCTTATGGTTGGCTTAGGCTCCTTCTTCCCACTTCTTGGTATTGCCCTGTTCGCTTGGCGTAAAAAGATTGAAGAAAAAAGTTTTGTTCTTAAAGTACTTCCTTGGCTTATTCCGCTTCCATACATTGCCATTATGTTAGGTTGGACAGTAACAGAAGTTGGTCGCCAGCCATGGATTGTCTACAACATGCTCCGAACCTCAGCCGCGGCTTCTCCAATTGAAGCCTCCATGGTTGTCTGGTCTATTGTCGCCTTTACCCTGATTTACACCTTCCTTGGCCTGCTGGATATCTACCTGCTGAGGAAGTACGCAATGAAAGGCCCTAAATAGACCGACAGGACAAATCCTAAGCAATCAATAGAGAGGTTTTTTGTATGACTCTTGAACTTATATGGTTTTTATTGTGGGGAGTCCTCTGGGGCGTCTACTTCGTGTTAGACGGTTTTGATCTGGGGCTCGGAACTCTTTTCCCGTTCTTTGCGAAAAACGAACGCGAAAAACGTGTTCTGTATAATACAGTGGCTCCATTCTGGGATGGCAACGAAGTATGGTTAATTGCAGCTGGCGGTATAACTTTCGCTGCATTCCCAAAAGCATACGCTATTATGTTCAGTGCACTCTACGCACCGCTTCTCATCATTCTGTTTGCTCTCATCATGCGTGCAGCAAGCTTTGAGTTCCGTAATAAAGTAGATTCTGATGGCTGGCGTAAAATGTGGGATATTTTCCAGTTCCTCGGCAACTTTGTACCAGCTCTGCTTTTCGGTGTCGCTTTTGCCAATATTTTCCAAGGCATTCCTTTTGATGCAAACGGCGTATATCATGGAAGTATTATCCAACTGCTCAACGTGTATGGCATCATCGGCGGACTGTTCTTTGTAATCAACTTTGCAATGCACGGTGCAATGTGGCTTTCTATGAAATCAGAAGGGCACATTCATGACCGCGCTATAAACTATGCTAAAAAATTGTGGGTATTCACTGTAGCTCTGGCTATTGCATTTCTCGCAGCCACTGCCATCTACACTGATTTATTCGTAAACTACCAGAAGAGTGGTATGCTGCTTGTTATCCCTGCAATTGGCGTAACGGCACTGCTTATGGTTCGAATATTCCTTGCTGGTGGCCGTAACCATCTTGCATGGATCAGCAACGCAATCTCCATCTTCTTTATAATCATGTTCGGTATAGTGGGGATGTTCCCGAAACTGCTGCCTTCCAATCTCGATCCGGCAGCATCCGTAACTATCTTCAACGGTGCATCCAGTACCCTTACCTTGCAGATTATGCTCGGCGTAGTGGTAGTGATCATCCCGCTTGTCCTTCTCTATCAGTTATGGGCTGTAAGACTGCTCATGCATGTAGTAGACGACGAAGTGCTCGATTCTGACGAATCCTACTAGTACCAAGCACAGTACATAAAAAGAGGGCAGCCCTATAAGATAGGACTGCCCTTTTTTATTAACAGTAAGGCTCGGTTAGAGACTATAAAAAACTTACACAACCGGTAGCTGTCCTCAAAAAATGAGGGCTTTCAGCTAACTACGGTGAAACAAATTTTTAACGCCTCATCGGCAAACGCGTCGAAAACATCTCATTGAGAGATGATGAAACTTAGTTCTTACCACAACACTTTTTGAATTTTTTACCGGAGCCGCAAGGACAAGGCTCATTACGACCTACCTTTGGAGTCTCACGACGGTAGGTATCGTGGTTTTGAACCATACCTTCTACATAGAACCAGTCTTTGCCTTCTTTACGGAAAAATGCATGCTCGTGCATTTCCTGTGGTACGCCGCCAAGTTTGTAGTTCGCAACAAACTCAACTTCACCTGTCACATCGTTTTCGCCACCATCTTTGGTGCCGAGGATATCAAGACCAGTCCATGTAATTTTTTCAGACCATTCTTTTATTTCCTCTTCAGAAAGATCTCCGCGCATATCTGGATGAACAGAACTACCAAGATATTCATAGCTTCCCAGTACATGTGCAGAGTAACGGGAACGCATAAGAGCCTCTGCAGTAGGAGCAGGGGTTTGGCCGGAAATAATTGGCTCACAACATGCAGAAAATTCAAGATCAGAACCGCAAGGACATTTTGCCATGATTTATTCCTCTAACTTTATTTAAATTTTTTAGTATATTTCAATTGATAGCATTTTCAAAAAATCAGATTGTAACAATCAAATATCTTCCAGCAAAAAAGCAACACACAGTCGCAGCAACATATTTCAAGATAGTCACAACGTAGTGCAGTGTGGGTACAACATTCAAAATACTCTGGCAAGGCAACTCTATTTTGTCAAAATAACAAGCAATTTATAATAGCATCTGAGCCTGATTGCTGTGATATTTCCTTGCAACCATTCTCTTCATGTTTCTATGTATAGTTAAATATAGAAACAAGACTACGCAGCGAACACAACCTCTTTAATCATTATGGGACTATTGCACATGCCACAAGAGGCTCATTATCGAGAACGCAGGGCAATGACACGTTACCCCCACCCGTTTACTGCATCCATAGCTGAATTTGTATTTCCTATGTCCTGCCAGCCGGAATTTAAGGCTGAATGTTTAGACATGACGTCCAAAGGTGCCATGCTGGAAGTCTGCTCAATAATTCCAAAAGGAAGCGTGCAGCAAGTAAGCATCGAGCTACCCGGATTTGAAAAAAAATTGCATAAGAACAGTCTGTTAAATTGCGACAGTCCATATCAGATTCGCGTTGTTTCACGAGTAATCTGGGCAACGGTCAAAAATGACACCTCTGTCATTGGTATTGAATTCTTAAATATGAATAAAAGTGCTGAGCAGGCATTGGCCCGATATCTAAAAGAGAAACGCACACAAGGTCTTCCTGACAATAAATCATAATTTTACAAAGTGTGTCCACTACACATTATCTATGCACAGGTGTCATCGAAAAAGGTCGTACAAAACAGTATGGCCTTTTTTTTGTCATTATGAATAAATTACAATTAGATGATGCCCAATGACATCAGTTTTCTTCTTCTTAAAAAAAAATAACTCGCCCAAAAAACGTCTTCAAGACAGATCTGTCGTACGTTCCCATCCAATCGTATCTTTTCACAAAGTCAAACGTCTTTAATGTTCATTGACACAAACAGACTGTTTCCGCATATTTATAATGATTCAGCCACCTTGCTCATGCCCAGTTCGTCCCTGCCGAGCAGGAAAAACAAAGGACACAATCATGGCAGAACCATCGCATACGACCCGCAAAAAACAAGAAATGCTGTCTTTTCTTTCTGAATCGTTTAAACAAAAAATTCAGCATGTTCCTATTCAGGAAGAAGTACAAAACGATATTCAAAGAATCATGCTCGCGCTTGGGTATGCCATTGCGCTCACCCCAACAGGAAACACAGCTTTTACACTCCAGACCCAATATAAAGGAATTGAGGTCCGTGTCTGGGTTATGAATGAACTCCAGAATGGATGCCCCAGTTCATTATTGGAGACAGTCTGGGTTGGTTATTATACACATGGCGACCAACGCGAAATGGTCGAAGATTTTGAATATCCGCGGCTTATGGATTACTTACAGAAAATTCATCCTGAAATATTTAGCTCTTAAAAACTTCATATTTCAGGTTACAAAATTATGGCGCCAATTTATCTAAGTTGACGCCATATTTTCCTGCGGCTATGCTAACAAATCGTACAAAATTTCAAGGAGCCGCATTTCAATGCTCGATCTCAAACTTTTGCAGAAAAATCCGCAAGTTGTAGCCGAAGCTTTGGCTAAGCGAAACTCTTCCATTAATGTTGAAGAGTTTTCTAAAATCGACAAACGTCGCAGAGAATTACTCGTAGAACTTGAGTCTCTTAAAAGCGAACGCAACAAAGCATCCGGAGAAGTAGCTCAGATGAAACGCTCAGGCGAAGATGCATCTGAACTGATTTCCCGTCTCGGTTCACTGTCCGATAAAATCAAAGAGCTTGATGCTGAAACGGATACTATCAAAACCGTAATGAATGAATGGCTTATTGCTGTTCCTAATATACCACATGAAAGTGTTCCTGTTGGTGCAAACGAAAACGATAACGTTGAGTCACACAAATGGGGCGAAAAGCCATCTATGTCCTTCACTCCTAAAGAACATTGGGAAATTGCAGAGACTATGGGCGGCCTTGACTTTGAACGCGCTGCTAAACTTACCGGCTCCCGCTTTGCTGTATTGTGGGGCTGGGCTGCTCGCTTAGAACGCGCTCTTATCAATATGTTCCTCGATATGCAGACTCTTGAGCACGGCTACACTGAAGTGTTCCCGCCTGCTATCGTAAACAGCACAACCATGACAGGTACCGGTCAGCTGCCAAAATTCGAAGAAGATCTCTTCCGTCTTAACCATAAAGACTACTACCTCATCCCGACTGCTGAAGTACCACTGACAAACATGCATTCTGGTGAGATTCTTGAGGAAGGCGATTTGCCGCGTGCATACACTGCACAAACTCAATGCTTCCGTTCTGAAGCTGGTAGTTACGGCAAAGATACTAAAGGTATCTTTCGCATGCACCAGTTTACCAAAGTTGAGATGGTGCGCTTCGCGCATCCAGACAACTCGTATGATGAACTTGAAAAAATGCGTCAACACGCAGAAAACATCCTCCAGCGCCTCGGTCTGCACTATCGTGTAGTAACGCTGTGCACTGGCGACATGGGCTTCTCTTCCTCTAAAACCTACGACATCGAAGTTTGGTTACCGGGACAGAATAAATACCGTGAAGTTTCCTCATGTTCCAACTGCGTAGATTTTCAAGCTCGCCGTGCAAACCTCAGATTTAAACGCAAGGGCTCTAAAAAACCTGAGTTTGTGCATACACTGAATGGTTCCGGCCTTCCTACAGGTCGTACCATGATTGCGATCATTGAGAACTATCAACAGGAAGACGGCTCTATCGTAATCCCAGAAGCCTTACGTCCTTACATGGGTGGTCTTGAAAAAATCACTCCAGATATGGCAATCAAATAAAAAATCACTTTTTTTTTAAAAAGTATTTGACAAGATGAGTGCTCAACTATAGAACTGCACTCCTCAAACGGGTCGTTAACTCAGTTGGTAGAGTATCTGCCTTTTAAGCAGAGAGTCGCAGGTTCGAGCCCCGCACGACCCACCATTGAATGTAAAGACCGGAATTTCGGTTCCGGTCTAATTTATTCACTTCGTTTGAGTAAGGTTACTCGCAGTCAAACTTTTATTTGAAAAACATTTGACATGAGGATGCGAAGCCGTTAAAAAAATTTTCCTCAAGAGGGTCGTTAACTCAGTTGGTAGAGTATCTGCCTTTTAAGCAGAGAGTCGCAGGTTCGAGCCCCGCACGACCCACCATGTATATATAAGCCGTATTCGCGAAAGCAAATACGGCTTTTTTAGGTGCAAAAGGTGAGGGTTATAGCTTTCTAAAAAATATTTTTTAGAAAAATGTTTGACAAGATTACATGGAGTCTATAAACCACATCTCCGAACGGGTCGTTAACTCAGTTGGTAGAGTATCTGCCTTTTAAGCAGAGAGTCGCAGGTTCGAGCCCCGCACGACCCACCATGCATATATAAGCCGTATTCGCGAAAGCAAATACGGCTTTTTTGCGTCTACTGTCCAGCAGTCCCCCCCCCTCTCTGACAACGCAAATAATTATTTATTGTATTTCGAATCAAGAACGTTACGCTGCGAACAGCGCCCGTTAATTGATATTTTTCACGGCTTCATTTTGCTGAATTGGATAACAAAAGGACTGTCCTTGTTATGCAGGACAGTCCTTTTGTTATTACCCGAAAAGTCGTGAAGCATACTCCGCAAAGTTACGTAAAAAAGTGCTTACTCCGCAGGTAAAAATTTTAAAGATTCGTATAAGAAGCCCTTTATTAAAAAGCTCTTCACCGTCGCAACCCCCTAAAAAACATTGTCCTACTTACCCTGCTCTTCGAAGGCTTTCTTGATGGACTCAGTGAACGGAGGACGCAGCACACCCACTTCAGTCACGATCCCTGCAATAAGCTCATTTGGAGTCGGATCGAAAGCAAAGTTAAACACTGGTACGCCATCTGGAGTAATCTGGGTATCACCCACGTGCGTTACTTCCAACGGAGTACGATCTTCAATCGGGGTTGAATCACCATCAGGCATATTTCTGTCAATAGTGGACAATGGAGCTGCTACATAAAAAGGAACCTTGTGCGCTTTAGCGAGGAGCGCCACGGAGTACGTGCCGATTTTATTTACAGCATCACCATTTGCGGCAACGCGGTCTGCGCCTACAACAACTTTATTAACCATGCCCCGACGCATGAGAAGCCCGCAAGCATTGTCACATGCTACGGTAACAGGAATCCCGTCTTCTTTCAGCTCATACGCAGTCAGTCGCGCGCCTTGAAGGAATGGACGAGTTTCGTTTGCAATAACTGAAACATCTTTTTTACCAGCATCTATGGCACCACGAACAACACCAAGTGCTGTACCGTATCCTGCTGTTGCAAGTGCCCCTGCATTACAATGGGTCATAATAGTATCGCCGTCTTCTATAACAGTTGCCCCGTGTACGCCGATAAGCTTGCAAATTTCAATATCTTCTTGATGAATAATCTTTGCTTCCTCAAGCCAGATCTTCATGAGCTCTTCGATAGTTTCAACCTGAGAAGATGCCCATAATGCTTTCATACGCTCTACTCCCCAACGCAAGTTAACTGCGGTTGGGCGCGCTTCTGCAATTTCTTCCAGCTTGACGTTAAGCTCTTCTTTCCAATTCTTGCTGTCTGCAACTTCATTTGCTGCAATCCAACACCCATATGCTGCCGTAACGCCGATAGCAGGCGCACCACGCACAACCATCGTCTGCAATGCATAAATAATATTTTCTACAGTGCGACAATAGTAATCGTCTTCACGCGTCGGAAGATAACGCTGATCGAGCAACACAAGGGCAGAATCTTCATCAGAAAAACGAATATGACGTTCCATTAACTACTCTCTATAGGTTTTAGAAAACGCCTCAACATGCCGATAAAAGATAAGGGATGCAGGACAATGACAAGACGAAAAACTCTATCTGTCCATCATAACTGCTAAACTTCTCTAGAATGAAAAAATCTTTTTTTTAGAACATAAAGCATCGAGAAACGTATTCTGTGAGTAAAAGTGTGTGCCACACAGATACCCTGTTGCCTTTATCTGAGCAAGAAAACACACAGGGATTGCCCCATAGGACACTTCAGGCTATGACGTGCA
This sequence comes from Halodesulfovibrio aestuarii DSM 17919 = ATCC 29578, assembly GCF_000384815.1. NCBI lineage: Bacteria > Pseudomonadati > Thermodesulfobacteriota > Desulfovibrionia > Desulfovibrionales > Desulfovibrionaceae > Halodesulfovibrio > Halodesulfovibrio aestuarii. The sequence goes on from NZ_ARQF01000020.1 coordinate 996,423, forward strand.
TTAGAGAGGGTTGGAATTAAAGATGATATCAAACGTTACGAGTTTACTATGAGAGCACTTACCAGTTTAGTTCTCTCTTTGTTCCTGCCTATTACTATCCTTGCGGGAACATTTTTTATCGTAATGAATCAGCATTTCATTCCGCAATCAGTTCTTCCTATCGTACCTGCTTTACCGTTTATTTTTGCCATTAGCGGTGGTGCCATTGCCTGGCAATTTAAGCGGAGCAGAGCCGTTTTTCTGTTAATACTGATAGCACTCTGTTGCTGGTTTATTACCCTATATCTACCCGGTATGAGCAGTGCCGGCATGCGCCTGCGTTTGGCCTATGGTCTTTCTGCAATGTTATTGCCCATAAACTTAGTCATCTTTGCCTACTGTGAAGACAGAGGCGTTCTCACGCTTTGGGGCTCCATTTCCGGAGCATTCATCACTATTCAGGCAGCAATTGTTGCAGCCATGCTTGCCACTCCACAGCAAGATAGCTTCATTGCATGGCTTCAAGAAACTGCACTTTCACTTGATCGTATCGATATTTTGCCCATATGGGCAACGAGTTGGACATTTATCCCACAAATCGTACTGATGGTTACCGGGACTGTTTTATTTCTTCTGCTCATATTCATGACTCTCAACAAAGGTAAACGTGACAGCATATACGTAACGCTTATCACAAGCTGTATTGCCGTTATGGGGGCATATCATTACGTAACTATCCCCAACGCAAGCGCACTTTTTTTTACAGCAGCAGCGGTTATCGTCACCCTTTCTTTATTTCAAGATTCATACTTCATGGCATACGTGGACGAGTTGACAGACTTACCTTCACGCAGAGCCTTGAATGCCGATTTCAAAAAACTCGGCAGAAAATACGCACTGGCAATGGTTGATATCGACCATTTTAAAAAGTTCAACGACACATACGGACACGACATCGGTGATGATGTACTGCGCATGGTTGCAGGGCATCTGTCCAGAGTCTCCGGCGGTGGCAGAGCCTACCGATACGGAGGCGAAGAATTTACTATTGTGTTCCCAAAAGGCGTAGCAACGGAAGTTCAATCGCACCTTGATGAATTGCGCCAACGAATTGCCACAACGAACTTTCACATTCGTAGCGGCAAGCGTGCTCCTAAAAAAAGAAACGCACGCAAGGGCTCTGTAAACGTCACAATATCCATTGGGGTAGCCGAACGTACAGATGGGTCACAATCACCTATGGAAGTGGTAAAGATGGCAGATAAAGCCCTCTACAAAGCAAAAGGCGCAGGACGAAATATCGTTAAGCTTGCCTCAGCACCAAGAAACAGCAGATCAAACGACAAGAAATCCCGATTCAGCAGATAACTAAACCTCGAAGGACAAGGACATAGCCCCCTGCGTCCTTGCAGGCTTACCTTCTATCTGTGAATGAACAAGATATCCCCCCGACGTTATCAGCTTTTTTTCCGTAGATAACCTTCTAGAGAATTGACGTATCTAAGACATTAAGAACAAAAAAGCGGCTTGCCCTATAAAGGACAAGCCGCTTTTAAAATTAACTCTGCCACTCGTTAATACATATTCTCTATTCAACTATGCGCAAAATAAACTGCAATACCGAAGACTGCAGTGTTTCATCAATTACGCAAGAAGATTAAGAGCACATGTTACAACAGCAATACCAAATGCTGGTGGGTCAACGTGGGTGTCACCATGGTTCCAGAAGAGACGGGCGCCTAATTCCTGAACAAGTGCACCAGCAACTGCTGCAACTGCACAGATAGCAAGGCTACCGAAGTTTACCCAAGCGATACCCGCAAGAATGGCCTGACAATGCCATACAGGTACTCGTTGAGCAGTGTCTGTACCAAGCTGCAATGAAATAAGAGAGATTGCAGCAATAGCCCAACCAATAACAACCTGAGCTGTTTTCGTTGTGCCAGAAGCAATGCCTGCTGCCTGGGCGTAATCACCAATTGCCATTGCAACGCCACCAAACACAAGACCGATGCCGATAGCAAACATAATCATACGGGAGAACGGCAACATCCATGGAACCCATGACAAATTAGTGTCATCAGTACCAAACAGGCCGAACTTTTTGATTGATTCAGAGTTGCCAAACGGGCTCTGACGAAGGAACATAGCACGAGATACAAACGCGCTAGTAAGAACAGTAAGTGCGATGGTGTCCTGTCCGCTCATGAAAGAGGCAAACCAAGTATTACAAAGATGACCGAATACAGCGAAAAGGCCACCAACAAGTAATACGTCCCATGAAGTAGGCATCAAAGACGCAATAATATCCTTAGCTCCACCTGTAGGATGATTCTTGCGAATGCCCTGTGCATAGTTAGCAGCAGCAACACCAGCTGCAAAGCCACCAACATGCGGGCCGAAGATAGGACCGAATCCGACTACGGAGAGCATAAAGTCTCCACCGCCAGCTAAGGCAATCATACAGCCTGAAAATACAAACAGACCACAAAGCACGAAGGACAGCAGCCCGCCAAGAGCGCCGCCCAAAATTCCTCCACCAAAACAGACTAGTAACGTCGTTATGCTAAACGGTTCCATTCTGCCTCCACTTGTTGTGCTTTCCCTCTCAGCGAATGCAACAAGTTCCCCTATAGTGTGGCAGGTAGGGACATCAAATTGCAAGTGTAACTAGGCCGATAAGAAGGATTACATAATATAAATGAGATAACGATTGGTCGTATATACTAGTATAATCAATAAAATGCTACTCAAATCCATAACGTTTTAGCTTATTGTGGAGGGTTGCCCGTGTAATTCCTAATCTTCGCGCGGTCTTGCTTTTGTTATGCTCGCACTCCTCCAGAGTTGCCAATATCGCCTTGCGCTCCAATTCATCAAGAGACATCCCTGTCAAAACAGATACTTGCGCCTGCTGAATAGGTGCTTCGTTTTCTTTTACAGATAATGACAATGGCAACTCACGGGTAGAGATATACTCACCCATGGTCATAATTACAGCGCGTTCAATAACATTTTCAAGCTCACGCACGTTTCCCGGCCATGCATAACGGATAAGGGTGTCCATTGCCTGCGGAGCCAAGCCCTTGATATTTTTTCGGTTCTTATTTGAATATTTTTTCAGGAAGTATTCTGCAAGAAGCGGAATATCACTCGGCCGCTCACGTAACGCAGGAACACGAAGCGCGATAACATTAAGGCGATAATAGAGATCTTCTCGAAAATTACCGTGCTCCACCTCTTCAGGAAGGTCACGGTTAGTGGCAGTAATAACCCGAACATCAACCTTTTCCACAGTATCACTGCCCACACGCTGCACTTCGCCCTGCTGCAGGGCTCGCAAGAGCTTGGGTTGCAAAGCAACAGGGATTTCACCCACTTCATCAAGAAAAAGTGTGCCGCCGTCTGCCTGCACAAACCTGCCCTCCCGGCGTCTATCCGCACCGGTAAAAGCTCCGCGTTCATGCCCAAACAATTCAGATTCAAGCAAATTCTCGCTCAAAGCAGCACAGTTGATAGCTACAAACTTCTGACCTGCCCGATTGCTGGCACTATGAATAGCATTTGCAACAAGCTCCTTACCTGTTCCAGACTCCCCGGTAATAAGCACAGAAGCATCTGAAGGAGCAATTGTGGCAATTATCTTACGAAGCTCCTTAATTACATCACTATTGCCAACCATTCCCATATTGTTTGGTTCCAGACAACTTCCCAACTCTTCATTTTCGGAAACAATACGGGTGTGATCAAGCATGCGTTCGAGCGTCAGCTGGAGCACTTCAAAATCCAATGGCTTGGTAAGATAATCGTACGCACCTATTTTTAATGCCTTTACTGCAGTATCAACTGACGAAAATGCAGTCATAATAAGAATAGGGATGGACGGGTTGTACTCCTTAATTAATTCAAGAGCAGTTATGCCATCCATGTTCACCATTCTGATATCCATCAGAATGGAATCATAGGACTGCTTCCGCACCATTTCGACAGCAACATCACCATCATCGGCTTCTGCCACATCGTAGCCCCAGCCTTTGATAAGAATTTTAAGCATGGAACGGTGCGCCAAATCATCATCTACTATTAATACTTGTGCGCTCATTAGGCGTTTTCTCCTACCGGTGACACTGGAATTTCAATAACAAACTGAGCTCCGGCACCTTCCTGTGGTTCCACGTGAATTGTGCCGCCGTGTGCTTCAATAATTTTAAGCACAATGGAAAGACCTAGTCCTGTACCCTGACTTTTAGTTGTATAATATGGTTCAAAGATACGAACAGCATCCTCTTTACTAATGCCTTTACCGGTATCGGAAATAGCCAGTGTAACTAATTTTTCAGTATGGGAAAGGTTCACGGTAAGAGTACCGCCTTCCGGCATGGCTTCAAAACTGTTTAAACAAATATTCAAAACAGCCTGAGAGAATCTGTCCGGATCAACAAACAGATGTGGAAGAGTGTCATCATTTACAACATTCAAAACAACATTATGTGTTGCAGCATCTTGTTTGATTAACCCGAAACAATGCTTAAGCAATACATTTAGGTCAGTCTCTGTACGACGTAGATCAGACGGTCTGGAAAGACTGATGAGATCCGTAATTACACGATTAAGGCGCTCAACTTCATGCACCATAATATTAGCAGCTTCCCTGTCCTCAGAGCCTTCTTCAAAGCGACTGCCAAAATACGTTGCATACCCTTTAATTGAACTTAAGGGATTGCGGATTTCATGGGCAACACCAGCTGCAAGCGAACCGACAGCAGCCAGCTTTTCCTTGCGGCGAACTTCTGCCTCAAGTCTGCGCACTTCACGAAGATCACGCAGCAGATAGACATACCCGATAGCGGTACCGTCATCCAGAGCGACAGCAGAACCACTCACGCCAATCGGGATAATTTCACCGTGCTCACCGAGACACTCAACTTCGATTTCAGAAAGAACTTCACCACCGGTAAGCTCTACAAGACGCGCTACGCATTCCGGCAACACGTCTGAAGGGAGTTTCCCCACCACATCACCATCTGTAAGATTCAACTGCTCCAGAGCAACATCGTTCAACATAGCGATACGGCCTTCATCATCCGTCACCAGCAAGCCATCGGGAAGATTATACATAACTTCATTGGCTAGAGCTTCAGAGCTCTGCATACGTCTGCGTGACTGACGTGCTTTCTGTGCCCATGTCAGTGCAAAAAAACCTGCAAGACCAATAAGCAGAATAAACACAGCATTCACCATCGCGTGCTCTCTATTCACTCTCTGTGCAGTGGCAAAGGCCTCCTCATCCAGCCCAATATAAATAACTGGTACAGGGCCGTGTTGTGGAAAAAGTTTACGCCTGAACATATGTTCTTCTTTTGAACACTCTCGAGCCTGCATCCCCTTATGGTTTTCCATCTTGCAGACGGAACGAGGCATTCCGTGAGGCTTGCCTGACATTAGAGCAAAAGGACGAAATTCTCTGTAAACAACAAATGCCTTCTCTCTGCCCTGCTCCATAATGCGCCACGAAACGTGTCTCCGAGGGTGCAGCTTTGCTAATTGCTGCATACTGAATGCACGGGTGCCAACTACGTTGGGATTACTGTGGGCGATAATATTACCATTAGCGTCAGTTGCCATAAGAAACAAAATACCAGACTGGCTTGCCATTTCCTCTAACATGGTCTGAAGCCTAAGAGCTTTCATATTAAGGCGAAAATCTGTTCGGGTTCCTGCTTCCAGAGCCTTTATGATAGAGGCGCCTTTCTCTTCATAAAATGTTTCCAGCTGTCGATTCTCCTGCTCAATACCCCGTATTGTCATAAAGCTGATAACCATGCCGAGGATAATAATCCCACCGGCGAGTAACCATAACGAAGTAACAAATTGAGATCGCACTATTTTTTTCTTACGAAGAATGGTCTCTTTCATAACAGCCCTGTGTATTCTTTTTTTTCAGTGTAAAAAAAATAAACAACCAACACAAAACATTCTGTATGCTTTTTTTACACATATATTTTGGTTTATTTTTCCCAAAACAACACTTCTCAAGACAACGCTTTGTTTTAAAACAACTTATCTACAAAAGGAAAAACTTGGCACAAGCGTTGCTTTATTAAGAACTAGCAAAACACGAACCATTACTTGATCATTAAATATAGGAGTTCATTATGCAGTTTAAAACATTAAAACTATTAGTTGCGACAGCATGTGTCATGGCAGTGGCCACCGTAGCTTTAGCCGCAAGTCCGAACTGGACAGACCTTAGCGAAGCTCAGCAGCAGAAGTACATAACTCTGCACGATGATTTTATTAAGAATACGACTCCACTTCGTGATGCTATATGGGCAAAACAAGTAGAACTTAACGCCCTTATGAACAATGAAAATGTTGATGCAAACAAAGTTGCAAGCGTAGTTACTGAAATGAACAAACTCCGTGCAGAGATGCGTGCTCAACGCACCGCTTTTGCAGCAATTGTAAAAAAAGAAGTTGGTGTTGACCCAATTGCTAACCCGCACCGTGGATATGGTATGGGTTACAACTGTCCGAGATACAAAAACAACATGGGTGGACAGGGGATGATGCGCGGTCAGGGCATGCGTGGACAAGGTATGATGCGTGGTCAGGGTATGCGTGGACAGGGCATGATGCGTGGTCAATGTGGCTACAATGGCAATATGCCAATGCCTGCTCCTGCTCAGCAGTAACAACCAAAATTTATACTCCGCAATCCGTCACAACTCGCGGCAGCGAGTCCTTCACCTAGTGTGGCGCATTGCACACCTTCTTAGTTGTCTTTTACCCTCCGGGGTAATTCGAATACAAAGGGTAATTGGTACCCTTTCTCCCCCAGATGGAAAGGCCCTGTACGAATCCTCAAGTACAGGGCTTTTTCTTTTTTATAATCAGCAAATATACGCTAAACGCTCTCCATCAGTTATCCTTATCGCTAATCATTGAGACACCCCAGTTCAATAGTACAATACTAGGAAAAGATGCACTCTTTGACGCTCTTTGGGGGAGATTTATGCGCCAAAACACACTAAAATGGATAGTAGTACTTACCTTGCTCCCCATTCTCTCCGCACTTGCCATTCAGTATGAAACCCGCAGAACCTCCGGTACGATCTACATTGAAAAAGCAGTACCTGAACAGGTCATGCTGATTCTCAACACAACACACCCGGAGAAAGTTGAAACAACATTTATGCTCGCCCGAGATCTGTACAATAAAGGAATAGAAACCACGCTTGTTTTAGAAGGATCAGGTGTAAATCTGGTGCGCATGCTGCATACTAAGAATTTTGGATATGAGGGTAAAATTGCTGTCTGCAAGAAGTGCATGGATAAATTTGATATTCAGAAAGAAGAACTCCCTGATGGTGCATATCCTACTTCTGAGAACCTAACCTTCATCATTCATGTCGAAGATTACATGAATCCGAGCTTTGAATAACAGGACATACCATGAATACGTTCAAGGAGATGATCACGACTCTTTGTATTCTACTATTTTTCACACCCCTGCTCCACGCAGAAACTATCTCTGCATTTTCTGCAACTCCGCTCCATGTACAATACTGTACACCGCCAGCTAGTAGTTCTTATCGAGAAATAACATTTATTATTCCTGCAGCAAACAAACTCAGGCAGGCAGTGCGTACAGTCACCCTTGCAAATAAACGCCAGCGCGCTGGGGTGCACACGATTATCCTGTTTGAAAGTACAGCAGCAAGCCTTCCGGTTGTTCAAGGAATTCCATATGAAACAATTACACAGTACACAGAAAAAAGAGGGGGAACACAGCAACAATCAATCTCAAAGTGTTCTAAAAGAGCCACAGGCACCATTCCTCCACTTATCCCTGAAATAACTATCCCGAACGCACAGCAAATATATCTGCCTCTTTTGGATAAGCTTCTTCTGGAACATGCCAGACTTGGTGGCAACATAGTGTTGTGCCCCTGCTGCAACCAAACACTGAAGCAGGGAATAAGGTATCTGCCCAAAAGAATTGCGCCTAAGAAGCTACAACATCTCAAAAAACAAATGAAGATACCTGAGGGGGATTATTAGAGTATGTTCTAAAGCGGGGACTAGTTTTTTAGGGAGGGGATGGGGAAAAGTTTGATTGTAAAAACGGTAGGAGAGTTTGCGGGAAACATTAATACAAGAATATGCATTTATTAAAGAATATTTTATTTTTGGAAATTATTCGTCAGTAAAGCCGAAAAGACTTCCTCGACAAATGACTTTGTTTCCGAACTTATTACGCACTGCATCCAATGCTTCATCAATCTGCTGCTGTTTTTTAGTAGCGCGCACAACACCCGTGCACCTATGCTGCATGTGATCAAGCATATTAAGCTGCTCTAAACCGGTATTATTGTAATTTGAAAGTCCAAGGCCGATCAGACGTACAGGTTTTACAAGGTCAATAGCATCCAGCAAATCTGCTGCTACTTGATAAATAACATCTGTCGTGTTGGTGGGATCAGGTAATGTCTTACTTCGGGTAAGAGATTGAAAATCACTGTACTTAACTTTTAATGTAATAGTACGCCCTTTAAGTCCATGCTTTCGCTGGTTCTGCCCCACACGGTCTGCATGACGCATAAGCCATTTTTTGAGCAACACCTTATCGAGTGTATCCTTATGCAACGTAGTTTCTGCACTTTCTGATTTCGCCTCTATAGAAGTTTCAACTGCTCGTTCATCAATGCCGTTGGCACGTTCCCATAGCGCAATGCCGCTTTTCCCAAACCGGCGTTCCCAAAATTCAAGCGAATATTCCAGAACATGACCGCAAGTACTGACGCCAAGTTCATCAAGCTTTTCAACAAATTTTTTGCCTACTCCGGGAATTTTACGCACAGGAAGTTCCTGCAAAAAAGTTGAAACATCTTCTTCGTAAATAGCGAACAGCCCGTTAGGCTTGTTGTAGTCAGAGGCAATTTTAGCAAGAAACTTTACAGGAGCGATGCCGATTGAGCATGTCAGGCCAACGGTATCAAAAATTTTCTGCTTCATCCCCTGCGCCATTTCAAGAGGAGAGCCGAAAAGATGACCGGCTCCTGTTGCATCAATAAAAGCTTCATCAATTGAAGCTTGTTCAATAACCGGGGAATATGAATAGAGCACGGACATTACTTTACGGGAAATTTCCACATACCGCCCCCGCGAGATATCTGCATATATCCCGTTCGGACACAGCTTACGTGCCTGAACAATAGGCATAGCAGAATGCACACCAAATTTCCGTGCTTCATATGAAGCCGCACATACAACACTACGATCTCCAGAACCACCTACAATGACAGGTTTCCCTTTCCATTCCGGGTGGTCTAGTTGCTCAACAGAAGCAAAAAAAGCGTCCATATCAAGGTGCATAATGCAGCGTTTCATACACAACATATACCAGAATGCCAGTACGGACAGAAGCCCCATTGTGACACAAAGCAGTTTTGTACAGTCAGCCTACGAAAGTAACAAAAATTCAAGATGCTACTACAAACTCATTTTTTCTCTTTCCTTTTCAAAAAAACTAGCATACTCTCTGACGGTTTAAACAGTGCCCCATAGCGTGGGGCTTTTCTGTGTCCAATCTATTACTCCCCCTAATATTAGGGAAATAGGTGTGCATATGGCTCTAACAGCTTCCTGCTTTGGTATTATACCCGCACGGTACGATTCCTCGCGCTTTCCTGGAAAACCGCTTGCGCTTATCGAGGGCAAGCCTATGTTCTGGCATGTATATCAACGTGCCTGTTCATGTCCGGAGTTCGACAAAATCGTATTGGCAACGGACGACGAACGTATTGCAAACATCGCGCGCGAGCTGGATGTCGAATACGTAATGACCCGCAAAGACCACCCCAGCGGGACGGACAGAGTATATGAAGCTGCATGCTTGCTTGGCGCTGGTGAAGACGCTGTTATTGTAAACATCCAAGGCGACGAACCTGCACTTAACCCGATTATGCTCACCGAGTTAGTTACCCCATTCTTAACAGACGGCAATGTACAGGTAGCGACACTCGCGCACCATATTACCGAAGAAGAAGCAGCAAGTCCTGACAAAGTAAAAATTGTTCAGGCTGCAAATGGTGACGCACTCTACTTTTCCCGCGCACGTATCCCATTTGCGCGAGATGGCGAAACAACTAACGGGTATCTTGGGCATATTGGCTTATACGCATTCCGTTTTGGAGTTTTAAAGCAGTTCACAAAGTGGGAGCAGTCCAGCTTAGAGCGTATAGAACGACTTGAGCAACTGCGTCTTTTAGAGAATAATGTTCCTATCAGAGTGGTATGCACGGAGCATAAGACACACGGTGTGGATCGTCCTGAAGATATAGACGTAATTTTAAAACTTTTACGGGAGAACGCCTGATGAAAGCCATTTTGGCACTTGAAGACGGCTTTGTACTTGAGGGTCGCTCATTCACCGGACCTGGTGAAACTGGCGGTGAGGTCATCTTCAACACTGGTATGACTGGGTATCAGGAAATTTTGACAGACCCTTCCTACGCTGGACAAATGGTATGTATGACATACCCGCTTATCGGCAACTACGGCGTAACTGAAGAAGATATTGAGTCAGGCGGGGTTCACGCTGCAGCACTTATCGTAAAAGAATGCTGCAAAGTTCCTTCTAACTGGCGTTCGGTAGCGTCTCTGCCGGACTATCTCAAGCATAGTGGTGTACTTGGTATTGAAGGAATTGATACAAGAGCACTTACAAGCCACATTCGTAAGAACGGCGCAATGCGAGCAATTATATCTACAAAAGAACTTAATGTAGAAAAGCTTGTTGAAAAAGCAAAAGCGCTTCCTTCTATGGAAGGACTCAATCTTGTAAAAGACGTTGCACCAACAGATGTATACCGATGGGATGGTGTTCGACCGCAAAAAATCCGTCTTGTAGACGGTGTTTACAGTTGGACAGGCAAAGGTCCCAAAATTGTTGTGTACGACTTTGGCATTAAATGGAACATCTTACGACTATTGCATGAACTGGGACTTGACTTACTAGTCGTTCCTCCGTCATTTACAGCAGAGCAGGTTGCATTAACTGGTGCCGATGCAGTCTTTTTATCTAACGGACCAGGTGACCCTGCGACACTTAAAGATGAAATTGCCGAAATTACTAAGCTTTGCGACATGATGCCTGTTGGCGGTATTTGCCTTGGACATCAGCTACTTGGACACGCATTAGGTGGCACAACATCCAAACTTAAATTTGGGCATCACGGCTGTAACCATCCTGTTAAGGATTTGACAACTGGGCGCATTGAAATTTCTTCGCAGAACCACGGATTCTGTGTTGAACTGGATAGTGACGATGTGGAAATTACTCACATCAACCTCAACGATAATACAGTTGAAGGCATTGCACATAAAGTTAAGAGTATTATTTCTGTGCAACACCATCCAGAAGCTTGTCCGGGACCTAATGACAGTCACTACTTCTTCAAACGATTCAGTGACATGGTTAAAGAAAGTCTCAACAAGTAGTTTCATCACGCTTCCCAAAGGGGGTTTTGGATGTCTGCTGAACTGACTAGAGCTCGTACTCAGCTAAGCAATGTTCGTACGTACTTGAAACAAGCAAAAATTCAGATGGCCGCTCAGGCACTGCATGACGGGATAATTGCTTACTTAAAATATCCGTTAATGAAGGCTGAAAAGCAGGAATTTTTACGCTTACTTGAAGACAGTACAATGTATTTGGCTGCAGCTCCTAAACTTAAAGAAGTTTTTCCCATCGCACTTATCTTTAAAGAAGGTGAAGAGCGACAGCTGGTTCAAACACTGAAGGAGCTACTTGTCGAGCTTCAAAAGAATGTAACTGACGAAGCTCAGCAAATGCTCGAAGCGCTGGAAAGACAAAAACAGCTAGAACTTGAAAAAGGGCAAATGCTTCTTGATACAGCACAACATGAAAATGCTGTTACTGTATTCAATGCCTTACTCACAAGATTTTCAGAAGATGCAGACCTTAAAAGTGACGTTGCAGAACGCTACATTCGTGCTGGTATGTACAGTGAAGCATTCACTCTGCTTGCTGAAGCAATTGAACTTTCTCCGGAAAACATCCGTTATTACAACAGTATTGGAATGGCGCTCCGGAAAATGGGTAAATACGATGTAGCAGAAAAATATTTTGCTAAAGCCGTAAAGGTCGCCGGACAAGACCCGCATCTCTTCTTTAATCTTGGACGAGTCTACGTAGACTGGGAAAAATGGGATAAATGCGCAAAGTCAGCCCTTATGGCGCTGAAGCTTGATCCCGAATTTAAAGAAGCAGAAAAAATGCTCGCATTCGCAAAAAAACGTATGGCATAACCCCTTAAAGCGTAAGCACAGAGTTATGATATAAACCTGAAAACCAGGAAAAACAGTATGCTTTGTATATCGTCATCATAACTCAGGCAGCCATTGATTTATTAGCAGCCCAAGAGCAGATAGTAAAAACTATCTGCTCTTTTTTTTTATGCATGTTATTTTTATCTCTATCTTCTTACCTGCTTTATTTTATTGATTTTTAATAAAAGCTAAAAAAAACAGCCCTTACGAAAAAATATTTGATATTCAAACTTCAACTCCTTGTGCAAAAAAACACAATGTTGCAATAAAAATAATATTTCATCATAAATTCAAACTATTACCCTTTATCCAAGTTTATGAATAAGACATTATTACACAATTCCTTTCTTTTTTTTTAAAAAACATGCTTCTATAGGAAAGTAGCTATTATTCTTAATAAACTTGAATTTCAGTGGGTTATTTCGATTCTTTTATTCAGACGAGGTGATTGACATATTTTTCACATTCTTTTACCTCAAAAGCACGGAACAACATTTGATTAGAGGTTAACGTAAGTTATGCGAGGAAAAAATGCTTAAAAACGTTACTAGACTTTTCACTATGCTATCCCTCTGGGTTAGCGCAGCAATTTTTGCATCTCCTGTAGGTGCTTTTGCTGCTGAAGCGGTTACGGCAGGTGCTCCTGCCGGCGGCAATCATGTATGGTGGTTTTGGCCACTTATCTTACTAGTTTTTTGTTTTGTACTTGGTGTGATCGCGGTTCTTGCTGGTGTTGGTGGCGGCGTATTGTACGTACCACTGGTATCCGGTTTCTTCCCGTTCCACATCGACTTTGTACGTGGTGCAGGTCTTATGGTTGCGCTTGCAGGTGCCCTTGCTGCGGGCCCTGGTCTTTTAAAGCGTAACCTTGCAAGTCTCCGCCTTGCACTGCCTATGGCTCTTATTGCGTCAGCCTGTGCTGTCGTGGGTGCTATGCTTGGTTTATACCTCTCACAGCTCGACCCACGATATGTTCAGACTGCACTCGGTGCGACCATTATGGGTATCTCAATTCTGTTGCTTTGTTCTAAAAACTCAGAATACCCGGTTGTCACAAAACAGGACGCAATCAGTCATGCGCTTGGTATTGAAGGTCTCTATCAAGATCAGGCAACAGGAAAAGAATTTGAATGGAAAACTCACCGCACCTTTACCGGTCTGCTGTTATTCGTCGTAATCGGCGTCATGGCAGGCATGTTCGGACTTGGCGCAGGTTGGGCTAACATCCCTGTTCTCAACCTCCTTATGGGCGCTCCACTGAAAGTCTCTGTAGCAACATCCAAGTTCTTACTCTCCATCACAGATACCTCTGCGGCATGGGTGTACATGAACCAGGGTGCGGTTATTCCACTGATCGCTATCCCTTCCATTATCGGCCTGATGCTTGGCTCTCTCGTGGGCGTACGCCTGCTTGCTGTCGCAAAAGCCTCTTTCATCCGTTATATGGTAATCGGCGTTCTCTTCTTTGCTGGTTTCAAGGCTCTTGATAAAGGCCTTGGACTCGGTATCCTGGGTTAATGGAGGTAAGTCATGACAATACAAACGAACAGATGCGTGACTCCACCAGAACAAATGCGCTATGCAATGATTCTGGAACGTGGTGCTTATCTTGGTATCCTTATCATGCTCATTACCTATGCAATATATGCATTTGGTATTCTTACTCCCCATGTACCAATTGAAACAGTAATTAATAACTGGCACCTAGGTGTTCACGACTATCTAAAAGCAACCAACAGCCCTACAGGCTGGGACTGGCTTAGTCTTGTCGGAACAGGCGACTTCATCAACTTCATCGGTCTTGTATTGCTCGCAGTTATGACTATCATCTGCTACGCAACACTCATTTTACCGTACTTCCGATGTGGTGATTTTATCTACCTTTCTATTGTAATCGCTGAAATCGCAGTTCTTACTCTTGCTGCTTCTGGTATCCTCGGAAGCGGCGGGCACTAAAGAACCTGATATTAAATAACAAAAAAAAGCCCCTCGATCATTCGATCGAGGGCTTTTTTTTGTTGAGATTTCGCTTCCTTAATTTTTTATTGCCATCGCCAAGAGGCTTCTCCAACGGATGATAGAAATGAAAAGGGCTACTTGCCTGATACAAGTAGCCCTGAAAATTAACACAAAGAGTTGCGCACGCACGCGCAAGTTATTTCCATTTGCAGCTTAGCCGGTTTCAACATCAAGCAAACCATTCACAACGGTATAAACACCGACATCCTGAGCATGATTTCGCATGATTTCTACTGTTTGCGGATGACAGGTAAAAAGAAATACCTGATTATGCGTTGCTAACTCTGTAATTGTTTCAGCAGTACTTGCAGCTCTTATTGGATCAAAATTAACCATTATATCATCCATGATGACAGGTAACGGTTCATTTTGATTTGAGTGACTTAATATATGCCCAAGGCGCAGGGATAAATAGAGTTGCTCCACTGTTCCTCGGCTTAATTCTTCCGGCTTTCGTCTTGTGCCATCTTCTGCCAACGCAAAAATATCTTCTTCTCCAAGTGGCTTAAAGACACCACTGTAGGCACCTTTTGTAATTGTCTTAAAGAAAATTCCGGCCTGCTTAACAACTTCAGGCTGCTGCTCACGCTCAAACCGCTCCCGCGCCCGGGATAACAGATGTTCCGCAATTCGATATCGTGCCCATTCTTTGGCTAATCCATTTGCTTCTTCTTTAAGCGCTTCGCTTTGGTTCCTCTTATATGCCAACTCTTCTGTCGAAGTTAACTTTTCTTGCTCAACTTTGGCTTGAATAAGTTCCTGTCGCAGCTCTTCCAGCTCTTTCTCTCTCACTTCAATGGTTGCAGCTAACTCAGATGCCTTTATTGCAAGCTCCTGCTCGCTCTGTTGACCAATTCGCGCTGCAAGCTGACTAATATCCCCATCATCGCTTGCGGCTACAAGAGACGCATTCAACGCGTTAAAAGCAGATAACAATTCTTGCTGCTGCATGTAGATTGCATGCTTTGTTCTAAATGACTCTTCATCTATTGCATTTGCTGCTGTAAATAATGCATGAATCTCTTCTTCATGTTTTACTACAGAATCGCGAAGAACTTTGGCTGATTCCATATCCTTGCGCAGCGCATCTGATAACCCCAGAATCTCAATCTGGGCTGATTGAGATTCTGTCAATATCCGAAGTAACTTATCCTGCGTTACACTACGTTTAATAGTACGATCGAAAGCATATTCCGGCTCAATACATGCTGCCGCACAAAGAGCATCCTGCTGCTTTGCAAATGCTTCAAGAGCACCCTGTACAAATGTTTTACGAGCTTCTAAGTCGGAAAGCTGACTAATGTTAGATTTAGCATCCTTAATAAGCTGTAGGGTTTCCGGAATATGCTGCACACGCAGGCCTGACGATAATCCGCGCTCAGTCAGCCATTGTTTTACCTTGGAATTGACTCTCGTTAGAATATCGGCCGCATCTTGCTCATTACAACTTCCTTTTTCAAACAGCTTCTGCGCTTCATCATGTTGTTTTTGAGCGAGATGCAGCTTTTCCTGCAAAGCCTCGCACACCATGATACCACGCTGCATGTCTTCAAATAAATCTTCCGCCTGAAGCAGACACTCTTCAGTAACTTCCGGTTGAGGAAACAATAACGGCGCGCTACTCATCAACTCCAAAACATCGTGCTGTTGGGCCGATATTTTTTTGCTCCGTTGCATTGTGGTCAACACCCCCCCGGCGATTGCCAAGACAATAACCGCAATTCCCGAATACAAAATGTACGGAGAGACTGGTATAAAACTCGGCAAGGCAACAATACCCGCGCCAACAACTCCAAAGGCAGCCGTAACCATAAGCGGCGTAATGGTAGAAGCATTTTCCGATGCAAGCACCTTTGGTAAGCGTGAGCGGACTGCTCGCAAAACATCTTTACTCTGTTGCAGGTCACCCGATACAGAATTAAGCTCACCTTTCAAGGCAGAGAAACGTCTTACGTCAACATTATTTTCAAATTCATATTTATATTGCTCAAGATTACGTCGCGCATCTTCAAGTACTCCGGCAAGACGTACTGTTTCGTTCTGGGCAAGCGTAACAGCCTGCTTGGCGGCGCCCGTTTGTTCTTCAAATTGAGCAACTTCACGACGCGTATTATCAGATAAATCAAATGCAGACACACGCTCTGCATTCCAATCAGCACCAAGCTGTTCAAACGTCTCAGCAAGATCACGTTGAAGGGCTTTCTGTTCCAGTCCCAGCTGCTCCAGTTCGTTTTGTTTGCCCACCATTACAGCTTTTTCTTCGCTTAAGGCACGCACAACATCCTGTTGCATAATAAGCTCTGAATTAACCAGTGTCTGCTTAGCTTCGATCTCCCGTTGTGTCGTCTCAATGCCAGCCTTAACCTTGGCTAACTGCTCACGTTTTTCTTGTGCGCTACTGTTATGGCTATCAAAACGAAGTAATCCATCCTGCGGAAAAACAACAAGCGGCTGAACAGCCTCAAGCGCTGCTTTCTTTTCTTTATATTCGGTAAAAATGCCCCACAAACGAATGTCCGCGTTTACAGTTCCGGCTTCGATGCCCAATTTACGCAACGCAACAGTTCGTTCTGCAAGCTCATCTTCAAGTTCGGAAATTTTTTGTGAAACAGCCAGATACGCAGCAACACTGTCATCACAAGCATTCATATCTTTGCGAAGCTGCTCAAGGTCTTTGATATGCTTATTTAATGGAAGAACTTTACCGCCTTTTTTAAACAAAGCCTCACGCTTTGTAGAAAGGTGCTTCATCACATCAGTATAGGAAGCACCGCCACCATGCACTGTTCCGTATAAGGCGTTACGAACAGCATCACCGGTTAAAGCTTCTTTGCTTTGTAATTCTGTGAGGGAAAAACCATACACATTCGTGTAGAGATCGCGGGAAACATTACCAAGTAATGCCTGCAAGGCTGATTCATCCATTTGCCCGCCATTTCCACCGGTAATTGCTACACGCTTCGGTTTAAAAGAACGCTCAAGCCGCAGTGCACCAAACTTTTGTGTAGCAAGCCCCAGCACACCGGCGTGCTTGCCACCACGAAGCGGCTCGTAGTGCGAAATATTTTTCCCTTTTCGCGGTAATCCAAACAACATGTACCGTAAAAAAGATAGGCAGGTGGATTTTCCCGCTTCATTGTTCCCAAGAAAAACATTCACGCCGGAAGAAAATCCGGATAATTTCTGTTCTGCAAAAACACCAAAGCCGTTTATATAAAGATCAGTAATCCGCATTAGTCAGCCTCAAGCAAATCAAGACATAAATATTGTGCTTCTGTAGCAAGCTGCACCAACTCCTCATCAGAAAGAATAGTTAGATGGCGTTTACTTGTAGGTGAACCGAATAGTTCACTCACTGAGTCACGCAGTTCAACAACACCTTCTTCTCTTGTTAACTGATCAGCAACAGTTAAGGCTTCACCAAGTAGATCAGGGCGGCTGCGCATGGCTTCAATATCTATATCCGGCTTACACGCCAGCTCTATATCTTTCAGCCAGACAAATGGACTGCTTTCCATCTGCCCCTCACGGATACGCTCCTCAAGCTCTTTTACTGCGCCATTCTTCCTCAGTTCGGCATCGAGAATGCTCCGTCCTTCAAGCACAAGGCGTACAATAACGCCTTTGCAGGCTGTTGGGAGTTGCTGCGCCACATTTTCTAAACAAGACTCCACAACCTCTTCAAGTAGATCAACCTGCGCCACGTTAGATATATCAACAGATTCAATCTTCCATAAAATCCCACCAAGAGTATGATGCCGAGTTGAAACTTCACCATTTTCAACATTAACAAGCAAACAGCCACGCTCTCCTTGCTCGTTAATATGCAGACCTTGAATATTGCCTGAATAGACAACAAAAGGTTCACGACTCACGATCTGCTGCTCGTGGATATGACCAAGAGCCCAGTATTCAATACCGGACTTAGCAAAATCTGCTATACTTGCCGGAGCATATTGTTCAGAAGCAGCAACCGAATCAACCGTACAATGCAGCACAGCAATTTGAAAAACATCATCTTCCGTACGCGAATATTGTCTTGCCAGTTTTCTACGCTCGTTGTGTTTTCCATGACTCACACCATGAACGACCGTAACTAGCTCGCCGTTTATGTTTTCAATACGCACCTGCTCAACACTATCTGAACCAAAAATATGCACATTATCAGGAAAGCTGAAAGATTTCTCTGTTTCCAGCAATGGGTCATGGTTTCCGTGAACAATAAAAACTCGAACTCCCGCATCACGCATCCGTTTACACGCATCAAGCAGAGCAAAACGAGCCTTCAGGCTCTGATCTTCCTGATTATAAACGTCTCCAGCGAGCACAACGAACAAAGGGCGTTCGCTGCATGCAAGCTCCGTTAAACGTTCCAAAGCTTCAAATGTAGCAGCACGCAGAGCTCCTGCCACCTGTGATGATACATTGGCAACACCCTTAAAGGCTGCATCCAGATGCAAATCTGCTGCGTGGATAAAAGAAAATGACGGTTTCATGGCTTAATGTTTTCTCTATAAATTTTAAATCGTCTCTACTAGTTCATTACCTACAAAAAATGGGGACTTCCATGTTGGCATGCATACAAAAGATTCTGTCGGTAAAATAATCCGCCATGCATGAAGCAGCATGCCCTGCGGGTTAGGCGAAGCACCATATTTAGTATCCCCGATGATAGGGTGATTCCTACTGGAAAGCTGCACCCGAATCTGATGCGTACGACCTGTTTGTAATGAGATATGTAACAACGATTTTTTATTTGTTACAAGCAAGGGAGTAACAGTGCAGAGAGATTCTTTACCATCTCCCGTTTCCATACGTTCCTTTCCATCCACCTGCGCCTGTTTACTCAGTTGATCATATAACTGTACTGTTTCAGGATGCTCCCAGCGCCCTTCAACCCATGCCAGATAATGTTTACCAAGAGCATGCTCATTACGAAAAAGTTTATGTAACTCCTGCAAACGGGTGTAGCTAGTTGCAACCAGTAACAAGCCGGACGTATTTTTATCTAGCCGATGAGCAGGGGTAGGGCAAAAAGGTGCATCAACATATTGAATTTTTAAACGTGTTGTTACTGCATCCTGATGACCTGTTCCAGGTTGAACTGGTAATCCTGCAGGCTTGTGCAATACAAGCAGGCCATCACTTTCGTTTACTATATTAAGAGCAATATTGTTGCTGGCGGAATCCTCCTGCTCTTTTTTCTGCTCAGAAGAAGGCGCTGACTCATCAACAGTATAGGGTGGAATCCGAACTATATCATCCTGCTTTAAGCGAACAAAAGGCTTCACTCGTCCTTTATTAAGACGCACCTGTCCAGTTCGAATCCAACGCATAATCGCGCTCTTAGGAACTTCTTTGTCAACACGACGCTGCAAAAATTGCAGCAACTTCTGACCGGCTTCTTCCGGCGTAACAACCACAAACTCAACCTGTCCCATGTAATTCCTTTATTCCCCAGCAAAGAGACGCTGTCCCCTGTATCCCTTTTAAGATTAGCGGTGACCTAATGCCTTTGAGTTTTAAAATTTGTATCAACAAGTTGTACTGCAACATTTTTTAATTGGCTATAGCAGATACGTTATCTACAGGATGTTCCTAACTTTCATCAGTGGAAAATGTGCGTAACTTTATTATCTCACTTTGTTTAAAAGAAAAATTAAACAACAAATTATGAACATTTATATTTGTATGTAACTTGTTCTTAACAATTAAAATGGGGATCCTCTTAAAATCGTCATATAAAAAAATAGGCCATATTCCTCCTGCACACACAAACAAAAGTCTGCCCTTTAGCTGTAAGTCCCATTCAGCAAAAAAGACTAAACACAATCACAAGAAGAATTATTTTTATTATATTTTATAGCCGGACGGTCGATTTCGCTTATAATGAGCTTAGAACGCATTGAAAGGGCGGAAGATAACATGAGACTCATCTTGTTGAAAAAAACAGGCGCAGAACGGCGATAGCTTGGCTTACTCTTCGTTTTTTGATATATAACTAAGGTTACGGCGCCTGATTTTATGTACAAGATATTTGGTGCCAATTTTTGTTAATAACCAACCGCAAGTAGTAACTTTATTTTGCTGAAAAACGGGCTGAGAAATTTTCTCGAACAGCAGTATTCTGAAAAGGATCTGCGCAATTGGTTCGACCCCCTCACTATACGCTATGGTCATGCCGAAAAAAGCGTATCTGTTGCCTTTCCTCATGCCTTTTTCGGCTCATGGTTTACCACACATGGAAAAACAGCGCTGGAACAGGCTGTGCGGGATTATATTAGTCCTGAAGTTGTTGTGTTGTATGAAACTCCGCTTGCATCTGCTGCAACGAAACAAGTATCGGCTGCATCTAATACTGCCGTGCAGGAAACACCTGCATCAGTCGTTAGCCGTACAGTTCCCAACACTCAGTTCACATTCGACACGTTTTTGCATAACGCAAAAAATATATTCCCAGTTGCAAGCGCAAAAGAAGTGGCCAAAACGGATATTCCCCCAAAATATAATCCGCTTGTTATTGCTGGCCCTTCAGGGAGTGGAAAAACCCATTTATTACGAGCTATTGCACACTCAATTATAGAGCTACGCGGAGAGGAATCAATTTTCTTAGGAAATATTGAAGATCTGGCGTCGTTGTATCAGGACGGCAGCCCTGGCGCCCGTTTTGAAATGCGAAAGAAAATTGTCCAGAAGAATTTCTTTTTACTGGATGATTTGCAACGATTGGAAGATTTTCCGATTCTGCAAGAAGAGTTGATAGCACTCTTTGATGCATTTCATGACAATAATAAACAGATGGTGTTCTGTTGTACGGATGGACTGACAGCACATAACTTTTTATTACCAACCTTGCGCTCCCGTCTGGAGTGGGGACTACTGGCTCAGCTGAAGCCGCAAGATATGGACATAAGAATAAAATATGTGACCAACTATCTGAAAAATAATCAGATAAAGCTGACTAATGATCAGATCATTCTTTTGTGTCAGCGCTTTGGAGATTTCAGACTATTGCAAGGAGTGCTGCTTAAACTATCGGCATTTAAAGAACTTATGCATACTGAAGTCTCTGAATATGAATTTAATCAGATTATCGAGCATACGGATAACACAAAAACCAATCCACTTACCCCTGACATTATTATAGGGATAGTAGCAAAACATTACATGCTACAGACAAAAGATTTGTTGAGTGAAAAACGGCACCAGAAAATCGTACTTGCCAGACAGATCGCAATGTATCTAACCCGTACTTTACTTGGTTCTTCGTACCCGGCTCTTGGCAGAATGTTTGGCGGCAAAGATCACTCTACAGTCATCTATGCTGTTAATAAGATTAAGAAATTTATAGTTAAGAACAAAGATACGAAACTTTTAATAAACGAGCTGAAGGAAAAGTGCTTAACAGCCACAAAGTAAAAAATACGCCTTTAGTTACGCGCATCCGGTTACTAACGGGTCATTCATAGTGACACATTAAATATATGCAAAATCAGATAGTTATCACAGTTAATAACATAGTGACAGCCCCTACAACTACTACAAGGAGATCATATGTATTTAAAAGTATTTAAAGAAGACGTCATTGACGGTCTCCTGAAGGCTGCTAATATCATTCCTGCAAAAACAGGAGCAGCCTACTTACGTTCTGTCTGGCTTAAAGCTGAAGGCGGAATGTTGCAGATCCTTTCTACTGATTCAAATATTGAATTCAGCGGTAACTACACAGCTGACGTAACAGAAGAAGGCCTGGCTGGCGTACAAGGCAGAGCTTTTGTTGATCTGGTAAAAAAAATGCCAGCAGGCGAAATCACCCTTCGTCTAGAAGAGGACAGTAATAATCTTCTCATCGAACAGGGAAGAAAGCGCTACAAGCTTCCTGTAAACGAAGCGACGTGGTTCCAAAATTTCTCTGATTTCCCTGAAGCAAATTCTGTTTATTGGTCAGGTGACTTTCTTCAGGAAGTAATCGATAAAATTTCTTTTTGTATTTCTGATGAAGATACTATGGAGGCAATTGCTTGTCTGTCCATTAAGCCAATGGAAGAGCAGTACATCGAAGCATGCGGTCTAAATGGACACCAGTTCTCAATGCAGCGTTTCCTTAATGACGAACTGCATGCACTGCTTCCTGAAGATGGTATTCTTCTTCAGAAAAAATATCTTAATGAACTCAAGAAGTGGCTCGGTGGTGATGAAATCGAGCTGAATATTGATAATAAACGTCTCTTTTTCCGTACTGGCGATAAACGTGAAGTTTTTACGATTCCTTTATCGTACTATCAGTACCCTGATTACAATTCATTCTTATCCCGTCTGGGGTGTGATGATGTGACGAAGCTGACCGTTGATCGTAAACTAATGATTGACGCTTTAGACCGTCTCCTCATCTTCAACACAGACAACAACCGTTGCACCTACTTCACCTTTAACGGCAGTGAAGTGGAGCTTGCATCTCAGGGACAGGAAGTAGGTATTGCAAAAGAATACGTGGACGCAGAAGTGTCTGGTGACATTGAAAAAATTGCGTTCCCGACACGTAATCTGATCGAAATCCTCAATCACTACCAGTCTGAAAAGTTGACCTTTATTCTTACCGGAACAGAAGGTCCATGTGGTTTACGCGGTAGTGACGATCCGGAATACACTGTAATTATTATGCCAATGAAGATTGTAGAAGAGACTTACTACAGCGAGGAAGAAGTTTAATGACCAATAAGAGTCAATATACTGCGGATAGTATTCAAATTCTTGAAGGACTTTCCGCGGTCCGTAAGCGTCCGGCTATGTACATCGGCAGCACGGATGTTCGCGGTTTACATCATCTCGTTTATGAAGTTGTGGACAACTCCATTGACGAAGCTATGGCAGGATTTTGTGACAAGATCACAGTAAAAATCCATCTTGATAACAGTGTAACTGTTCAAGATAATGGCCGTGGTATCCCTGTAGATATGCATCCCAAAGAAAAACGTCCTGCTGTAGAAGTTGTTATGACTGTCCTGCATGCTGGTGGTAAATTTGATAATGATGCATACAAAGTATCCGGCGGCTTGCACGGCGTTGGCGTTTCCTGTGTAAACGCATTGTCAGAATATCTCGAAGTTACCATCGATAGAGAAGGTTCTCGCTACAAGCAGCGCTATGAGCGTGGTGTACCTGTTACCGGTGTTGATGAAGTTGGAACTTCAAGACGTCGTGGAACAACTATTCGTTTCCGTCCGGATGAAGAAATTTTTGAGACTAATCAGTTTGTTTTTGAAACGCTCAAAAAACGTTTTGAAGAACTTGCCTATTTGAACTCCGGTCTTGAGATTGAATTTAACGATGAACGCTCCGGTGACTCTTCAGTTTTCAAAGCTGAAGGTGGCATAAAGCAGTTTGTTAAAGATATGAATACCGGCGAAGGTGGCATGCATGCCATTATCTACGGTAGCGGTTACGGTACTGGAGCTCATAAGAATATCTTTGTTGAGTACGCATTACAGTATAATGCTAGCTACAAAGAAAACTTGCTTACATTTTGTAACAATATCCGCACAAAAGAGGGTGGTACCCACCTTCAGGGCTTTAAAACAGCACTTACCCGCGCAATCAATGCCTACATTCAGGCCGCAGATTTGCCACGTAAGTATAAAGTAAAGCTTTCCGGTGATGATGTTCGTGAAGGTCTTACCGGCGTTATCAGCGCAAAAATTCCTCAGCCTCAGTTTGAAGGCCAGACAAAAACAAAACTCGGTAACAGTGAGGTTGCCGGTATTGTATCTGCTCTGGTGTACGAACAGTTGATGACCTATTTTGAAGAAAATCCGAAAGACGCACGGTCCGTTATCGAAAAAGCTGTTGATGCGGCTCGTGCCCGTGATGCTGCGCGTAAAGCAAAAGACCTTGTTCGCCGTAAAGGTGCTCTCGGTGATAACTCTCTGCCGGGTAAGCTTGCAGACTGCCAGTCCAAAAAGCCGGAAGAGTCCGAACTCTACATTGTGGAAGGTGACTCTGCGGGTGGTTCTGCGAAACAGGGGCGTAACCCTAACTCGCAGGCTATTCTGCCTCTTCGCGGCAAAATCTTGAACGTTGAAAAAACACGTTTTGACAAGATGCTTGCGAACAAAGAGATTAAGGCGATGATTACGGCAATGGGGGCCGGTATCGGTGAAGAGGATACTGATTACGATAAACTCCGTTATCATAAGATCATTATTATGACAGATGCGGACGTGGACGGCGCGCATATCCGTACGCTGCTGCTCACATTTTTCTTCCGTCAGTACCCTGAACTTATCACCCGCGGGCATCTCTATATCGCTCAGCCTCCATTGTACCGTGCCCATTCTTCCCGTTTTGAGCGTTTCATAAAGGATGACGAAGAGCTCACATCGTTTCTTCTTGAACGTGTAGCGAAAGACCTTATTATTGTGGGTGCTAATGGCGTAGAATTCGCCGGAGAGGACTTAAAAGGACTTTTAAACACTGTGCGTTCTATTAAAGGGAAAATGCGTGAGGCGGGAAATGTGGGCATAAAAGAGGATCTTTTCCGTACTCTTCTTGACTATGATAAGCGTCTTTTCCCTCAAAACTTTGAAGAAGAGAAGCTTAACGGTCTTGGCGCGCTGCTTGAAGAGCGCGACTATTCTGTTCTGATTGAAAAAGAAGAAGACGAGATTGACGCACGTACCTTCCTTATCTTTGAAGACTTGAATGGACACCGTACCCGTATCGGTACAGAATTTTTCAACTCCAAAATGTATAAGGTCCCGTATATTGCCTTTGATGACCTGCGCAGTATGTGCGGCGGCTTGAACTTTACCTTACGTCGTAAGGACGCTGAGGTTGAAGTGGATGACGTGCTTGAGCTTGTGGATATCGTTATGCAGGAAGCTCGTAAGGGACTGAACGTACAGCGTTACAAAGGTCTTGGTGAGATGAACCCTGATCAATTGTGGGAAACTACTATGAATCCGGAAAACCGTGTTTTCTTGCAGGTCACAATTGATGATGCGGAAGAAGCAAGTGAAACCTTTGAAAAACTCATGGGTGACAAAGTAGAGCCGCGCCGTGAATTTATTGAACGAAATGCGCTTAACGTGCAGGAACTGGATATTTAGGAGAGGTACGTGTCACTAGAACCGCAAATTACTATCGAAGAGGAGCTCAAGAAGGCATATCTTGAGTACTCCCTCAGTGTTATTGTCGGCCGTGCTATTCCGGATGCCCGAGATGGTCTTAAGCCGGTACACAGACGTATTATGTACGCACAGCATGAACTGGGTAACTCGTACAGCCGTGGACATAAAAAATCTGCTCGTATCGTCGGTGACGTAATCGGTAAGTATCACCCGCATGGTGACTCAGCTGTGTATGATGCGTTGGTTCGAATGGCGCAGCCATTCGCAATGCGCGATCCGCTTGTTGACGGTCAGGGTAACTTTGGTTCCATCGATGGCGATGCCGCAGCGGCAATGCGTTATACAGAATCACGTATGTCCCGCCTTGCAGGCGAGTTCCTGAATGATATCGAGAAGGAAACCGTTGAGTTCCGTCCAAACTACGATAACACTCTCCTTGAACCGACCGTGCTGCCTACCAAGGTGCCGAACCTGTTGCTTAACGGTACTTCCGGTATTGCCGTTGGTATGGCGACCAACATTCCACCGCATAACCTTGGTGAACTTATTGGCGCCTTATTTGTTCTGCTTGAAGACCGGGATGCAACAGTGTCTCAGCTTATGGAGCATGTTAAAGGGCCTGACTTCCCGACAGGCGGTTTCTGCTACGCAGGTAAAGGACTTATAGATGCATACAATACCGGTCGCGGTACTGTAAAAGTTCGTGGCAAGCTTGAAGTAGAAGAACGTAAAAAAGGACTTCAATCTCTTGTTATTAAAGAAATTCCTTACGCTCTTAACAAGTCTTCTCTTGTAGAAAAAATTGCATCTCTCGTTAATGACCGCAAAATTGAAGGTATTACCGACCTTCGTGATGAGTCTGATCGTAAAGGTATTCGAGTTGTTATCGATTTGAAGCGTGGCACTATCCCAGAGATTGTTATCAACTCTCTGTACAAGTTTACCCCGCTTGAAACGTCTTTTGGCATTAATATGCTGGCAGTTGTAAATAACAAACCGGAACTCCTTAACTTACGCACCGCGCTGCTTCATTTTCTTGATCACCGCCGTGAAGTTATTATCCGTCGTACTCGTTATGATTTGCGTAAAGCAGAAGCACGCGCGCATATTCTCGAAGGGTTACGGATTGCTCTCGATAATATCGATGAAGTTGTTAAAATTATCCGTGCATCTAAAACTGCTGCGGATGCAAAACTTGCTCTCAAGGAGCGGTTTGAGCTTTCAGATGTTCAGGCACAGGCTATTCTGGATATGCGCCTCCAGCGTCTGACCAACCTTGAGCACGAAAAGCTTCTTGAAGAATATAATGAGCTTATCAAGTTGATTGAATACCTCACCTCTATTCTCGAAAACCGGGATGTGCTGCGTGGTGTTATTCGTGAAGAACTTGAATATATTAATGAAAGATATACTACTCCTCGTCGTACAGCTATTGAGTTTGATGAACTTGACGGTATTGAAATCGAAGATCTCATTCCTGATGATGACGTAGTAATTACCCTTTCCCGTCGAGGCTACATCAAGCGTACTACTCTTGAAGTATACCGCGCTCAGCGTCGTGGAGGTAAAGGGATTGCCGGACTGCATACGGGTGATGGAGACTTTGTTCAGGACTTCCTGACAACTTCAAACCACCAGCACCTGCTTCTCTTCAGTAACAAGGGACGCATGTTCCAGATGAAGGTGCATCAGGTTGCTGAAGGTTCCCGTACTGCGAAAGGTGTACATATCGCCAACCTGTTGCCGCTTGAAAATAGTGAGTGGATCACAACAGTACTGTGTGTCCGTGACTTTGAATCTGACCGTTTCTTCCTCTTTGCGACTAAGAGCGGCATGGTTAAGCGTTCCAGCGCTGAACTGTATAAAAAAAGTCGTCGCACTGGTATCATTGCTGTCGGTCTTAAAGAGAATGACGAACTCATCATGGTTCGTGAAGTTGATGATCACTGCCAGATTGTTCTGACAACAGCCTCCGGTATAGCTATCCGTTTCTCCTGCACTGATGTTCGAGCAATGGGACGTTCCGCAACTGGCGTAAAAGGCATTGCTCTCAAGGGTGAGGATCAGGTTGTAGCCTGTGTAACTCTCCGTGAAGATTCCGAATGCGAGATTATGACTGTTGCAGAAAACGGCTACGGAAAACGTACCCGTATTGATCTCTACCGTATCCAGTCTCGTGGTGGTAAAGGTATCATTAACTTTAAAGTGACACCGAAAACCGGCAAGGTACTTGGCGCAATTCCTGTACTGCTTGATGATGAGCTTATTCTGTTGACTTCCGATAACAAAGTTATCCGCATGGGAGTTAAGGAAATTCGTTCAGTAGGTCGTGCGACACAGGGTGTACGTCTTGTTAACATGGATAAAGGCGGACATGTTGTTGGATTTGACCGTGTAGTTGAACAACAGCAGGAAGATCAGGAATAGCGAATGAACCGAAGTGTTCTATTGCTTCTTGTGATGGTAACCATCCTCGTCTCCGGCTGCATGCAGCCGGAGACAGAGGATGAACTTTCCAGAGCACGTAAGGCATTTATAAATAAAGAATACACGGAGGCGGAGCGTTTTTATCAACGCTATCTTCGTGATTATGATAACGGAACAGAGCGCTGGAATGTATGGAACCGTCTTGTTGAGATAACTGGAACAGTTCGGGGAAATAAAGATAGAGCTATCGAATTGCTTGATGCAATGCTGCTTGAATTTTCTGGAGAACCGGCTCGTTATAAACAGATTCTCATAAGCAAAGGGAATATTTTTGGAGAAGTAGGTCGCTGGGGAGAGGCAACAACTGTGTGGTCACAGTTGTTGAGTGCTCCGGAAGTGACAACCGAGGAAGAGGCACAAGCCTATGCCAGTCTCGGTAAAGCTTATCTCATGCGTGGAGATTACGAGTTGGCTGTGGATGCATTTAAAGATTGTCGTGAGCTAGAGTTAGATAACTCTGAACATCAGACTCTCTGTATCTATGAGCTTGCACAAGCCTACGTTTATCTTGGAAATTTTTTTGAAGCTGAGCAAAGCCTGAATAATTTATTGCAATATAAAGGTGTTGAAACCACTCTTATGGCGCGGGCTAAATTGCTTCTTGCAGATATATATGAACAGCAGGAAAAACCGCTTAAGGCTATAACATTGTTAGAGGAAATTCGAAATACCTACCCGAATCCACGGGTTGTAGAGTTCAGACTGAAGAATTTACAGAAAGAAATGTAACGTTATTTGCCTCAGACGGTTCTTTGATGAACAAGGTCACAGTCTGCGTAAGAGGGATACCTCCTTGGCGCGAGTAAGGAGTGTAGTGAGTTAGAACAAAGATATACTTCGGCGACACCTATTTTTGAGATTACGGATAAGAACTTATTATACGTTTTTTCAGGAGTATGAGGGCAGAGGGGGAACCCCGTTTTTTACGGAGTTCCCCCTCTGCCCGCCGGAGACCTTGAAGAATATATAGAAAACAACATACCTTTTCAGTAGGTATAATCGTACTTATTTATATATGAGGTGCGATAGGAAATTGTCTTTTTTAGAGACAGAGCATACAACCATTCCGGTTGAAGCGTTACCGGAAGGAGATATATATGATTTGCGAAGTTTTGCATTATCCTGACAGCCGTCTTGCTGAAAAAAGCAAGCCTGTCGAAGAGATTACCAAAGAGATTAAAGAACTTGCAGCGGCTATGACTGAGACCATGTATAAAGAAGAAGGTATTGGCCTTGCAGCCCCACAGGTTGGCAAGTTGCACCGTCTTGTTGTTATAGATGTTTCCGGTCCTGAAGTTCGCAACGAACTGATGACACTGATCAACCCTGTGATCGTTTCGGCTGAGGGTTCCTGTGATTCTGAAGAGGGGTGTCTGTCTGTTCCCGGTTACCGTTCAAAAATTAAGCGTTCTGAAACAGTAGTTGTTAAAGCGCAGGATTTGGAAGGTAATGATGTTACCATTGAAGCAGATGGTCTTCTCGCAATCTGCTTACAGCATGAACTTGATCACCTTGATGGTATTCTCTTTATTGATAAAATGAGCCGTCTGAAACGTTCTCTGTATGACAAGAAGGTGAAAAAATGGTTGAAAAGGTAGGTAAACTTCGCGTCGTATACATGGGCACTCCTGATTTCGCGGCAACAATTCTTGATCGTGTATCTCAGTGGGATGGAGCAGATGTTGTTGGTGTATACACACAGCCTGACCGACCTTGTGGACGCGGGCAGGTATGCAAACCTTCTGCTGTAAAAATGCTTGCCTTAGAAAAAGGCTACGATATTTATCAGCCGCTTAATTTTAAAGATGAGTCAGATGTTGAGCAGCTTGAAGCGCTCAAGCCTGATGTTCTGCTTGTTGCTGCGTATGGCCTTATTCTTCCGCAGCGTGTACTAGATATTGCAACGCATGGCGCTATTAATGTTCATGCTTCTCTTTTGCCTAAATATCGTGGCGCGGCACCTATCCAGCGCGCTATTATGAATGGTGATCCAGTTACCGGCATCACCATTATGCAGATGGAAAAAGGTTTGGATTCTGGGCCGATTTTATTACAGCGTGCACTTGCCATCGGTATTGATGATACCGCAGGTTCCTTACATGACGAATTGGCCGTGCTGGGCGGTGAATTGCTGGTTGAAGCCTTGCAGAAGCTTTTTGTCGGAGATTTGCATCCCAAAGTGCAGGATCATGATCGTTCTACCCATGCCGCAAAGTTGACCAAGGCAGAAGGTTTGCTTGACTGGAATCAAACCGCTTTGAAGTTACATGCGCATCTGAGAGGAATTTCTCCATGGCCGGGCGGCTATTTTATTCTTGAGCGTGCCGGAAAAAAATCTGTTCGAGTTGCTATTGAGCCTGGTATAATAGGCCCAGACCTTGAAGAAGGTATAGCTCCCGGAACAGTTCTTGGATTGCAGGATGACGCAATTGCAATTGCTACGACAGACCGTATGTACTTAGTACGCAACTTGCGTCCGGCTAATAAAAAGGTGATGGACGCGAAGGCATTTGCCTGCGGGTATCTTGCTCAATGTGACGACGCAACTTGTTCCGGTGAAGGGCTTTGTTAATATAAAGAAAAACATGCTGTTTCATAAAAAAGATCTTGATAATCCAGAACGGTATTATGGGGCCCGTAAAAGGCTATTTATTGGCTTAATTACGGGCACTTCTATTTTGCTGTGCTCCCTTTTGTTTGCAGGGTGGATTATCCCTTTCATCGGCTTTTCTAATATCCATCCATCGTTACCGTACTTTTTTGGACTTGTTTTTGGTGCAGCTATTTTTTTCATTTGCTGGACAACTCTGGGGCTTGTTCTGCAAATTCTTAAAGGTAAAGCAGTTCTTGGAAGTGCCAAAATGCGCGGGTTGACGATTCGAATATTTTTGCCGCTCATGACAATGCTTGCTCGTTTGCTCGGTATCGACAAGTGTAGAGTTCGACAATCGTTTATTCGTGTAAATAATGAATTAGTGCGGTCTGAAAACGGGAAGTTTGAAGCAAAAGATATTTTAATTCTTACGCCGCATTGTTTGCAGGCGAGTGACTGTTCGCTGCGTCTTTCCTATAATGTTGATAATTGTAAGCGGTGCGGGCGCTGTCCTGTAGCTATGCTTCTTAAATTACGTGACCATTATGGGGTTAAATTTACTATTGCGACAGGTGGCACAATAGCCCGGCGCATTGTGGTGCAAGAGAAGCCAAAATTTATTATCGCTGTAGCATGTGAGCGCGATTTAACTTCCGGTATTCAGGATACATACCCGCTTCCTGTGTATGGTGTATTGAATGAACGTCCGTGTGGCCCGTGTCTTGATACTACCGTACCGGAGCTTTCAATGGAGCGGGCGCTACGCATGTTCATTAAAAATCCGGGGCCTCCGTTATTGTTTGAAGCCGCTTTCGGCCACGCAGATACAAAGTGCTAGCAAGCACATAGAAATAAATTGTTAAGGAAAATATATGGCAAGACGTAAAGATTCAGCATTACCGCCAGCTCGTTCGGTTGCGCTTGAAGTTATCTCACAGGTTTTAGATAAGGGCCGCGACGTTCAGGCAGCGCTGGATTATCAGCTCAATAATCAG
The DNA here is from genome assembly GCF_000384815.1 of Halodesulfovibrio aestuarii DSM 17919 = ATCC 29578. Lineage (NCBI taxonomy): Bacteria > Pseudomonadati > Thermodesulfobacteriota > Desulfovibrionia > Desulfovibrionales > Desulfovibrionaceae > Halodesulfovibrio > Halodesulfovibrio aestuarii. The sequence continues at coordinate 1,027,979 of NZ_ARQF01000020.1, forward strand.
AAGATTACAGCACAGGACTCCGCCTTGTGCACAGAGTTGGTATACGGATTTTTACGCTATAAGGGGCGTATAGAGGCTCTTTTAGGATTGTTCCTGAAGGATAGCTCGAAACTGCCGAAAAAGGCCGCCAGTGTAATGGGGCTTGCAGCGTATGAAATGCTGTATCTTGACCGTATTCCTGTTTATGCTTCTGTTGACTGGTGTGTTGGATATGTGAAAAAGCGTTTTTCATTAGGTCTTGGTAAATTAACAAACGCAGTATTGCGTAACCTCGACCGTATGGGTGAAAAAGCGCATGATATGGAATCAATCCGTAAAGAAGGGATGTCTGACATCGCACTTCTCGCTGCGTGGCATTCGATGCCTGAGTGGATTGTTTCCGCATGGATGGAAGCCTACGGTGAAGAGCGTACACAGGTACTGCTCGCAAATGCACAGAAACATGCACCGCTTGGTATTCGTGTTAACCAGACATTTGAAGCCGGTATGGATCTTGTTAATGAGCTCGCCAACGATGGTAAAAGCATCGAAACTATCGGGTATGGTGTGATGTATCCGGCTGGTTCCCAACCGGCAGAGCTTAAAACCATGATTAACGACGGCCTTATTTCCCGGCAGTCCATGGCATCACAGGAAGTACTTCGTGAAGCGCTCCCTGAAACTTGGGAAGGACCAGTATGGGATTGCTGTTGTGGACGTGGTGGTAAAACCTATGCCTTGCTTGAGCAGGATGTAGACGTAACTTTTGCTTCTGATACTTCACGAAAACGCCTTTTAGGTATGCGCGAGGAAGCAGAGCGCCTTGCCATGTATCCACCAGAATCTCTTCTCATGTCCGCAGCAGAGCCGCCTAAGAAAGGCTCTCCTCTTGAAGAAAATCCACCTGCAACTATTCTTGCAGATGTCCCATGTTCCGGATTCGGAACTCTTTCACGCCGTCCGGATGTTCGTTACCATCGCACAACAGAAGGGATTTCTGACCTCGTTGAAGTACAGAAAGCTATTATGGAAAATACTTTTTCTGTTCTCAAAGACGGTGGGCTGCTTGTGTACATGACCTGTACTATCAATCCTGACGAAAACGAAAAACAGGTTCAGGCGTTCCTCGAACGGCATCCTGAAGCTAAACTCGAAAAAGAATGGCACACTCCAGACGATAGCCCGTACGGTGAATATTTCTACGTGGCGTTGTTGAGAAAGCCTTAATTTGCCGCATTGTCTCATTTATGAAGAGGCAACGCATTTTGATGATCGCAATAAAAAGGGTGGAGTTAAAAACTCCACCCTTTTTTCGTACGATAATAAAAGAAGATACCGATTGGCGGTTAATCCCCCTTTGAATGTAAAGTGAGATCTACCCGCCGAAGGAAATCTTTTATCTTTGTTACTTCATTTGTTTTGCTACATGATCTGCGCCAGCCTGAAGGGCTTCAGCGTTTTTAGGGATCAGGTGACCGTAGCGTGAGCTGATGACAGATTTAAGGGATTCTTTAACCTGTTCTAATGGTACACAGCCTGTTGCCTGCACGTATGCACCGAGAGCGACCATGTTTGCCATACGGGTATTGCCGAGGCCGTCAGCAATTTCGTTAGCAGGTACTGTGTAGGTTGTTACACGGTCTTCAGCTATTGATGCATCAACGAGTGAAGTGTTCAGAATCTGAATACCGCCATCGATGAGCTTCGGCTGGAATTTGTCGAGAGAAGGCTGGTTCATGATGATCAGAGATTTAGGGCTCTGGATAATAGGGGAACCGATGTCTTCTGAGGAAATTACAACGGTGCAGTTTGCAGTACCGCCGCGCATTTCCGGACCGTAAACAGGGATGTAAGTAACTTCAGAGCCAGCTTCCATGCCTGCATATGCGAGCAGGTTACCGATGAGCATAACGCCCTGACCACCGAAACCGGCGATAATAACGTCCTGATACATGTTATTCCTCCCCGTCCTTGGTCACATCTTTGAATACTCCCAGAGGGAAGTATGGAATCATTTCTTCAGAGATGCGGGTATTGGCAGCGATTGGATCCATTTTCCAGTTAGTAGGACATGCGGAGAGCATTTCTACAAAACCGAAGCCGGTACCGTTAATCTGCATTTCGAAGGCCTTGCGCAGAGCTTTTTTAGCACGGCGGATATTTTTAACAGAATCAAGAGATACACGTTCGCAGTACGCAGTACCGCCGAGACCACCGATGATTTCACTCATCCGGATAGCCATGCCATGTTCTTCTGCTGAGCGGCCGTTAGGAGAAGTGGTAGTTTTCTGGCCTAGAAGGGTAGTAGGAGCCATCTGTCCACCGGTCATGCCGTATACGGTGTTGTTGATGAATACAACGGAGATTTTTTCGCCGCGGTTCGCAGCGTGAACAATCTCAGCAAGACCGATAGAAGCTAAGTCACCGTCACCCTGATAGGTGAAAACGAATTTATCTTTATGTGCGCGTTTAAGGCCGGTTGCTACAGCAGGAGCACGGCCATGAGGTGCTTCAACTGCATCTACATCAAGGTAGTTGTAGATAAATACGGAACAACCGATGGAGCCGACACAAAGGGTGTCGTCTACAAGGCCCATTTCGGTAAGCACTTCACCCACGAGGCGGTGTGCAACGCCGTGATGACAACCCGGGCAGTAATGCGTTGGGCGGTCAATCATGATTTCAGGTGCGTCGAAAACGAGTTTTTCAGACATTCCCTAGTCCTCCAAGTGCTTGATGATAGGTGCGAGGAAGTCATCGGAACCAGGGAGGTCGCCTGGCATGTGACCGTGGAATTCGGAATCTGCAATACCACGTACTGAAAGGCGTACGTCGTCTACCATCTGGCCGCAGTTCTGTTCAATAGTAAGGAAGCGTTTGCCTTTTTTTGCAATATCGCGAAGCACTTCAGATGGGAATGGGTACAGAGTAAGAGGACGTACCAGACCAACTTTTTTACCTTCGGAACGCAGACGGCGAACAGTAGATTTAACAATACGGCCAATAGAGCCGAATGCTACTACTACAAGCTCTGCATCGTCGCATTCAAAAACGTCTGCGCGCGCTTCTTCCTGCATTGCTTCGTATTTAGCCTGCAGGTTGCGGTTTTGGCCTGCAAGAGCACCGTCTTCGAGGAAGAGGGATTTTAGCAGACGCTTTTCGCGACCTTTAGCACCGTCGAGGCACCAGTTTTCAGCACCATGGTTATCAGCGGCTTTTGGTTCCCAAGGGATTACCGGTTCTTTCATTTGCCCAACGATAGCATCGGCAAGAACGAGAACAGGATTACGATATTTGAATGCAAGGTCAAACGCCTCGATCATCATGTCGTAGCCTTCCTGACAGGTGCCAGGAGCAAGAACGAGTGTACGGTAGTCACCGTGACCGCCGCCTCGGGTAGACTGGAAGTAGTCACCCTGAGAAGATCCGATGTCACCAAGACCTGGACCACCACGGTTAACGTTTACAATAACACCCGGAAGCTCAGAGCCAGCCATGTAGGAAATTGCTTCCTGCATGAGAGATACGCCAGGGGAAGAAGATGTTGTCATAGCACGTGCGCCGCCAGCAGCAGCACCTAAGAGCATATTTGCCGCAGCAACTTCAGATTCAGCCTGAACAAATTCACCGTTAACTGTAGCCATTTCGGTGGAAAGAAATTCAGGAATATCATTCTGGGGAGTAATAGGATAACCGAAGTAACAGGTACAACCGGCAGCGAGTGCACCACGGGCAATCGCTTCGTTACCTTTGATAAAAATACGTTTTTTTTCGGACATGGCTACTTCTCCTTTTTCTCTTCGCGGTAGACCTTGATGACAAGATCAGGGCAAATAAGCGCACAGGAAGTACAACCTGTACAGTTTTCCATGTCTTCTGCTTTTACCTCTGCTACTTTGTATCCTTGCTGGTTAAAGCGGGAGGACTGGCAGATAATCTTCTTTGGGCAAACGGTAGAGCAGAGCATGCAGCCCTTGCACCGTTCTTCGCGGAATTCAACGCGCGCCATGTTTTCACCTCAACTTTATAAGTAAGATCAATATGTTGCCGTGTGTTTTCTTTGTAACGAACGGCTTATTTGTAGAGTAACGACGACAATTATGTCAAAAGAGGGAATGTATTACAATACCCATTCTAAACATCTTCAAATGTTTAGAGAATAAGCATTGAATCCCCATAACTGAATACTCGGAAACCTTGTGAAATGGCTTCCGCGTAACCTTCCAGAACACGCTGCTTTGAAGCGAATGCGCTAATCATCATAAGTAACGAAGATTCCGGCAAATGGAAGTTTGTGATCATGTGATCTATAACATTGAATTTGTATCCTGGGTAGATAAAGATATTTGTCCACCCTTTGAATGGTGCAATACTGCCGACTTCATTAAAAGCGCCTTCCAATACGCGGGAAGATGTAGTGCCAACTGTGATAATTGGACGACCTTCTGCTTTTGCCTTAGCAATTTTTTGTGCAGTTTCTTCTGATAATTCAATAAATTCTTTATGCATTGAATGTTCACGAATGTCATCGCAGCGCACGGGGGAAAAGGTTCCGTATCCTACGTACAAGGTAACTTCTGCCCATTCAATACCGCTTTGTGAAAGCTTGTCTCGCATTTCTTCAGTAAAGTGCAGACCGGCAGTTGGCGCAGCAACAGAACCAAGCTGGCTGTCATCTGCGTACACTGTTTGGTAGCGATCCTTATCGGCTGTTGTATCCTCACGTTTGATATACGGAGGAAGCGGAAGGTGGCCTTGTTGTAAAAAGTGCTCCTTCAGTTCTCCGCGCCAGTTGATGGTTGCTTCGCAGCGTCCAAATTCAGCTGTTTGCGTGACTTCAATCCACAAATCGTTACCGAATTCTGCCTTAGTGCCTATTTTTACGCGCTTAGACATGCGCATAAGTCCTTCAACTGTGGCACTTTTCCATTCACCATGCTCTACAGGGGTAACCAGCGGGAGCGGGGTGAGCATAAGAAATTCAACTTTGCCGCCGGAAGGGCGGTTTCCGAACAGACGGGCTGGCAGTACCTTCGAGTTATTAACAACAAGCAGTGCATTTTTGGGAAGGTATTTTCCAAGGTCTGCAAACATTGCTGTATGGTTCTCACCGCTTTCTCTGTTTATTATAAATAGGCGTGAACTGCCGCGTTTATCGGCAGGATACTGCGCTATCTGATCTTCAGGAAGTTCGTACGTATATGCTGAAAGTCTGAAATCTTCTGGTATTGTCTGTAAATCTTTTTTGGTACAGTTGCTATCGCGTTCCATTATTAATATTCCATTCTCTGTTATTTAGGGATGGTGGAAAATTGCGGTTTATCTTGCATTGCGCTATTCATATCCCACGTAACATTATATACATGATGTGCACTTCATGTGCCTACACCTGAACTCTCTAAGACTCAATCATAAAGGAGCGGCCAATGCGAGCCCGATTAGTTTTTTCTGTAGTAGCTCTTTGCATGATGCTATCTGGTTGTACTTTCTCGAATATATCCGGCACAGCGCAGCCGACTGGTAGCGCTCAAGGTCAGGCAGAATCTAAATTCATGTATTACAGCTTTCCTGATGTCCGTGTTCCTACCGAAATGAAAGTTGATGAATCACAGATGTTTGTCCACGGTATGGGGCATAAGCAAACAGGTGTACTTGTTTTTTCCGGTAATGTTGATTTTATGTCACTTACCAATGCAATGATCACCACGATGCAGCAGGATGGATGGGAATTGCGTTTCCAATTTACCTCTCCGCGCACTTTGTTGCTTTTTACAAAACCTACCCGTTTTGCTGTTTTGAACATTACTGACACAAGTTCATTTAATACAGATCTCGAGATTTGGGTTTCTCCCCGTCCGGAGCAGGATTCTATGATGGAAAAGCCACTTCCGTTTATAGATTTACCTAGATCATCTTCGATGAGCACTCCAAAGCCGAAAACTTCCACTGCGCCGGTATCTGATCTTCCGGCAGAAGAAGGATTGGACAGCTAGTGAAATCACATACAGCTTTTACAGGCTTTCTTGGTAAGCGTATGCACCTTGGTATCAGCGGTTCGATTGCTGCCTACAAAGGGTTAGACTTGCTCAGAATGTTTAAAGATAGTGGTGCAGATGTGGGAGTTACTCTTACCAGTTCTGCACAAGAGTTTATTACTCCTTTGAGCTTTGAAGCGTTGGGAGCCTCACCTGTTTTTTCTAAAATGTATCCTGTCGGTGATGATGTTTTCGGACATCTTATGCCGGGGGAAGCATGTTATGCCTTTGTAATTGCTCCTGCCTCCGCTACAACTATTGCTCGACTTGCGAATGGATTGGCTGACGATATGCTTTCGTGTCAGGCATTAGCATTTCCTGAGAAGTTGGTTATTGCTCCGGCAATGAACCCGCGGATGTGGAACAATGCAGCAACGCAGGAAAATGTGGAAAAGCTGCGCCAGCGTGGGCATGTTATTGTTGAGCCCGGCTGTGGCCGCACCGCATGCATGGAAGAAGGTCAAGGGCGGCTAGCGCCTGTTGATGATATTTATCTGCATGGGCTTCGTGCTTTATCCCCGCAGGATATGGCGGGGCAGAACGTTATGGTTACGTTAGGCCCGACTCGTGAAAAGTGGGATGGTGTGCGTTTTTGGTCTAATCCATCTTCCGGAACCATGGGAGCTTCTTTTGCTGTTGCTGCGTGGTTGCGTGGTGCAGAGGTTCACGCAATCTGTGGAGCTGGTACGCCTTGGTTGCCATCTGCAATTACCCGACATGACGTGACTAGTGCCGCGGAAATGTATCGAGCTGCTGATAGCCTATGGAAAGATATGAGCATTGGTGTGTTTACAGCAGCTGTTGCAGATTATGCCCCTGTTCCATTTGGCGATTCCAAGTTTAAAAAGGGCGGAGATGATCTTACAGTTTCCTTTACACGGACTGTGGATATTCTTAAAACCCTTGGCAACGCTAAGCGTGATGATCAAAGGGTTATCGGTTTTGCAGCAGAAACAGACAATATTCATGAGAATGTGAAAAAGAAGCTTTCTGCAAAAAATGCTGATATCATAGTTGGGAATAATGTTGCTAAAAGCGGTTCAGGATTTGGATCTGCTACTAACGAAGTTTGTATTGTTGATCGTAATGGTCGGCAGGAAGACTGGCCTGTGGCACCAAAACCGGAAGTCGCATGGAGAGTTTTTGATTGGCTGCTTCAACTGTAGTTCTTAGCGAACAAATACGTCCTTGGCATAATGCCGGACTTCGCTTTCTTTTTGATGAGGATGGTTCTATTGCACAGGCAATGTCTGACGCACAAGCAGCAGCTTCTGCACAGCCAGCACCTGTGGCCCAATCTTCCTTGTCTCCTGTTGCGTCTGCACAGTCGCAGACACCGCAGCAATTTAAGCAGCCAACTGTGCAGAATCAGCCTCAACAGCAGACATCTCAGCAACAGCAGTCTCCTCAACAGCGTCCTGTCCAGAAAGTACGATCTGCAGCAGTTCCACCGCGTGCTATACCATCTCTTGTTATTCATCCAACAACTAAACCACCGGAAGAGTGGCCAGAGTTGTGGCAGAGTTACTGGAGCAAGGTACAGATACCAAGCCCAGTGGTATGGACATATTGGTCTCTTGGTGATGATCTTTCTGGTCACGCAGATCCGAACCGCCGTGAAGTTTTGAAGAAGCTTATCGGCAGTCTCAACTTGCCACGTGGAACGAGTTCTTTCTGGCCGGTGGCAGCTTGTGGTAAAGTCGCTGGTGAACTGACTCCGGCTCCGGAAATTTTTCTTGCCGGACTAAGACGGCTTCGGCCGCGATATAGTGTGGTCTTTGGTTCAAAAGCGTTGAAAAGCTTTATGCCTGATTCCACGCTGCGTCCGTATTTGTTTACTCAGTTTCTCGGGCATCGGCTAATTGCGTTGCCGGATGTTGATTATCTGGTAAAGTCTCCAAACATGCTTGCGCCAGTCATAGCATACTTACGAACAGCCATTCGGTTGTCGCGTTAGGTTCTATATTTTGCTCCGGTATTAAACTTACCTTTCATTCGCAAGGTGAAGCCTTTTTATCTTGATAAGTGATTAAGCTTCCGGCGCATGATTTATTATCTAGAAACAAGATTATGAAATCCCTTTTCTCAGATTCTGAGGAAAGGGATTTTTTTGTTCAACAGTGTTTCACGTGAAGCTTTTTTAGTTTTTTTGAAAAACAATGTATTAATTTTCAATACTGGTATTATCTCGTAATAGGTCTAAGTTTCCATTCCTTAATAGGAATAATTCTTTATTAGTCTCTAGGTTGGGGGTTAAAATGAGTCGTATGCCTTTTATTGCCCTTATTAGCCTGTTTGCAGCGTTTTTTGCTTTTTGGCAACCAAACACCCTATATGCCGAAGAAAAAGAGCCCATAGGAATCTATAAAAACGGGCAAAATTTTACTGTTAAAATTTTGCATTATTCAATTGAAGGTGGAATTGGCCCTGCGCAAGTGGAATTAACAGATGGGGTTTTGCGTCAGGCTGGAAAGATGGGAGCTCGATTTGTTGTGCTGGAATTAGATACTCCAGGTGGGCTTGTTTCTTCTATGCGAAAAATTCTAAAAAGTATGTTGAATTCGTCTATTCCTGTTTTGGTTTGGGTAGGCCCTCGAGGGTCACGAGCTGCGAGTGCTGGTGTCTTTTTAGTTGCAGCTTCTTCATTTGCGGGTATGGCTCCGCAGACAACAATGGGGGCAGCTTCACCTATTGATGCGAGTGGGAAGAATATTGACTCAACCATGAGTAAAAAGGTCGTGAATGATTTGGTGAGCCTTGTCCGTACTGTTGCAGCAAGGCAGAATAGAAATTTAAACTGGTATGAAGATGCGGTGCGTAACAGCATCACGATAACAAGCGAAAGGGCTGCAGCTTCTCGAGTGGTAGAAGTTGTTGCACCGTCGATACAGGACTTTCTTGTACAAGCAGGTAAACACGGAGTTCATACTCAACATGGAACCGTCCATTTTTCTCAAGAGCAGTTGGAAATCGTTACGTACGAGCCTAACTTCCGATATCAAGTTCTTTCCTGGCTTGTAGACCCGCAGATTGCATATCTGCTCCTTTTAGCCGGTGTTGCCTGCCTCTTTATTGAATTTACTCATGCAGGCGCAATGATCCCCGGAGTTATTGGTGCACTGGCCTTACTTCTTGGGCTGTATGCCATGTCAATTCTCCCAACAAATATAGTAGGGCTTTTGCTTATCCTTTTCAGCCTTGTTCTCTTTGCTTTAGAAATAAAGATTACTAGTTATGGATTTCTTTCGTTAGGTGGGGTGGCAGCCCTTCTTATAGGCTCATTGATTCTATTTCCTGAGGATGATGGGCATATGGCGTTGCCAATATCCCTTATTTTGGGAACAACTGGGGCAATAACCGTAATTATGTGTGGTACGGCATACTTAGCAGCAAAAGCGATGAGGAAAAAACCTGCAAGCGGTCTGCAAGCTATGATTGGTGAAACTGCAGAAATAGTTTCATGGACGGGAATGAAGGGAAAAATTTTTATGTACGGAACTCTTTGGTCAGCAACGGTTGATCCAAAAAAATATCCTGACGGAATTGAGCTTGAGAATGGATCTGTTGTCATAGTGAAGTCTATTGATGATTTGACCGTAACTATTGATGTTAAATAGACTTTTTTTGCATTGCTTGACTAGGGTGAACGTAGGTTCTGCTTAGATATCATGTGGTTATATGATTTTTTTTAATGTAATGAGAAGAACATATTGAGAGGACAATAAAAAAGCGCGCAGAGCTTGTCAGTTAAGGTTTCTTGGCAGGGCTAGAGAAAAGCTTTCAAAGTGGTGGCTGTGTTCGATGAATGTGAGATTACATATAGCGATAGTCTACCAAGACTCTCTGGTCTCCGGAGGCAGACAGAGTCTGTATGGGGAAGGCACAGAGAGTAATAGATAAAAATCGAAATATAGTTGGGAGAAATTATGTATTCAATTTCAGCAATATTTGGTGTCGTGGTGGTCTTTTTGGTCTTAGCTATTCGTGTAATGAATGAATACGAACGGGCTGTAGTTTTTCGTTTAGGCCGGGTCCTACAGGCTAAGGGGCCGGGACTTATTATCCTTATTCCTGTTATTGATCGCATGATTCGTGTTTCAATGCGTGTGCTGACATTGGATGTTCCTGCTCAGGATGTGATAACACGCGATAACGTTTCGGTGCAGGTAAGTGCGGTTGTCTACTTTAAGGTGGTAGAACCGACAAAATCTATTATCGAAGTAGAGGATTTTTTATTCGCAACATCCCAGCTTGCGCAGACTACGCTACGTAGCGTTTGTGGTGGGGCAGAGCTTGATGAATTATTGGCGCATCGTGAAAAAATGAATATGCAGATTCAGGATTTGCTAGATAAGCAAACGGCTCCTTGGGGTATAAAAGTCAATTCTGTTGAGTTAAAACATATTGATTTACCGCAAGAGATGCAGCGCGCTATGGCTAAGCAGGCTGAAGCTGAACGTGAGCGTCGAGCGAAAGTTATTAATGCTGAGGGTGAATATCAGGCTGCAACAAAACTTTCTCAAGCAGCAGAAATCATAGCCCACCATCCTCAGGCTCTTCAGTTACGTTATTTACAGACCATGCAAGAAATATCTACAAATGCAGGATCAACCCTGATTCCAATTCCACTAGACATTATGACTAAACTCATGCCACAAAAAGGCGTTAATTCGACAGACGATACTTAATTCCGACCGCTAGTAAAATTTAACCGGTGGCTCGGATTACATACACATGATTCCATCGCTAGGAGCTTTTGAATGCATATTCTTGTAACTGGAGCTGCCGGTTTTATCGGCTCAGCACTTTCTCAGCGCTTTCTTTCCGCTGGTAATACCGTTGTTGGTCTTGATAACTTGAACGATTACTATAGCGTTCAGCTAAAAAAAGACCGTCTCGAGCCTCTTCTTGCTAATCCAAACTTTCGTCATGCCAATTTTGATTTAGCAGATCGGAAGTCTATGCGTGAAATGTTCGCTGCTGAGCAGTTTACTCATGTTGTAAACTTGGCAGGTCAGGCAGGGGTTCGCTATTCAATCGAAAATCCAGATTCATATGTAGATGCAAACCTTGTGGGGTTTGGAAACATTCTTGAAGGTTGCCGCCATAATGATGTTAAGCATCTTGTGTATGCATCTTCCAGCTCTGTATATGGTCTGAATACGAATATGCCTTTTGACACTCATAAGGCCGTGAATCATCCGGTTAGTTTATATGCAGCTAGTAAAAAGGCGAATGAGTTGATGGCGCATACTTACAGCCATTTATACGGCTTGCCGACAACAGGACTTCGTTTCTTTACAGTATATGGCCCGTGGGGGCGTCCAGATATGGCACTATTTCTGTTCACAAAAGCAATTCTTGAAGGTAAGCCAATAAACGTCTTCAACCATGGTAAAATGAAACGAGACTTTACCTATGTTGATGATATTGTGGAAGGAGTTGTTCGGGTTACCAATAAAATTCCAGAAGCTAATCCTGATTGGGATAGCAACAATCCTGACCCAGCTTCCAGCTCTGCGCCTTACCGTGTGTATAATATCGGTAACAATAATACCGTAGAACTTGGTCGTTTTATCGAAGTTCTTGAAGAAAAGCTTGGGCAAAAGGCTGTGAAAAATATGATGGAAATGCAGCCGGGTGATGTTGAAGCAACCTATGCAAATGTCGATGACCTTATGAACGATGTAGGCTTTAGACCGGATACTCCGATCGAAAAGGGCATAGGAGCATTTGTTGATTGGTACCGTGAGTACTATAATGTGTAGTTACGTTTTTCATGTGAAATAAAAAAAGGGCTCTTTTTTAAGAGCCCTTTTTTTGTGTAAAGGTCTATTCTGGGGGTCGTGTACAAAAGTGATAAGAAAAATTTTGTTTCACATGAAACAAAAAAATAAAATTTTCTAATTAGTTTGTCTTTGTGAATGGAGTATAACGGGGCAAATAAGGTCTCTTTTACTGTATACACGTCACTGCTTTGTGTTGACATAAACATAATATATTAACTAGCAATAAAAAGTCACTACGCGACAGTGTTTTTAAAGAGGGTGGGAATGGATGATTTTGTGACGTTTCACGTGAAACATCTCGCACAATTATCCAACTTCAACTGTACAAGAGAGGTTCATGTGGCACGGATTATTGCTGTAGCTAACCAAAAGGGTGGAGTAGGAAAAACTACATCATCTGTAAACTTGGCAGCGTCGTTGGCTGTGATGGAAAAGCGGGTACTACTCGTTGACTGTGATCCGCAAGCAAACGCAACAAGTGGTATTGGCCTTGATGTGGATAGTTTGTCTAGCAATTTGTACCGCACTTTTTTTACACCAGAAAAAGCTTTGCACGCCATTTATCCTACCAGAACTCCATATCTTTCTGTGTTGCCTGCATCAACGGATTTGGTTGCTGTTGAATTGGAACTTGTCGATAAGATGGGCCGTGAATACTATTTGCAGGACGTCCTTAAAAACGTTGCTTCACGATTCGATTATATTATTATTGATTGTCCGCCGTCACTTGGACTTATTACACTAAATGCACTTTGTGCTGCCCATGAAGTTCTTATACCACTTCAATGCGAATTTTATGCGCTAGAAGGGATTGTGAAGCTACTACAAACATATGAGCAAGTAAAAAAACGCTTGAATACAAGCTTATCTTTACTAGGCGTAGTGCTTACTATGTTTGATACACGCAATAAGCTTTCTGCTCAGGTCAAAAATGAAGTAGAGCGCTGTTTTCCGGAACATGTTTTCAAGACCATTATTCCTCGTAATGTTCGTCTTTCCGAAGCGCCAAGCTACGGAAAATCAATTATCCATTATGATATAAAATCAAAAGGCGCAGCAGCATATCTTGCACTTGCTAAAGAAGTAGCAATGCGAAATGCCCCTGCGCCTGCAAGATAAATATAGACTATGTAGCTATTCAGGATAGATGCATTCCGGTTCACAAGATTCGCCGGAAGGCTTTGTAGCTTCAAGGCAGACATGATCTTTAAAATGTTTTTTACGTACGGTGCTGCCGCATTTTTCACAATGGAAAACAAGAAGACCGCTTAAAGATGCATTTTTAAGATAGAAGACTCTAGGAGTATCCTCTTCCCAGTTCTCTGACTTTGCACCACATGCGTTGCAGGTAACTCCTGGGTTAAATGGATATTTAAAATCCCAGTAATCTTTAAACGTCTCCCAGTCTTCAATAGGTTCTTGATGAATCTCAGAAGTAGGTTGTTTGTCCTGAGCCTGATCAAGAATCTCTGATATTTTTTTACCAGCTTTTTCCCAGATTTCTGGGCTAAGCAGTACGCCGTGTAAGTTACCGTCGCGGTCATAAAGCGGCTTAACATGGGTTTCATATTCGGACATTTCAGCCTCCAATAACGTGCCGATTTTTTGTGAGTGTGAATATAATAGAGTCATGTCGAAAAGACATATTGTCAAGGAGATATATATGGCAGGAGCACAGAGAGGGTTAGGCAGAGGGTTAGATGCACTGTTTAAAAATACAGAAACTGTAGAAGAAAATGAAAGCCCGAATATGCTTCCGTTACGTCTTTTGCATGCGAATCCAAACCAGCCCCGTAAACAATTTGATGATGCTGCTTTAGAAGATTTGGCAGCTTCTATTCGAGAAAAGGGTGTGCTTCAGCCGTTACTTGTTCGACCACAGGTTGTGGGTGGAGAGCTTTCTTACGAAATTGTTGCCGGTGAGCGCAGGTTCAGAGCAAGCCAACTCGCAGGTATCCGTGAAGTGCCGGTTGTTATCCGTGAACTTGATGATATGGAAACGTTGGCGATTGCGTTGATTGAAAACCTTCAGCGTGAAGATTTAACGGCTCTTGAAGAAGCAAAAGGCCTGCAAGAATTAAAAGATCAGTTCAACCTTTCACAAGAAGAACTTGCAAAACAGGTAGGTAAAAGCCGTTCTGCAATTGCAAATACATTGCGCCTTCTGCAGCTTCCCGACATGGCTCAGGAAGCCTTATCAGCGGGGACTATTACAGCAGGGCATGCGCGAGCTATTTTATCTGTTGATGATATTGCCCGTATTGATTTTCTTGGTCTTATTGTTTCACAGATGCTTACTGTGCGCGAAGCAGAAGCACTTGCGGCTTCCTGGAAAGAGCATAAGAGTTTTGCTCTTCCGAAAGATACAAAGAATGAAACTCCAAAAAATGAAAAGTCAGCAGTATTAAAAGAATTTCAAAACCAGTTAACAACTCTTTTTTCCAGTAAAGTTACTATGAGCGGTACTGAAAAAAAGGGGAAAGTTATGTTGGCTTATAATACAGAAGCAGAACTGCATGAGTTGCTTGGTAAACTGGGAATTAAACAAGCAGGATAACACTAACGTATTGCTATGCATGCAGAAGTGACAGAGTCATTATTCTGAGGATAACATTATATATGGTAAATAAAGATACACTTGCAGAGCGCGTCGACAGCTTCTCCGGATCGAAAGTACTAATTATCGGCGACATCATGATAGATGAGTATTTAATGGGGAGTGCAGATCGAATTTCACCAGAAGCGCCGGTTCCGGTTGTTCATGTCAGTAGTGACAGACATGTTCTTGGTGGAGCTGGAAACGTAGCTAAAAACGTTTGTACACTCGGTGGCGCTCCTAAAATTATTACTGTTTCTGGTGCGGGAATGGGGGCAGATTTATTGACGGCATTGTTGGATTCTGAAGGAATCGAGCATGACATTCAGCAAATCGGTACTCGTAAAACAACTCGTAAAACACGTATTCTTGCAAGCAATCAGCAAATGATACGTATTGATCGCGAGGATACTGCGTCCATCTCCGGTAATGATCTTGATCAGCTTATGGAACGTGTTGAAAGCTGTATTGCTGAATATAGTGTTGTCATTGTTTCCGACTATGGCAAAGGAATTGTAAGCAAAGAATTTATGGAGCGATTGAGTTTTCTGTGTGAAGCGCAGAAGAATCAACCAAAGATTTTTGTCGATCCAAAGACACCAAATTTCAAGCTTTACCAAAACGTGTTTATTCTTACGCCAAACTCCAAAGAAACAAGCGAAGGTGCAAATCTTCCTGTTGGCAGCCAGAAAGAGATTCTGGACGCAGGGCGAGAAATATTTCGTCTTCTTGGATGTGATAAGTTACTTACCACATTAGGGCCGCTTGGTATGGCGCTTTTTGATGATGAAAATACCGTGTGGCATGTTCCAACAATGGCGCAGGAAGTGTTTGATGTAACAGGGGCAGGTGACACAGTTATTGCTACTGCAGCTCTTGCCGTTGCATCCGGTTGCTCCCTTGTGGACTCATGCGTGCTTGCAAACTATGCAGCCGGTGTAGTTGTAGGGCATGTTGGAGCAGCCTCTGTTACTCCGGATCAGTTGATCGAAACTATTCAGAATCTGCCCCTCCCTCCTGTTGAAAAATGGACTTAAGTGTTAGTTAGGTATATAACTATCGTTGAACATTAGTTTAGGGATATGTTTTGTACAATATGTCGCGATGCGGTATACTATTAGGTTATTCACACTAAGTATAAAAAAGGCCCGGAGTATGTTCTCCGGGCTTTTTATTTGGTATTGCAGATGAATATAAAAAGAGTCTCATTTATACGTACCATTCTACTATACATATGCGTTCTGTTTATTACAGGCTGCGCATCAATGAGCAGATTTAAGAATTATAGCGCTAATGAACTGTATAGAGGTTATCTGGCGAAGGATGAAGTGATTCTTGCATTGGACGGAAGGATCGTTCATGTGGAAGGTACCATTACGCGGATAGATCAAAGTAAGTTACGTGATGTATTTATTGAGCTTAATTCTCGAGTCATTGTAATTTTAAGAAAAGATGAGATTACTAAGATTTCGAAAATTGGATTAAAAAATGGTGATACTATAACAATAGAAGGTAATTTTGACGGTGAAGGTGTATTGTCAAAATGGCTTACCAACGCCAATAATAAGGTTTTAGTCATAGAAAACGGGCAAATTATCGACAAAGACTGTTGGTATGATTTTGAGAATTTTGAAAACCCGCTTTTCTTTTAGTTTGAATTGAAATTGATTTTATATGAAAAAACTTTTTATTTTTAAAATCAGTATGTTATCAAGTAATCTGATGATTGTTTAGAAAAAGCACTAAAAAAATATTAAAAACATGTTGACGGAGAGGGCTGGTTTGCATAGAACGTCTCTCGCTGCAACGGAGCAGCCCAAACGGGTCGCACCAAAACAGCTTGTTCATTTTCAATTAACGACGCAAAAACGAAAGACAACTTCTTCGAAAGTAATTCAAAAAAGAGGTTGACTCCTGAAGTAAGATAAGGCAAAACGCTTTTCGCACTTCGGAAGACAACTGGTCTTTTGTCGTCGCTTGGAAACTCTTTGACAATTAAATAGCGAATCGGATTGATTTAGAGATCAGCTAGCGTTGTTCGTTACTAAGGTAACGGGCAATTCA